>CAIKUK010000014.1 GCA_903830625.1 Candidatus Yanofskyibacteriota bacterium
CATTGATATTCCTAAAAATAAGATAACAGATCCGGAATCCTGGAAAAAGATTCGTAATTTTGTAAAAAATTTTAATAAAGTTATAGACTCGAATTAAATGAAAAAAAACACTAAATCTAATGTTGCAAATCGTCAGAAGGTGCTGATATTTGGTTCTCGTGGAATGCTAGCTGGCGACCTAATAGTCTCTTTTAAGAAGGACGGATTTTTAGTCATTGGCGTCGATAAGGATGTGTGTGACATAACAAAAGAGGAGTCTGTGCGACTAATTATTAACCAGACCAAACCCAATCTCATTATCAATACAGCTGTCCTGCAAAATCTTGATGAATGTGATAATAATCCTGTTGCCACAATGATGGTTAACGCAATCGGACCATCTTTTATTGCCAAACATAGCGGAAAGCTAGGAATACCATTTGTGCAATTAAGCACGATCTATGTTTTTGAGGGGAATAAACCCTCTTATTATACAGAAGATGACAGACCGAACCCCGTTAATGTTTACGGAATTACAAAACTTAATGCCGAATATTTTACTAAATTATATAATCCAAAAAATTATATTATCAGAACCAATTTTTTGTTTGGCAAAAACTATAATCCCAAGATTACTAAAACCGGCAATTTCGTTCAGCGGATATTACTGCTTGCTCGCCAAAATTCGGAACTAAAGGTCGTGACCGATCAGATAATATCCGCGACTTACACAAAGGATTTAGCCGAAACAATTCTTAAAATTGTAAAGACTGACAAATATGGCACATATCATGTAACGAATAGTGGCCACACGAGTTTATATGATTTTACAAAAAAAATACTGGAACTTGCGAAACTAAAAAATCAAGTTAATATTAAGGGGGTGAAGTTGGCGGATTTTTCTCAAACAGCAAAACGTCCCCAATATACCATCGCAAGAAGCGTAAAATTGTCCTCGATTGGTATTAAAGCACCACGATCATGGCAAGATGCCTTGTCGGCATATTTGGATGAAATAGGATGAATAGAGTAAAATTAATTTTATTATTTTTTTTAATAACCGGCGTGAGCTCGGCGGTTTTTAATATCGGCCATCCGTTTAATCTGAAGGGAGATGACAGTAATTATAATGATTATGCGACCAATCTAGTCTCGGGCAAGGGATATAGTCTTGATGGCAAGGAATTCAGCGCCTTTCGGGAACCCGGTTATCCAATATTTATCGCAATCATTTACAAAGTGGCCGGAATAAACAATTTTTCAGCCGTGAGAGTTGTTCAAATTATTATTCTAGGTTTAATTGGCTTATTTATCTACTTGAGTTTTGAGCTATATCAAAGAAAAAAATGGGGGACAATAGCGGGTATTACAGTTATTCTGATACCTTACTACGGTTACTATACGGGACAGCTTTTCTCCGAGCTTTTATTCTCTTTATTGTTAGTCGTCTCCTTCTATCTTTGCCTAAGAATATTAATCCGTAATTCTTCGTCTATATGGTATGTTCTTCTCGGTTTAGTATTTGGGTACGCTGTTTTAGTGAGGACGCAACTATTACTATTCCCGATAGTAATCTGTCTATTTGCTATCTTTATCCGTTCGTTCAGTATAAAAAAAATAGTCATACTCCTGGTAACATTTTTAATGGTCGTGATGAGCTGGGGTTCTTATGTATATCATAAAACGGGCCATTTTTATTTAACAACGTCCTATAGAACAGGCCTTAATTTCTATAACCGAGCTGACCGGGCGGGCTGGTCTTACGGGCAATTAATTTCTTATTATGGTTATTGGATATCTCGCAGTTCTAGTAATGGAGATATTGGAGATCGTATTAGCAATTATGAAGATAAACTTAAGGCCGGATATTATAATGAAATTGCTTCCGGCAATTTACCAAATGAGATTCAGAATCGGAGTCTTAAAACAATATTTATACATTTTGACAAATACATATTTGGTAGTGGCATCGAACTGTTGAAGCTTAATTATATCGACCATATCTATGCGCCATCCGTGGATACGAGATATCTTCGGGTCGGATTTTATATTGTTTTGTATCTATTGTTTTTATACGGCATTATTAACTTTTTCAGATTCAAAAATACATCTCTGCAAACCATGGTGGTCCTAGCCGGCATATATTTGGTATATAATCAGTTATTGGTGTCTGCGTTTGATGCCATTCCCAGATACAACACTCCGTATCTTGTTTTTTTTCTGCTAGTTGGTTTGGCTGGCCTAAGCTTAGTTTGGCCTCTAAATGAGCCAATAATAAAAAAACAAAAATAATGTCAATCGAAAGAAAAAAATCCATCTGTGTGATATTGGCCTATAACTGCGCTAATGTTTTGGAATCCACGTACAAACGAATTCCAGTCGGATCGGTTGATGAAATTATACTTGTTGATGATTCTTCAACGGACAATACTCTTGAGGTAGCCCGGCGTCTCGGTATTCGGTTCTTTACACATGAACACTTGGGCTATGGCGGGAACGTCAAATACTCTATTAAAAAAGGGGTTGAGCTTGGGGCGGAGTATATTGTTGACCTGCATGGAGATGGCCAATATGACCCTTCGGCTATTCCCGCGGCACTTGTTAAAGCCAGCGAAGGCTATGACATGGTTCTCGGCTCCCGTTTTACTGATCTCGGGCAGCCCTTGCGAGACAATATGTCTTTTGCGCGCTACTTTGCCAACATAGGACTTAGTGTTATAGCCCGTTTGATTTTAGGCGTGCCGTTGTCAGAATTCCATACCGGCTTTCGGATTTATTCAAAACACTTAGCAGAAACTATATCTTTTAATAATACGTCCAACGATTTTTTATTTAGCTTTGAAATTATCGCATTAGCTCGTTTTAATAATCTAAATATCGGGGAAGTGCCTATTCGTTGTGACTATAAAGAAGAACATACATCCATTTCAATTAAAAAGTCAATTGTTTACTCGTTCCAGATGTTGAAAACTCTAGGTCTCTATCTCTTGGCAAAATCCGGTTACAGAACTAAGCTATTTATGGGTCAAAGATTGACGACCCAATATTTATATGGGGGCGATCAAAAACATATTTAAATTGGCTAGATTAAACGTAAAATTTTTTATTATTGAACATTGGTTCGCGTTGTTGGTCATGGTAGCCGTTGCCGGCATAGGGGGATTGCCACAAATTATAGCTAGAAATGCCCTTGGTCCAGCTGATCGAGGCATTCCATTTCTTATTAATACCGACGAAGGGTATTATTTAGGTCGGATTCATGAGATTTTAGATGGTCACACGAGCGTTTCATCGCCGGAACTTTATGAATATAAAGATTCTATTATTTTAACCCCCGCGATGGGCGAACTGCTTTTTTATATATTACCAATGAAGCTAACTAGTCTTTCATTGTCAAACATCGTCTTTTTAAGCAGGTTTATTTTACCGGCCCTCCTTTTTTTCTTTGCCTATCTTTTTATTCTTTCTCTTTCGACTCGCTATGATTTTTGGGCACGGCTATCAGCCATCGTTGGGGCGCTTCTTATCGTGATTGGCTATGATGCCGTCGATTATCGTAATTTTATCTCAAATATTCTACATAGAACGCCAGATTTGACTGGTCTTTTGTGGAATAGATTGGTCAATCCTATCACGGGAGGGGTAATGCTATTTGTTTTTCTATGGCTTCTTTCTCTCATCGTGAAGAGGAAAGGCCGATGGCCGGCTATTATTATTTCCGGGCTTGTTCTTTCAACTATGTCGGGTTATATTTTTTCGTTTGCCCTTGGATTAACTATTCCAGTTTTTGTGGGTCTCTATTTCGTATGGCGGAAAAATTGGCCGATGGTCTTAAGAGTTTATATTCCGGTGGCGATGGCGCTCGCCGTAAATATTTTTTATTTTGTCAGCGTTTTTTTGGCAATGAGTGGCGGAGTGCCCTTAAGTGATCCGCGTAAAGCAGGGATGTTTTTTACTCACATGCCATTAATAAACTTAATTTCACTCATTTCACTCATCGGCGTTATTTTATGTTTTATTTTGTATTTCAGAAAAGATACTGCTCTTGAGCCAGAAAAACGCTGGTGGTTCTTTTCCCTTGCTGTAATCGTTGCCTGCGAGCTTGTCTATAATCAGCAAATTATTACAGGCCGGACTGTTTATCCCCAACATTTCGTTCAATATACAACGCCGCTTTGCATGGCCATAGGGGTAGTATTTTTGCATAATATAATCCGTCCGCGTTTAAAAAATCTGTGGCGCGTGGTCGTAATCTTTATTTTAATTATATCCGTCCTATTTGGTTGGCGGACTCTTGGGTCTGTGCAAGCTACTATTCCGAAATATACTGAATTGCAGTCATTTTCGGGGGTCTTTGATTATCTTAATGCTAATGCTTCGAAGGATTGCGTCGTGTATGTTAGCTCCGATTATAATAATGAAATAAACCGTTTTATCAATGCGTTGACGAGCTGTAATGTTTATCATTCGTTTTATGTGTACAGTGGCGTTCCCGCTGAACGAATAATGCACAATTTTTTGGTGGATTTACGTTTGCGTGGTATTAAACCAGAAGACTTAGACAAGTATTTGAATGAAAATTCATTGTATGTGCGGGGATATTTCTTTCGAGATTGGAGAGATATGTTCGGTGAAGAAAAATGGTTGAGAACAATTGGCGACTGGGAAGAGACTAAAATCTGGCTTGCCTCGGTGGACAAGGATATAGAAAAAAGATATATAGAATATCTCAAAGGAAATCTTTATTCCGAATTAACGCGATATCGACTCGATTATTTTGTGGTTGACACGGAAAAACAGCCACAGGTAAATGATAAAAACTTTCCGTTTCTTTCTTTGAGAGGTAAGTTTGGCCAGTTTGTAGTATACGCAATAATTAAATCGTAAAAATCATGTATAAATTAACAAATTTTTATATCATATTTATATCTCTTGTCCGTTTTTTGTTTAGGGGTAAGGCTAATAAAAAACCGCAGGGCGTAAAATCGGTTTTGGTTATGCAGGCAACTCCCAACCTGGGCGATATGGTTTGTATTACGCCGGTCTTTCGGGCGATTAAGCAGAAATATCCAGACAGCAAGATCTATCTGATGAGTAAGGGCAAGGGTGCTGAAATAATAAAAGGCAATCCATATATTGATGAATATATGTCAAGCGCAGAATCACCCTTTAAACTTATAAAAAAATTAAGAGATAAAAAAATAGATTTTGCCGTGGCCACTAATCCGAGTACTTCCGGTCTCGGTGTACTATATTTGTCCGGGATACCTTGCATAAGCTCATTCGTAATTTCAGGACCACAGAAAATTTATTCAAGGCTGTATGATATTATGATAAAATTGGTTACGCAAATACCTCTTAAGGCCGGAGTTTATATCCCAGCACAATATCTCAACCTTCTTAAACCGATTGGCATCCAAACAGATAATATACAGTTTGAGTTATTCTTTTCTAAGGAAGCAGATAAGACGGTTATGGATTTTTTGTCGGATAATAATGTAAGTCCAAACCATGATTTCATGGTCGCTATTGCGCCGGGTGGTTCAACTGACATACGCTGGTGGGCCGCCGAAAAATATGCGGCGCTTGCAGACTATCTTTTTAAAAAATATCAGGCAAAAATATTTTTTATAGGAGCCGGTTCAGACCGGAAACCCATCGAAGATGTGGTAAGTTTTATGGACAAGCAGACAAAATATTTCAACCTTCTCAACCAGCCAATAGAGGAATTCAAGGCCTTTATGTCCAGGGTTAATCTAGTTATTGGCAATGACAGTGGCCCGATGACGATAGCCAAGGCCTTTAACGCGGCCCAGATGGTATTTATAGGTCCTACCGATGAACGCGAGTACCAGCTTCCTAATGGTCCGTTAAATCGTATTATAAAATCAGAAACCCGGGGCGAGCCAGTAACTAATTCGACAAATTGGATATCCTACGATGAGAAAGAAGCAAAAAGGCAGATGGCGGAAATCACACTTGAAGACGGAACAAATGAACTCGATATTCTAATGAAAAATCTTGGCAAGTGATGTGACGATTCTTGACTTTTATATGATTTTCTGGTACATTATTTTCTAGGAGGTGGTTCATGTCAGATCGTATGTCGCCTGAGCGGGTGAGGTTGCTCGCAGAATTACTCACGGAAGTATGGGGGGTCAACCAAGGTTTTGTGCCTGATCCGGCATATCGTCCCCTACAGAAGCTGGTATCGTGGGGTGCCGGGGAGGTCCTGATCGTTCGCAATGATGGACAAGAGATTCTTCTTCGACATCGGGCCGATGATTTCATCGGTTGGCACGTTCCCGGCGGATATATCCGTCCCCAGGAGTCGATTCAGGCGTTCTGTGATCGAACGGCTCTGGAGGACGCCGGCGTTCGCGGGGGCGTGGTCAATATTCGCCAGATTGCCACATTGAAGTGGCTAGATCACATATTCTCCTGGCCGTTCTGTGCGCTTTTGGTCTGCCAGACCGTTGAGCGTGTACAGGAGCGTGAAGACCTTCGTTTTTTCTCCGTTGGAGATCTCCCGTTCGCTAACATGATACATCCCAAGCACGCACTCTACCTGGAGACCTTCATCGAGTACCTCAAACATCCTGAACGCTCGTGCCCCGTTATCGGGGAGACGCTGGCACACTAGTTCAGACCCTCAACCGCCATGCCCGCCTGAAATTCATGGAATCTCAGGCGGGTTTTACTTTTTGTGACGGGTAGTATATAATTTAAAACCACTATGATTAATCAAAACTCAAAATTTTTAGTTGAGATTTCACCGGCAGAACTTATTGATAAAATTTGTATTCTGGAGATTAAGATTGAAAAAATTACTGACCCGGAGAAGAATAGGAATGTAAAACATGAGCTCAAAGTTCTCATGGACGTCTTCAATGCCCTCGTTTTTCCTTCTCGGGAACTCAACCAATTGATTAATAGACTGAGAGCTGCTAGCAAGCGCGGATGGGAAATTGAAGATATAAAGAGAGAGTGCGAACGAGAGAAGGATTTTGGTGATAAATTTATTGAAGCCGCCCGGGGAGCGTTCAAAAATAATGATGAACGAGCAATGATTTGGAAGGAAATCAATATGCTTTTGAAATCGAATATTGTTCAGGAAAAATCTTATGAAAAATACTAAAAAGAATCCGAAACAGAAAACAGCGCTTATTACTGGCGTAACTGGGCAAGACGGTTCATATCTAGCTGAATTTTTAGTTAAGAAAGGATATAAGGTTTATGGGCTCATGCGAAGAAGTAGTACGGAACCACTGTTGAGGATAGGTGAGCTTGTTTTTTCAAAAAAAAATAAAGCTTTTGACCGGTAATTTAAGAGACCTAAGCACTATCCGACTCGCCCTTGAAGAATCTAAGCCGGATGAAATATATAATCTGGCTGCTCAGTCAGATGTGGGCATATCTTTTGAGGCACCTGATGAGACCATGGAGATTAATTATTACGGCCTTGGCAGGATAGTCAACGAAGCCATGAGAATTAATCCCGGAGTAAGAATATATCAAGCCTCTACGAGCGAGATGTTTGGAAGAACTAAACCGCCCCAGAATGAAGAGTCGCCTTTCCAGCCGGTCAGTCCCTATGCCGAAGCTAAGCTTAGAGCTCATAATGATTTTGTCGTCGGCTATAGGAATAAATACGGCTTATTTATTTGTTCCGGAATATTATTTAATCACGAGTCGCCGAGGCGTGGCAAGCATTTTGTAACTAAGAAAATAACCCACTCTCTTTCTAAAATAAAACATGGTCTTCAGGATGTTCTAACATTGGGCAATTTGGACGCAAAAAGAGATTGGGGATATGCCGGAGATTATGTAGAAGCGATGTGGCTGATGCTTCAGCAGGATAAACCGGATGATTACGTGATAGCTACCGGCGAGAGTCACTCAGTGCGTGAATTTGTAGATGCGGCGGCCAAGGCCTTAAAAATGACTATAAAATGGAAGGGCAAGGGCTTGAAAGAGGTTGGAGTAGACGATAAGGGAAAAGTGATTGTAGCCGTGAGCGCTAATTATTATAGACCTAATGAAGTCCATTATCTCTGCGGTGATGCCAGTAAGGCTAGGAGAGAATTTGGATGGAAGCCGAAGTTATCTTTTGATGAATTGGTGAAACTTATGGTCGAGACGGACGAGAAAGAAGTGCGCTTCAGTAAGGCCTATAAGGAATTTATATAATTTAGGCAAATAAAAAATTTGAAAAATATTGGTAGAAAAATAAAAAAAGGGCTCTCTCTGCTTATTAACGATCCCAAGCAATTAGTCAGATATATATCATTGTACATTATGCCTTCTTGGTTACTTAACCATCTGGGGGGACATATAGGAAAGATTGTCTTTGACTTTGATTTTGCCCTGGATTCAAACGTAAAGAAAATGTACGCTGGTTTCTATGAGGAAAAAACGGTCAGGTTTTTTAAGCAAATATTGAAACCAGGAGATACGTTTATAGACGTAGGCAGTAATATCGGATACCTATCTGCTGTCGGTGCTAGTCTTGTTGGGAGCCAGGGACAAGTTTATTGTTTTGAGCCTGTGCCAATTTTTTTTATGCGTCTGAAACAGATGGCATCCAGAAATCCTAGGCATAGAATTGTGGTAAATCAATGTGCTCTGGGAGATAAAGAGGGTTTTGCCAAAATCTCGATTACTAATATTAAAAATATTGGTTGGAATACAATGGTTCCCGGTTTTATGAGTAAGGAGACAACGAGAGAGTCGGTTAAGGTGCCCATGCGAAGGTTGGATGCCTATATTAAAAAGGGCGGCATAAAGAATATTTCCTTAATAAAAATTGACGTGGAAGGTTTTGAATTCCCGGTCTTGAGGGGACTTAGCAGTTTTTTTGAAAATAAAAACAATCGACCAGTGATTGTATGCGAGATTATCCCCTTTGCGTATCATTTGCTGGGCTATTCATTGTCTCAACTCAGTGAATATATGGAAGGTTATGGCTATAAGGCTTATGATATGGGCAATACAAATAATGAGATAGATATTCTTGCCTTGAGGAATAACAATCATACCGATGTGGCATTTATTTGCCTATAATTTCAAATTTAGGGCAGGGGACAATGAATTTTCCTCCGTGTTGTAAGAATAATGCTTCTCTCTCTTGGAACTCATTTATGAAATGCCAAGGCAGAATTAGCAGGTAATCTGGCTTTTGCTTCCGCATCTCCTCTTCGGAATATATTGGTATATTAGTGCCGGCAGTTTTGAGCCCAAACTTAGTCGGAGATCTCTCGGCGATACCGTCAATTAATGTATAATCAAGACCGTACCACTGAAGGAGAGTGTTGCCTTTAGTAGAGGCGCCATAGGCCCAAATACTCTTGCCCTTAGCTTTTTCTTTCTTAATAAAATCTACAGTTTGTTTTTTAAGGGCCGAGATGGATTTAAAAAACTTAACATATATAGCCGACTTATCTAGGCCTAAGGTTTTCTCATGTTCCAGTAACGACTCTACTCTAAATTCAGCAACATCGCGATAGGGAGCACTGGCAAATTCAACCGGATTGGCTTTCTTTTTGCGGGCATAGACACGGAATGAGCCACCGTTAATGTCGTTTAATTGGCAATCAACGATATTGAATCCATGCTGGTCTAGGAGGTACTTAAAAGATGTGAGACTATAGTATTCAAGATGTTCGTGTAAAATATTGTCAAAGGCGAGCTGTTTTAACATTAAGGGCATATAACTCATCTGGATAATCCAAACGCCATTATCGTCAAGAATTTGATATACATCTTTAACAAATTTGTGAGGATCTTCCAGGTCGTAGAACATGGCAATAGACGTTACGACCCGGGCTTTCTTTTTACCGTACTTACTTTTTTTGTAGGCAGTAGCAGTAAAGTAATCCTCAATGATAAGGTTGGCGTGTTTTCTGGAATGAGTGGCGTAGTCGTTTTTTGCCGGATCAAAACCAATCCGAATCAAATCTTTATCCATGAAACTGAACATCGTGCCGTCATTACAGCCAATATCCACAAAAACATCTCCGGACTTCATCTTGGCCAATAATCTCGTAGAGATGGCAATTTGCTCAAGTTCTTGGCGCATGGTATTGCTGATGCCGGCACGGTACCAGTATTGACGGTACATATCGTCCAATGAAGCGGTATGAGCAAGCTGGACTAACCCTGATTTTGGGGCCAAACACAATTTTAGTTCTACTTTTTCTTGCTTTGGAACTGAGTCCTTTGCGATAAAATCGGAAAGGTATAACTCACCCAAAGAGAACAAACTAACCAGTTTTTCACCGGATATTCGACAAGTTTTTCGTTCGATCACTCTAGGTTTCATAAGCCTCCATATTATTATACAAAAAAGGAAAATTAGCAATACCTAAAAACCTTGGCGGTACAGCTAAGACTTATGTAAAAATTTATCCCTAAACTTCTTTAGTCGGCGGTGGATTATTGGAAAATGGTATTTGATAAACCACCGTAACCTCTGGCCGAAAAATTGATTAATACCGGTGTAGTATTTATAAGCGAATCCTGCAGCACCCTTATTCGCCTTTATTCCCCGAGGGTGTACTAGGGGAAAGTTTATTGACTGCAATGGTAATTTGGCGCGGATATCATTTGGGTCTTGGGCATTATGATAAGCATCCCGGTCAAATCCGATATTAGATATCAAATTTTTTGATGGAATTACAGACAAGCCATTATTTAACCAGCGGGCTAGATACCATTGTGCATCCCAACCGTCAATTTGTTGCGCATAGTAACGGTCAAAGAGATTCGTATAATGATTCGCCACAGCTGGATCATCAATAACGGATGCCAGAAAATTATTCTTTTTTAATTCGGGCCAATTTTTTACATCCAGATCGCACAGACGCCAGGCTCTCCTCCATGTTGCCCATCCAATAATCGGACTGAAGTTGGAGAAATAATAACTGTCGGAGCAGTGAAATTTTTTGTCTATAGCCGAAAAATTATATCCGCTTATCTGCATAATTTGCGGGTTATTACGGAATCTTTCCAAAAGTTCCTGGCAGAAAGGAAAGAAACTCTGATTGGGCAGGCAGTCGTCTTCCAATATGATAGCTTCTTCTGTGTTTTGGAAAAGCCAATCTAAGCCAGTGGCAAATCTTTGTTTACAGCCTAGATTGTGTTCGGCGTAGTTCTTGAAAACTTGGCATGGCCAGTCGACTTTCTCAACTATATTTCTAACTTCCTGGCATTTTGATGCTTCTTCGTTATTTCTTGGTCCATCTGCAATAATAAAAAATTTTTCGGGCTCGGCTTTCCTTATTTCCTCAAAAACCAGCCTCGTTTTTTCAGGGCGATTAAAAACCACAATGACTACTGGTGTGGTTAGTTTTTTATTCTCCGAGTAATTCATGGGGAAGGTATTCTTTTTTGGCAAAAAGGATTAGATTTTCGTCTTTCCAATAATCTTTTTGGAGTAATAGAAGATATTTATCGCCTATCAGCTCAACTTTCCAGGGTTGAAGGCCTAGGCCGGTTAGTAAATTGAATATTTCTTCCGGGCTTGACCCGGCCATCTCAAGTAGTTTTTTACTAATCTCAATAAAAATTTTAATTTGCGGGTTGGTTCTAATAAGTTTCACAGCCCCCCTTAAAACTTCGGTCTCATAACCCTCAACGTCAATCTTCAGTAAATCTACTTTTTCTCCCATAAGTTCATTATCAAGTTTTATAATCGGCACAGTCTCAATCTTCAGGGGGTGGTTTTCAATTGGTTGTGATATTCTGGAACCGGCGCTGCAGGTATCGTCGGCTACATAAATTTTGATTTCTCCGGTAGTGTTACCACAAGCAACTTTTTCGGGTTTAATATTTTTTAACTCACTGACGTTCTCAAGTAATCTTTGATAGATTGATAAGACTGGTTCAAAGGCAAATATCTTACCAGCGGATCCTATCCGTGATGCCGCCAGAACGGAATAGTAACCGATATTTGCTCCTACGTCGACCACGCAATCTCCGGGATTCGTGAGTTTCAAGAATATGCGAGTGGGGTGCTTTTCATAATAACCGTTCCACCATATGATGTTGTCAATATGGTCATCAAGATGAAGGGCAATAGGAAGGCCGGAATATATTTTTATGCGTTCAATGTATTGGTGACCACTTATGAAACGATTCAAATCGATGCCCGAGCGATATAAAATTTTCTTGGCTATTTGAACAAGTTTAAAACGGCGGTGGCAACGACCTAATAGGTTGAGCCATACCGGTAAGATGTTGTTGTCCGAGATATTAGAAGATAATTCAGGCAAACAATTAAAATTAAAGTTTTTACGTAAGCAATATAGCAATAATATCCAGGTATGGGAAGCCTTTTCGGGACGTATATTTCCCCCGAAGATTACTATATGATATACGTTATATATGAGAATTAAAGTAAAAACATTACTATATCAATACGCCAGAAACCTTAGATCTGTTGTTCAAAAGCCCCTGCTGAGTATTATTGTCGTATTGATAAAGAAAAGAATTATTGATCCCGAAGCAGTATATTCCGTATTTTCCAAATACGGCTTCTATTTTCTTAAAAAGAGCCACTATTTACCTATCCCGGATGAAGGTGACCTCACTTATGCCTATAGTAAGCAATCCGAACTGGTTGGTCTAGACATGAATGAGAGTTATGCGCTGGACTTGTTAGATAATGTAATTTTGAAATATAAAAGTGAATTTAATGCTTTTCCTGTCAATAAAACTGATGACGATTCAGTCTATTATTTATTGAACGGAAATTATATGGCCATTGACGGTAATGTCTACTATTCTCTTATAAGGCATTTAAAACCAAATAAGATTATTGAAATTGGTTCCGGTTTTTCTACTAGGTTAGCCTGCAACGCCATATCTAAAAATATACAAGAATCAAACAGTAAAACACAGTTAATATGCATCGAACCTCATCCGCGCGAGATGCTAAAAGATAATTTACCCAAATTCTTAGAATTAAAAGTAAGCAAAGTTCAAGATGTCGGACTAGATATGTTTGAGTCTTTAAGGGCGGGGGATATCTTATTTATCGATTCATCGCATGCGCTTCGGACCGGAGGCGATGTCTGGTGGGAATATTGCGAGATTTTGCCGCGGCTTGCTTCCGGTGTTTATGTCCATATTCACGATATCCATTTACCAAAGCCATATCCAAGGCACTACTTTAACCAGCATACTTACTGGAACGAACAGTATTTATTGCAGGCATTTTTGACCTTTAATCCTAAATTTGAAGTAATTTGGCCCGGCAATTATTTAATGACTAAATATCCCGAGAAGATTCGCAAGGCATTTCTACCGGAGTATGACCTGATGCTATCAAAGTATTCCTTTGCCGAACCGGCAAGTTTTTGGATGAGGGTGCAGTGAAGTATTATTTAGAAAGCTTTAAATACAACATTCTCTCCGATATCTCCCAGTTTTCCACTATAAATAGTGAGGTCGCCATTTATAGTAATTTGATATGGTCTGTATCCTAATTCTGCTAAAAAATCGACCGCCTTTAAATGGTTTGTATTATCATATCCTTTCCCCCAAATCTCCATGGCGATAATGGGTTTGCATTTCTTAAGTGTTGTTACTGCTCCCATAAGTACGTTAAATTCAGAACCTTCAACGTCGATTTTTATCAGAGTGGGGCAGATTTTTTTGCTATCACAATAATCATCTAGTGTTATCGCGGGCACCGTTATCATTTTAAATTTCTCTTCATTTAGGACGGCAACATTCTTAAAAAAGTCTTTATTAATAGTACTTATTGATCTCCTGCTTTGAAAAAAATTAAGCTTGCCGGATTCATTTGAAACTGCACACTCGTTCAGGCATATACCGGGTAAGTCCGCATTTTTTTTCAAGATCCTGAAATGTTTTGGTGTCGGCTCGAAAGCGTGGACTTGTCCCTTGCCCGCTAATATTTTGTGTGCAAGAAGTGTATAGAAGCCATGATGAGAACCAATATCAAAAAACATATCTCCTGGCTGGAGTTGTTTAATAATAAATTTCGTGAGACATATTTCCGGGACTGAATTCAAGAAACCACCCAACCATAGATCTTGCTCGTAACTATGGATATGAATCGGGTAACCAAAAAATGTTTTTGTCTTAACCAAAAAATATAAGCGATGCCCAGGAAACAAAACATCATATTTTCTTATAAAAACCTTGATTGGGTTCCTGGCGAGCCTAAGGAGCCTTTCCCTCCAATTTCCTTTATATAATTTTCCGTAAAACCGAATAGCTTTTTCTAGGGATTCAGATAAATTATTTGCTAATTCGATTTTATCCATATTAAAATAAAAATTATCATATTCTAAGATTAAACGCTAGGGACTAAGGGCATCAGACAAATTGCTTTTACTAAAAAATTATGTTATGGTTTGTCTCAACCATTCTGTTCTTTGAAAACTCAAAAAAGGAGCGGAAAAGTGAGAATACTGCAAATATTCGTGAAGAATACCGTCTTTGAAAAGCCCATGGCTTTTTTGCCGCTGGGCCTGGCCTACATTCGTTCTGCCTTGTGCGAGCGTGGGTATGATGTCGATTTCATTGATATGTCCGAATATGACGAGGACAGTCAAGGGAAACACATCGACAGATACCCCGATGTAAGCTACATTCCACTGGATTACGATCTGTACTTGGTTTCCGGAACTTCGCCCCAAGCTAGCGAGATAAGGAAAGTCGGGAGATATCTAAAAGAGAAAGGCAAGCCGGCGATTGCTGGCGGTCCGCATGTCACTAACTATGCCGGACCAGAAACACCCCGAGGCTCTCTTATGGTTATCGATGACTCTTTGCCAGTTGACAAAGAGCTCGTCACCAACTACCCCGTCATGGTTAAGTATGAGGGCGAAATCGCCATCTTCGAGGCTGTCGAAAGAATTGAAGAAGGGATGGGGGCATTAAGACGGCATGGCCGCGGAATCGTTCTTAGGACGCCACTGATAAGCGACTTGGGCAGCATACCAATTCCCGATCGTAGAGATGCACACAAGTACGAATGGCATCTCGAGGATAAAAACGGGAAAAAATGCTTGGGCACCAACATGTTCACTTCACGTGGCTGTCCAAAGAGGTGCGCTTTTTGTGATAGCGGAAATCTCTGGACTCGAGGAGTCAGGTATACTCCCATCGATCGAGTAAGAGAAGAATTTGCGCAGATAAAGGGTTTGGGTTTTGAGGCGATACAATTCTATGACGACATTTTCCTTCTTAATCGTAGCCGTATGATTGAGATGTGCAAATCCTTGAAAGAGATGGGATTCGCTTGGAAGTGTTACATAAGAGTTGATATCGTATCCCACCATCTTTACGGCAAGGAATTTCTGCAGATGATGTACAACGCCGGTCTTATTGAGGTTTTGGTTGGGGTGGAAAGTGGCTCCCAGCAAATCCTCGATAATATCTATAAAGATACCACCGTTGAACAAAACAGCATTGTCCGTCAGTGGTGCCGGGAAGTGGGTATTAGGTTCAAGGCGGCCATCGTTCTCGGACTTCCAGGCGAAACCACGGAAACTTTAGAGGCAACAAGACGTTGGATATTGGAACAACGGCCGGATAAGTGTGCTGTCGCCATATTTATTCCGTTCAGCGGCACTCCAATCGTTGATCAGAAGATAAGGAGACGCTACGGGATAGATGATATGCACGATTTTGACATCAAGATAGAGCTTGAGCCTGGTGAGGCAGCTGACGACCATTTCAACTACGGATCCAGGACTAAGCTTCAGTCGGTAGTTTCAACATCGTCTTTGACCGCCCAGCAGATTACCGATTTCTATCTTGAATTTTCGGCCGAACTCGATGCTCTGGGCATAACCTACTAGGGTAAGTTTCGGGCCTCCTCGACGGAGGCCTTTTCTTTTTGTTTGAAAAATATGCTATCGTGATATATCCTATTAATAATTTAAATAACATATGAAAAATAAAACGGTATTAATTATTGGTGGAGCCGGTTTCATTGGTATCAACAATGCCGATTACCTTTTGAGCAGGAAATATAATGTTATCTTGGCCGATAATTTATCTAGAAATGGCTCAGCCCTAAATTTAGAATGGCTTAGAAAAAAATGGGGAGAATCTTTCGAGTTTATTAAACTGGACATAACAGTTGATAAAGATAAATTAGATGTCCTCGTGGCAAAAGTTGATGCTGTTTATCACTTTGCAAGTCAAATCGCCGTTACAATTTCAGTTTTAAACCCCATGCACGACTTTATGGTTAATGCCATGGGGACGTTAAATGTTTTAGAATCGATTAGGAATTCGCAGAATAAGCCTATGTTGTTATTTTCGTCAACGAACAAAGTTTATGGCAGTATGGAAAATTTAGGCATTAAACCCACAGGAGACGGGTATAGATATGAGTCTTTACAAGGGATAAATGAAATCCAACTACTCGATTTTCATTCACCTTATGGTTGTAGTAAGGGTGCTGCTGATCAATATGTACGCGACTATGCCAGGGTGTTTGGTCTAAAAACCGTAGTTTTTAGACAGTCGTGTATTTACGGGACTCATCAATTTGGAGTTGAGGATCAGGGCTGGGTTGCTTGGTTTGCTATTTCTGCTATTTTGGATAGGCCGATTACAATTTACGGCGATGGTCATCAGTCGCGAGATGTTCTTTTTGTGGATGACCTGTGCGAACTCTATGAAATGGCGCTAAGAAACATTTCGAAGCTCAGTGGTAAAACTTATAATATCGGCGGAGGACCAATAAATACTTTGTCGGTTCTAGGAACTATTGGCAGGCTGGAACGAATTTTAGGCAAAAAAATACAGGCATCATTCTCTGATTGGCGAGTCGGAGATCAAAAAGTGTTTATCTCGGATGTAGGGCTTATCGCCAAAGACTTAGGCTGGAGACCCACAACAAATATTGATGATGGTTTAAAAAAAGTTGTAAACTGGGCGAAGAAAACCAAAGTTATATTTGAAAAACTGCATGGATAGATTGTTTTGAATTAGTTAAGCTTTAATAGGGAGTCGTAGAAAATTTTGGAGTTAATTCTGGCGTCGTGATTCTCGAAGAATGTCTTTTGCGCGTTTCTTATTAATTCAGTCGTATATTCATTATCGATTATCATTTTTTTGATAGCTGATTTTATTTTATTGATATCTTGATCATCGACAACGCAGGCAAATTTATTTTTCCGTCCGTATCTACTTATGTAACTTTCGCGGGGAGCATGGATTAAAATTGGCGTATTAGAAAGCAGGTAGCCGATTAATTTCGATGGGATCGCGGTATTAACAACATCTTGGCTTTGTGTATTCCACGAATAAGGTATAAGAAGGATGTCCGCTTGGTTCATCGCTCTAATCATCGCTGATTTTGTCGCACTTAGAATTTGAATGTTTGGAATGGCAGAATATTTTTGAATTAGCTTTTTAGAGGGTGCCGGAATATAAAGAAGAATATTTATTTTAAATTCTTTTATCTCCTGACATGCCTCTATTACCTCATCAAGGGCTCCTTCCGCGAGCCAATAAATAGCGCCACTAAAAAGAATCGTGACCTCATTTCTTCTGTTCGGTTTTACATTTTGTATATCACTGTAGTCTTCAGAAAATCCACCATGGAAGGCTGGCCGGAATGTGTTTAATTTGGGATATTGTTTTTTATAAAAATCCATATATCCTTCGCAGCATAGAAAGATTAATGATGCTCCTCTGAATAAAATAGGTTCAAAGAAAGTAGCAATTATTTTCCAAGGTCCGGGCAAATTATTGTGTTTGTATAGATCCAGAATATATGGACAGTAGGGCTTACCGCTTAACTTCGAAAGAATATAAGTAAAAATAAGCATCTGACCACGACCTGTCGTTCCAATTAATACTTCAATTCTTTCCTCTTTTATTATCTTCAGGGCTTTACGTATCTTTGTGTAGATTCGGAAAGGCTTACTTACTAGAACATACCATTTAGATAGCATTCTTTTATCATTTCTGTCATCGTCATAAAAAAAATAATGGCAAGAGAGTGAATAGGCCGGATCGGACCCTTTCTTTTCGAAATTTTTATGGCTAGTGAGAAAGCAGTAGGAGTCGGGATTAAAATTAGAGAAAATATTAAATAGACATATTGCGGCGCCATTTATTGCCGGTGGCGTGTAGTTGGCTAATATGAGCGCTTTCTTGGGTAATTTCGGTTTCTCAATCATTAAGACGCTATTTTTTTATCCCCCATATTATATGTTTTATAAAAATAAGAATTTTCATTTTTGAGTAACTCTTGTGGCGAACCTCGTTCAATTATCTTGCCGTTTTCAAGGGCAATCAGTCGGTCGCAACTCATGACAGTAGACAGCCGATGAGCGATGATTAAGATTGTCATTTTGTTTTTTAGATTCTCCAAAGTTTTTTGGATTAGAGCTTCCGATTCGTTATCCAGTGCGCTGGTAGCTTCGTCCAATATCAATATCTTTGGTTTGCGAGCTAATACTCGCGCCAGAACCACCCTCTGCCGTTGGCCAACGGAAAGCTTAACACCCCTTTCCCCAACGACTGCCAGAAATTTATCAGGTTGTTCCTGAATAACATCATAAATATTTGCCATTTTTGTGGCGTTGATAATATCTTGATTGGAAATTGATGAATCATAGAATCGAATATTGTTTTCGATAGTATCGCTTAGTAAAAATATATCCTGTGAAACATAGCCGATATTTTTTCGCCAGTCGTGAGTATTTATTTCTGAAATGTCTCGGTCGTCCAATAGAATTGCACCCAGGGAGGGTTTAAAAAGTTTTAAAATCAAATCAACGATGGTTGTCTTACCTGATCCCGAAGAGCCGATAAGTCCTATCATCTCACCCTTGTTAACTTTAAAACTAATTCCAGACAAGACTTCTTTGTGCTTGTCATAACCAAATCTGACATTATTAAATTTAAGATGTTCATTAAAACTAAAATCATATGCACCTGTCGTGTTATCTTCTGTGTTTTGAGTAGTTTGGTCATCGTAACTGATAACCGCTTTAAGGAAGGGCACAGTTTCATTAATTCCACTTAGTCGGCCCTGGATCGATTGCATAAATGAGAACATTTTTTGAACCAGATAAATGACGGCTAAAAACGAAGCAAATTGAAAGCTTGGCTTCGAATAGGAAAAAGCGAAGATGCTTACCACTAAAATTAAACTCAGCGGTTCCTGGAAAGATGTTTGCAGGTTGCCATAGATGGCCAATTTTATTCTTGCCTCACGTAGTTCATTAAAAAATTTCTGGATTTTTGCGAGTACATTATTTTCAACTCCGGCTGTTTTTATTATCTTGGCTCCGATTGTATATTCAGCCACTTGATTAGCAACTGTTTTTGAATTAAGAGCCCAGCTTTGAGACAGTTTTCTTGTTTTGTATAATAGTGGTTTCAAGATAAAGAATAAAACAACTCCTAGGGCCAAAGTGATGAAGGTAATGGCGACAGATATGCTAAGGGCGACAATAGAATAAGCCAGTAAACTAGTTGTTATCAAGATGGTGCCACTTAATAAATCTAGGACGCCGGCACTTCTACTGACGTCGGTGATTAAAACCGTTTCAAGATGGCCGATTTTTTGTTCAAGAAGGTATGGCCAGCTGGCAGTAAGCGTTTTTTTAAAAAGTTCGTTTCGTGTTTTTTTCTCATAATCGGCGGTAATTTTGGCGGTAATATAATTCGCAAAATACAAGAAAACAGCTTTAATAACAAATAAAGCGGTAATCAATAGTACGAGAGTGGTCATGGTGTATTCTAAATGGATAAACGCAAAGAATTTTTCTATGATTCTGGAAATATTGTTTGTGGTGTTAGTTTGTCCTTTGCCAATAAAAGAGAACAAAGGGACTATGGCGCCAATGCCAATACCTCCCATGAGACCGCCCACAAAACCGGCAGCCGCCATCGTCAGAATCTTTAGTTTATAGCGGCCGAAAGCCTTACCCATAAGATTCACGGCTAATATAATTTTGGTGAGATTCATAAAATTTAAGGTTATATTCAACTCTTAAACTACCATGTTTTAGCACATCTGACAAGATAATTAATTGAAGCCTGGAGTAAATAATGATACCTTATGAAAATGAGTACCCAAGTCATAAAAGACAGAATTACTTATTTTCGACAACATTGGTTTGTAAAGAATCTGGCCATTCTTCAGGTCGGTAATTTTGGGACGACCTTACTGCAGGGTGTGTGCAGTATTATTATCGCGCGGTTGCTTCAGCCCCAATTATTTGGGGTTTATGCCATTGCGTTTAGTCTTGCCGGTCTCCTTGTTTTGGTGGTCAGTTTTGGTGTTCAAGACGCAGTGACGACTATTGTAAGCGGCACTTATGCTCGGAACGACCATGCCGGTACCAGGGGAGCGTTTATGTTTTTGGCCAAGATGAGTTTTGTTATCGGGTTGTTATCTGTGGTCGTGGCGTTGATTGCGCCATCGCTGGCCTCAAAGATCTACCATAATCCTCAGATCGGCTGGTATGCGGGTATTTTAGTGATAGCTTCATTCATCTCCAATACTTTTCTAAATTTTTCGGCTCTGGCCTATCAAGTGGTCGGTAAAATAAAACAAATGACTGCCCTGACATTTACCGACCAAGCGTTGCGGAATATTCTGGCTCTTTCGTTGGTCGCCAGTGGCCTAGGTATTGCCGGTGCTATGAGCGGGCACCTTATTGGAGCGGTAATTATGTTTTTTATCTCAGTGATTGCTTGGGAGCGTCTACGCAAAACTTATCACATGTTTCCTTCCGTCCGAGAGTTTTTTCGTTCATCGCCAGGTGAACATATACGCAAACATGTAAGTTTTAGCGCCTGGATCGCGCTCGATAAAAATATTGCTACATTATACAATCTTTTGCCAATATTGATGGTAGCGCTGTATGTTTCAACAACCGAGGTGACTTACTTTAAAATTTCTTTGGCGTATATAAATTTAGTTTTGGGGCTTATGGGGCCAATCTCAACCCTTCTTAATGTGGAATTGCCACGGATGCGTTCGGAAGACCCCGTGATGTTGAAAAAGAATTTTATCCGGGTCTCGCTCTATTCATTGCTTTGTTCAATCGTGCTCACGGCCGGGGCGCTTATCGTTTCACCGGTCGCTCTTAAAATCCTATACGGCAATAGTTTTTTGCCAGGCATTAAATATATTCTAGGACTTGGAATTTACGGCGCCCTTCTGGGTATTGGCATCGGTTTAGGTCCGATGTGGCGAGCATTGCACAAAGTTAAAATATCAATCCTTATCAATACCGTTACTCTGGCCATCGGTATTCCCGGCGGGCTCTATCTTATTAATCACTTTGGAGTGTGGGGAGCGGTAATCATGATTAGTGCTTGGTTTATTATTTCCCACCTTGTCTCTTTCTTTTATATTTTAAGACACATGCGCAGTATGGAATAGTAATTGCCAGTTATCAATCTTTGCGATATTATACCGATAATGAGCATTTCTAAAATATTAAAGTATTGTATTTATGCGGCGGCCTTAATGCCGCTGGTTATATTTTCGCAGTATCTCTCACCATTTCATTTCGGCAAGGTTATCGTGTTTAGAAGCCTGGTCGAAATTATGCTTGCCCTGTATCTTATCCTAGTTTGGCGCGATAGGTCTTATTTCCCGCGCCGAGACAAATTATTTTGGGCATTTTTAGGATTTACACTGGCATACACGCTGGCCACTTTTACCAGTGTCAATGTTTATCAGAGTTTCTGGGGAACGCTTGAGCGGATGGGTGGAGCCTATAGTTTTTGGCACTATTTTGTCTTTTATATTATTCTCACTTCTGTTCTGCGTACCAAAAAAGATTGGGCGACATTCTTAAAAATTACTGTTGGCGTAGGCGTTTTATCCGCTTTTTATGGGTTTGGTCAACGGATTCCGGCTTGTCCTTCGGATAATCCTAATTGTTTTGGTTCATTTTTTATCGGCGGTGGCGGGCGTGATCGTATTTTTGGTACAATCGGTAATCCGGCCCTCTTTGCCGGCTATCAGATTTTAAATGTCTTCCTGGCTCTAATTTTAGGTTTCGGAGCCTCTAAAAAAAGTGAGCGTAATTTATTATTTATCTCGGCGGGAATAATGAGCATTGCAGTATTTATGACTGCTGTCCGCGGGTCTTTGTTGGGATTAAGTGTTGGTATGCTTACGTTCGCAGGATTATATTTTACACAGACTCATTCAAAACAAGCCCGCAAAGTATTTATTGGATTAGCGGGTCTTGCCATCGTATTTATTGGGTTCGCCTTTGCATTTAAAAACACCTCATTTGTTAAAGATTCATCATATCTTCGTCGAGTGACTGATTTTTCTTTATCAAATTACACTGTTCAAACGCGATTCTGGGCCTGGCAGGCCGGCCTGAAGGGTTGGAGCGATGGTCCGAAAACTGTGTTAGTCGGCTGGGGGCCGGAAAATTTCAATATCCCATTCTCAAAATATTTCAACCCCTTGTTTTTTAGAGGGCCTGGTTCGGAAACATTATTTGATCGTGCCCATAATATGTTTGTCGAAGTTCTCGTGACAACCGGTCTTCTTGGGTTTATTGCTTATATCGGATTATTTGTCGTGATACTAAGGTCTTTGTGGCAATTGAAAAATAAACTGGAATACCGCATCGCGGCCACTGGATTCATTGCCATGACTATCGCCTATATGATTCATAATGCTTTTATCTTTGATACTTCGGCGAATTTATTAGTGTTCTTCAGTCTTCTTGGTTTCATTTCATTTTTAGGACAAGGAGATCAGTCTGTGTTTACTCCAAATCGTACAAATCGGCTTTCGTCTAATATTGCTTGGATTGTGGGCATTATTCTAACAATTGGTACCGGTACGCTTATATATCAAACAAATATTAAAACGGCCATTGCTAATTATGCTAGCACTCGGGGTATTATCGCCGGCTGGAACAATGATTATAACAGCGCCGTGGCCGAGTACCAAATAGCGGTTTCGTATGATGTTGCCGGTAAATATGATTATCGAAATCGATTTGTCCAATATTTGCTTGACTATAGTTCATCCAACGGTATTGCTTCGCCGGGAATCGTTGATACGTTAAAACAAGCCATTGTTTTAGAAGAAAAGAATGCTGCCGAAAATCCTCATGATTACTTACCGGAACTTTACCTTTCACGATTAAATATTATTCTTGGGAAATCCGATCCGAAATCTCCTTATAACGATGAGGCTTTGAATCATGCCATGAAAGCTTTAAGTTATTCGCAAACGTTTGTCCGCACCTATTATGAGGTTGGTCAGGTATATTTAAACAAGAAAGATTATACGAAAGCCATAATAGCTTTTCAAAAAGCGGTGGATTTGAACCCGACCGTCGGGACTTCATATTGGTATCTTGGCGCGGTTCAAATGCAAGCCGGCCAGACTGCCAAAGCCGTAGTTAATATGCAGAAAGCTATGGATTTGGGGTATGTATTAAGTGAAAATGATAATCTTAATATGGCGACCGTCTATATAGCCCAAAATGATTTTCCGCATTTGGTAACTGTGTATGAAAATCTGGTGAAACTTCAGCCGACTAAAGCTCAATATTTAGCTTCATTGGCAGTTGCCTATGCGCGAGTCGGACGTATTGATGACGCGGTGCATACTGCCCATCTAACTGTTCAATTGGATCCTAACTTTGGGCCAGAAGCCAGAAATTTTGTTCAGTCACTCGGTCGCCAGTGGTAATAACTAAAAACCGGTCGCCTCTCGGAGAAGTTTCTTGGCCGTGCTTTGTTCGGAGAAGGTTCCGATCGGCCGGGTGTAAGCCCGTTGCCGATAATTGGAATCTCTGTAGCCGGCCTGAGAATCTCTGTGGCGACCGGTTTTTAGTTCGTCTAATATCTATTCAATAAAGATCGCGGCAGCTACCACGGTCGTCCAAAGGCCATCCTTATTGCCTATAGCTGATTGAGTATAATTTGTTGTTTTGAATATCTGTTCTGATGCTTTGAACTGTTGCGCGCGTTCATCCCATGCTGTATCTGCGTCAAATTCAATACCCAAGGTGGTAGCAAGCATCTGCGCTGCCAGATCTTCGGCATAATCGCCGGATTTTTCATCGGTTTCTCCGAAGGGATGATGTTCTGACAGATAACCATATTGGTTTGGGTCTTGAGGGATGGCCACGCCGATCGACGCCGATATTAGTCTGTTAGGTTCATTGGTGGCGTTTCTGGCAATTACGGCATGGACTATTGAACCGGGTGGCAGTAATTTTATTCCTTCTTCTCGGGTTACCTTTTTAACATTAGGCGGGTAAATACTCGATACTGGCACAAGATTATATGGCGCAATCCCAGCGGCCCGCAAGGCAAGTTCGAACGATGCCAGGTATTCTTTGTGGGTTCCGGCGCCTTTGGTAAAAAATATTTTAGTCGGTAACAACTTTACAGTCAAAACTCAAAATTAAAAATGCAAACTGATGTGCAAATCTTAATGTTGAAATTTTAATTTTAATTTTTCTAGTTTCAGTATAGGCGTAAAGTCTTTTTTATAAAATATTTTTGTTGATAACTATTCCCGAGATAGAAATCCCCGGCTCCAGAGCCGGGGATTTCTATCTCGAACAGGAGAATTATTTTCAAGAGAGCGAGTGAAGTCAAATTTATTTGTATTTCCGAGCGAGTGCTGAAAATATAAGCAAAGCGATTATTTACCGGCTTGAGAGATGGCGGTCCGGATAGTTTTTAAAACAATGCCAATGTCTAGAAGAAAAGAGCGGTTCTTTATGTAATACAGGTCGTATTTTAATTTCTCGCCCGCGTCTTTAACAGAGGCTCCGTAGGAATAATTAATCTGGGCCCAGCCGGAAAGTCCCGGTTTTACCAAATAGCGTTCCTCGTAGAAGGGGATTTCTTTTTTTAATGTCTCGTGAAATTCCGGACGTTCGGCCCTAGGACCGACGAGTGACATTTCTCCACGGACAATATTCCAGAATTGGGGAATTTCATCCAATCGGGTCTTTCGCAAAAAACGACCGACTTTTCCGACCCGGGTATCATTATTGGGAGACCACAATGCGCCTGTTTTGGCTTCGGCGTTCAGTATCATGCTTCTGAATTTTATAAGTTTAAATGTTTTTCCGTGCTGGCCAATTCTGATTTGGGTATAAAAAGCCGGTCCGCGTGAATCCAGTTGCATAGCTAGGATAATAAACGGATAAAACAGAAGAGATAAAACTCCAAAAATTAATCCGAATACGATATCGCCAATCCGTTTTAGAATTTCGTAAGTTTGTTTTGAGCCTTCGCTCAAGTTTTCTAAAAACCAAATTTGATTGATGGCGCCGAGCGGGACTCGGCCGGTCAGTCGCTCATAGAATGTCGCCAAACTGTAAAAATTTATTTTCCGGCCCAGAGCTTTGTAGAATGTTTCCGTGACTTTGGAGATGTGGTATGCGTCAGGGCTAATGACCACTGTATCGAGGTCCGGTGTCGCCAAAGCTTCGGAGAGATGAACAGCTTGTTGAGAGTCGATTATTTCTTTAAGGTCATAGCCGAGCTGGGGGTTTTCTCTGATGAATTCGGCTAATTCTTGGGCTTGGTCATTGTTGCCGACAATCAGAGTCAATTTTTTAAACTTTGTTTCCACGATACTGTTGAAAAGGGAACGGATGCCGAATTCAAGCGCGGCGAAAATAATGATGAATAAGGCCAGATTAGTTTTAGGAGCGATGCCGAAAAATGGAATTAAGTAGAAAAAGCTTGTGGAAACGACCGTGGATACAATAACCGCTTCAAAAAGGCGGGAATAGAAAAAGATACTGTTCCGAAGAGTGCGCGGATCATAAAGACCGGCGATATAGAAAACAATCAGCCAAATAACAAAGATAATAGTGAATGGCAGAAGATGGATTTGGTATTCTTCTGAAAAATTGCTTTGGTAACGCAAACCGAGCATCGCCACGAGTGAGCCGTAAAGGAGAGCAATATCAATAAGTAAGAGGTTAATTTTACGCATGGGGTACGTCACAATAGTACCATATTTTTAAAATAATGCAACCCATGAGTCTATTCAGTCATGTTACTACGAATAATGATATAATAAAACTGATCCTTGAACGTAAGCCCTACATGAATCACCTGTCAAAATATATAAGAATCTTTCTTATCATCGTTGCTGTTTTTTTGTTGAGCCAATCAAACGCAAACAGTGTTTGGGCGGATACTATTGGCGAACGCCACACATTTTTTGTGGATTCCTCCTACGATGTTACTGGCCGGACAAGCATTCCGGCTACTCTCGAATATGTGGGCGTCCATTCCTATTTCTATGTCGATGATTTGTATTTGAGTAGTCTTAATTCCCGAGAGCGTGCCATCTTTAATCAGCAAATCATTGCTTCGGCCCAAGAATTCGACGATAATATTTACCCGAAGGGAACCGCTTTTTGGGGTTCAGAAACAAATCCGGGCATTGATAACGATCCTAAAGTTACGATTCTCCTTGAGCGTCTAACCACTGGCACGGGAGGCTATTTTGACAGTGCCAATGGCTATTCAAAATCTCAAACAGATTTTACTAATCAGCGGGAAATGATTACGGCCAATATTTCATCGCTTAATACCGGCTATTTAAAAATATTTCTGGCTCATGAATTCCAACACCTGATCTCGGCTAATCAGAAAGAAATTTTGCGCAATGTCTTTGAAGATACTTGGCTTAACGAGCTCCGTTCGCAATATGCGATTACAGTCGCGGGATATAATGATGATTTTCAAAATTCGGATCTTTTACAGCGGGCGCAAACATTTGTAAACAACCCGACCGACAGTCTTACCGAATGGCCGAACACTAATCTTGATTATGCCTCGGTGACATTGTTTGGCCAGTATCTTGTCGATCGCTTTGGGCCAGGCATTCTTCAGGATACGTTACGTAGTCCGTTTGTCGGTATCAATTCCATTGATAAGTATCTGTCCGATCATCAGAACTTGGAGCGTTTTAACGACGTCTTCGCGGATTGGGAATGGACGAATTATTTTGATAACTGTATCCCGGATATTCGATATTGCTATGTGAATCAAAATCTTCAAGCCATCCATGTTTCGTTGACCGACAATGAACAGCTGACATCCAATAATCCAAATCCGTATGTTTATTTGCTGAAACCATGGCAATCATCTTGGTATCAATTTAAGATTGATCCATCAGCTCCGGCTGGCCAAAACATAAAGATTAGCTGGCCAAGCTCCGTTTTTCAAGTTTATTATGCGGACGCATCTGGTGCTGAACGTCGTCTTGGTAATGGAGATGTTATAACTCTACCGCCGGCCGGAAGTTTTATATTAATGCCGATCAATAGCTCGAAAACAAGCAGTTTCGGAGCCAGTGAAGCGTCTACTCAATTATCGCTATCCATCGAATATACTACCCAAACATTGACATCATTAGTTACCACTGTCAGCGACGGGTCGCTTATCATGCATGCCGGTACGCCGGATATCTACGTGGTCACGGGAACATATAAACGCTATCTGGCGCCAGACGTGCTCAAATTTTACGGCTTAGATGCCTCGCAGGCGGTGATGGTGACGGAAGCGGTGTTTCAATCATATATGCCCGCGAATTATATTCGCGCGGTAGACGAGAAAAAAGTCTATGCTGTTTGGCCCGATGGCACGAAGCATTGGCTTAATATGACCGCTCAACATTTTACTGATTCTTATCGCGATTGGAATTCGGTTTTTATCGTGAACAGTCTCGAATCAAATTTTTATAAAATTGGTTCCGATATTACACAGTAAAAATATTTTTAGTTCGATGAGTTATCAACTTTTTTATTATCAAAAAAGTTTTTTTAGTTTTAAAATTAATGCAGTGAGTAGGCAGTAGGTCGAACTGTCAAACTAAAATAATTATTTATAAGGAGGAATGGAGAGAATGATTCTCGTCATGACGATCATTATCTCCGAAGCAAAAAATACTATGGCAAAGAAAAAGAAAGCAGCAAAGAAGAAGAAGAGAATCTAGTCATCTCAAGAGGGGCGCTCCTGCGCCCCTCTTCCTTTTTAATAATAGATAGGTAGAATTAAAAGAAACCCGTGAAAATAAACATTACCACTAAAAATATCACTCTGGACGAACCCTTGCGGGTATTTATAGAACAGAAGATCGGCGGTCTTGAGAAGTTTATTCAAAAAGGCCCTGTTAGTGTGGCGGTTGAAATAGGCAAACCCTCCAAGCATCATAAAACCGGGCCGGTATTTTATGCCGAAGCTAATTTAAAAATTGGCGGCATACTTCTGCGGGGGGAATCTACCCACAAGGACTTGCGCACTGCCATCGGCGAAGCTCGTGACGAACTTCACGTCCAAATCAAAAAGTTCAAAGAAAAAAGAAAAGACCTTGCTCGCCAGCCCTCAAAATAATTTCACTTTACCTTAAATCACTCTGAAGTCGGCCCAAGATTAACACAAAGCCGACCGTCGCAGGCGGGTAGCCGAGGGCAGAGCGGAAAATTCAGCAGAATTTTAACGCGGGTCGGCGTGGGTTAGTCTTGGGTCGACTTACGTTACAAACGCTTTAAATTACTTGAAAATAGTGCTAGAATGCTAAAACTATGGCGTTTTTATCCAGTGTCTTCGGGGATGCAAACAAGCGGTATATTGATTCCCTGAACCCAATAATCCAAAAGATAAATGACCTCGAAAAAGACTTTGCGGGGCTTTCGGTTGAACAATTAAAAGAAAAAACAGTTGAGTTTAAAAAACGTCTCGCCGAAGGCGAGACGCTGGATGATTTATTGCCTGAAGCCTTTGCGGCGGTCCGCGAAGCAGCCAAGCGTACGCTGGGTCAGCGCCACTACGATGTTCAACTCGTTGGCGGTATTGCCTTGCATCGTGGCACAATCACGGAAATGAAAACCGGCGAAGGGAAAACGCTTGTGGCTACTGCGCCGGTGTATTTGAATGCTCTGATAGGTCAAGGCGTGCATATGGTCACAGTCAATGATTACCTGGCTCGTCGCGATGCGGCCTGGATGGGCCAGATTTATGATGCCCTGGGTTTGACTGTGGCGACCATTAACCATGAAGCCAGCTATCAGTATGATGCTTCTCATGTAACCAAAGCCGAAGATAAAGAAGAAGACACCGAAGGCAGTTTTAAAATCGTTCACGAACTGCTTCGGCCCATCACCCGTAAGCAAGCCTATGCCTGCGATATCACTTACGGCACGAACAACGAATACGGCTTTGATTATCTCCGCGACAACATGGCCTATTCGCCGGAACAGATGTCCCAGCGTTCGGCCACTGAAGGCGGACACAACTTTGCGATCGTTGACGAAGTCGACTCTATTTTAATTGATGAAGCCCGAACGCCATTAATTATCTCTGCGCCGGATGAAGATTCGGGCGAATTATATAAAACCTTTGCCGGTATCGCTCCGAAATTAAAGGAAGGCGAAGATTATGCCGTCGATATCAAAGAAAAAGCGGTCTCCATCACTGAAGCCGGTATTGAAAAAGTGGAACAAATACTGGGGGTTAAGAATATCTATGACGAGGGCGGAATGAAATACGTCCACCACCTGGAACAAGCCTTGAAGGCGCAAGTGATTTTTCATTTGGACCAAAATTATGTTGTTAAAGACGGGGAAGTGATTATTGTGGATGAGTTTACCGGCCGACTGATGCCGGGCCGGCGCTGGTCCGAAGGCTTGCATCAGGCTGTGGAAGCTAAAGAAGGCGTCAAAATTCAAAAAGAATCCCGCACTTTAGCGACCATTACTTTCCAAAACTACTTCCGTTTATATAAAAAATTGGCCGGCATGACCGGTACTGCTCAAAGTTCAGCTGAAGAGTTCCATAAAGTCTATGAATTGGAAGCCATTACCGTTCCAACCAACAAACCGAACATCCGCCAAGACTTACCCGATAAGATTTTCAAAAATGAAGCCGGTAAATTCCGAGCCATCGTTCAGGAGGTCAAAGCCCGCAATGCCACTGGTCAGCCGGTTCTGGTGGGTACAGTCTCCATCGATAAAAATGAATTTTTGTCATTATTGCTTCAGCGCGAAGGCGTACCCCATACTCTATTGAATGCCAAGAATCACGAAAAAGAAGCTGAGCTTCATGCTCAAGCCGGGCGATACGGTTCGGTGACTATCGCTACTAACATTGCCGGCCGCGGCGTGGACATTATCCTGGGCGGCAATCCGCCGGATTTGGAAATGCAGAAAAAAGTTTTGGCTACCGGCGGGTTGCATGTTATTGGTACCGAACGTCACGAAGCCCGTCGCATTGATGATCAGTTGCGCGGCCGCGCCGGCCGTCAGGGCGATCCGGGTTCATCTCAATTTTTCGTTTCCACCGAAGATGAACTGGTCAAACGATTCGGCGGCGATAGTTTGAAAAATATCATGGAACGTTTGGGTGTGGGTGAAGACGATGTTATTGAAAACCGATTTGTTTCCAATGCTATCCAGCAGGCCCAGACCCGCATTGAGGGCTACAACTTCGATGCCCGCAAATATATTCTTGAATATGACGACGTTATGAACAAACAGCGTGAGACCGTTTACGGTTTACGCCGTCAGATCTTGTTCTCCGAAAGCTCCAAACCGATTATTGAGGGGTATTTGAATGATTATATTGACCGGATGGTTCAATTCCATACCGCCGGCCATGAATGGGATACCAAAGAATTAACAACTTCGTTTGAAGCGGTGACAGGTCCTGATTCTGAAATCGCCAAACAAATCACGGCTTTGGCCGAGGCGCGAGACATAGAAGGACTTAAAACTTTCATGCGCGATTATGTCGCCAAGCGTTACGTTAAGCGCGAAGAAGAATTAAGCGTTGAACAAATGCGGATGCTGGAAAAGCTGGTTCTTTTGCGCACTATTGATGAAATTTGGGTGGAGCACATTTCGGCCATGGAATATTTGCGCGGTTCGGTCCGTTTGAGAGCTTATGGCCAGCGCGACCCGCTCGCCGAATACAAAGTGGAAGGCCAACGGATGTTTATTCAGCTTTTGGATTCTATTAAAGCTCAGGTGGTGGATGCCATCTTCAAAGTCAGCATGCTTCGCCAGCCCGAAAGAGTAAAAGTGATTGAAGGCCGGGAGAATATAGAAGGGGAGACCATTGTGGAAAAAGAATCTCAGCGCGCTATGTCCGTCTATAATTCCGGCGATGATAAAATCGGCCGCAACGACCCCTGTCCTTGCGGTTCCGGCAAGAAATATAAAAAGTGCGGGCTTCTCAACACCGAAGAACATCAGCGGTTGATGATACAAAAGTAATACTCGCATAGGTTTTTAGTAAAATGAAAAGAATTCCTAAAACAAAAGAAGATTTTGCGTGGATACAGTGGTTGTCGAAAGACATAGAAAAAGAGGCAGATAAAATACTCTCTCAAAAAAAAGAGAGATACGCTTTAATTAAATTGATTTTGGCAAATGAAAGAACTTTTGAAAATACAATTTATGGAATCGAATCAGCCAGTGATGTTGCGGCTTCTATTAATTTGATTGATATTTTATTGAACGTAAGTCCAGATGAAGAAATCAGAAAAACAGCCGAAAAGACGATCAAACATATACAGGAAGAATTGGTTGATATTGAATATGATCCGGGATTATATAAAGCCGTTAAAGAGTTTGCCGAGACTGCTGAGGCCAAAAAATTAACAGGCGAAGATAAAAAACTATTTGACGATATGCTTCGTGATTATCGTCGCATGGGATTTGATTTACCTCAAGAAAAACAAGATACACTAAAGTCTACCGTCAAAAAGCTCCAAAAACTTGAGACCGAATTTACTTTAAATATCAACAACTACAAAGATAATATTCTTGTAACCCGAGAAGAGTTAAATGGTTTATCGGAAAATTATATTAAAAGCCTTGAGAAAGATGAGCTGGCGGATAAATATAAGGTATCTTTGAAGGCTCCGGAATTCTTGCCTTTTGTAGAAAATGCTACCGATGCTTCTAAACGCAAAGAGTTAACCGATAAAAACTTACATAAAGGGGGACAGGCCAACATAGAGATTCTTAAAGAAGTTCTTCCCCTGCGGCAAGTCCAGGCCGAGCTATTGGGTTATAAAAATTACGTAGATTATGCTGCAGAACCGCGAATGGCCAAGAGTGGTAAAATTATAAAAGATTTTCTCAACGACTTAATAGGTAAGGTTGGTCCAATGAAAGATCATGATCTCGCGACTATTAAAGAATTAAAGCAATCCATGATTGGCAATTCTAAGGCGGAGCTAGAGTATTTTGATATTTGGTATTATATTCGACAGTCGGAAAAGAAACTATTTAATTTTGACAAAGAAAAGATTAGGGATTATTTTCCGCTTGAAACCGTCAAAAAAGGAATTTTTGGAATCTACGGAAAACTATTTTCTATAAATTTTGAAGAAGTAATTGGGTATCCAACCTGGCATCCCGATGCCAGGTTATATGCAGTAAAGAATCAGAATGATCAAAGTGTTGCAGGGTATATATTCATGGATCTTCATCCAAGAGAGGGAAAATTTAGCCACCCATCAATGTGGCAGCTTATTAATGGACACAGAGATGGTTACAGAAGTGAGAGTTATATTACTCCTCTTGCCATCCTGATTGGGAATTTTCCTAAATCAACTCCTGATTTACCTTCACTTTTAAGTCATGGTGAAGTGGAAACATTTTTCCATGAGTTCGGCCACATTATGCATGGGGTATTAACAAGTGCTTCCTATGCTTCCCAATCGGGGACTGCGGTTGCTCGGGATTTTGTAGAAGTTCCCTCCCAAATGCTAGAACATTGGGTTTGGGATAAAGATATGCTCAACATTCTTTCCGGGCACTATAAAAATTCGGGTGAAAAATTGCCTCCGGATATTCTCGATAGTATGTTGAGGGCAAAAGATCACATGGTCGGCTATATAACCATGAGGCAGTTGGTATTAGGTTTTTATAATCACGTGCTTCATGCCGGTTCCGTTTTCGAAAGTATTACTAAAATTTATAATGATTTGAATTTTAAATATTTTGACATCAAGCTTCCGGAAGATAATATTTTTGCCGCCGGCTTCGGCCATCTTTTCGGGTATGCCGGTGCCTATTATGGCTACATGTGGTCTGAAGTGTATGAATGCGATCTTTTTACTCGTTTTAAGGCCGAAGGATTATTAAATCCAAAAACAGGAGCTGATTATCGTTCTTGGATTTTAGAAAAAGGTTCAAGCGTGGAGCCGATTGATTTGATTCGGGGTTTTCTTGGCCGAGAACCCAATAACAAAGCATTTTTGGAAAAAATCGGAGTTAAAGAGTAGGATTAAACCATGCCAGCCAAATTTTCAACTATAAAAATATCTCGGTCGGGGCTGAAGCTCTTCCAGGACTGCCCGCGTTGTTTTTGGTTGGATGTGCATCATAAAATCAAACGGCCGCCGAGTTTCCCATACACGCTATCATCGGCGGTGGATTTTTTGGTCAAACAGGAATTTGATAAGTACCGCAAACAGGGGACGTTGCCGCCGGTCTTGGCACGGCACCTAGCCGGCGATGCCAAGCTCTACAATGGCCCTGAATTGCCTGTGTGGCGCGAGAACTTCAAAGGGGTGCAGTATTTCGATGAAGACCTCAATGCCATGCTCTACGGGGCGGTGGACGATGTCCTGCAATTAGCCGACGGCTCGCTAGCAGTCATTGATTACAAATCCTCCGGTTCCAGGGAAATAAAAATCTACGACGACTATCAGAAGCAGATGGACATCTATACTTATCTTCTGGATCGCAACGGGTTCAAAACCCATACCGAGGCCTACTTCGTCTTTTACCAGGTGGATAAAACCGGCGGTGGATTTCAAAATGCTTTACCGTTTATTGAATCATTGAAAGCGGTCAAAGCCGACAAATCATGGGTCGGGGATGTCTTTGAACAAGCGGTGATGGTAGCCCGCCGAAATACGCCGCCAGAAATTACCATGCCTTGTCCGCATTGCGTCTATGTTCAGCAAGCCGGCAAATTTCCTTTTGCTTCGGAAGAACAAATCGTGGAAATGGAATAGCCGGCTAACTTAAGATATACTGCCAATATGCCCACCGATTCCAACCAGCCGAAGTTTTACGGAGATTATTTTTATAAATTTTTCCAGTGTCCGCATTGGATTTGGTACGACATTTACGGCGACGGCCAATATAAGCGGGACATTCCGCCATTGTTGGATTTAATCTATAAAGGCAAGACGCTCGATGCTGGCCAGACACTTTCCAATCACAAAAAGTTTGAGCAGATCGATCCTGAACTATTTAAAGATCTCGACGAAGCTTTTTTGGCGACGGTGGAACTTATGAAGCAGGGCAAAAACATTTATCATGGTGTTTTGATGTCCGAGGATTGGGTCGGTATTCCCGACCTACTGGAAGCCCGGCCGGGAAAATCAAACCTCGGCGATTTCTATTATGTCGTCTATGATGTTCAGAATTCTTTGGAGATGCGCGATGAGTATAAGTTCCAGTTAATTTTTTACAGTTTGATATTGGAACGGATTCAAGGTGTTCGTCCCGAGCAAGCTTACATTATAGATTCACAGGGTAATGAAGTCGGATTCAAAATTTCCGAATATATCGATCAATTTCATCTCACTCGCCAGCAAATCGAAAAAATACTTAACGGTGAAAAACCGGCGCCGTTTTTGAAAGCCGGCTGTAAGCGCACGCCCTGGTACTCGCTGTGTATTTCGGAAACCCAAGGCTGTAATGATGTCTCGCTCATTTACCGCATCAGTCAGGCCGATCAACGTCGCCTGTATGATATTGGTATTAAGACCGTGGATGCTTTGGCCGCCGCCGATCCTGACGATCTTCAGGAAAAACTGGAAGATTGGCCATTCGACAAGATTGTCCGTTTTTCCAATCAGGCCAAATCGCTCACGACCGGTGAGCCGATGATTACCCGTCATCCCAATTTCCCTGATGTTCGCTATGAAGTTTATTTTGATATTGAATCCGACCCGCTGGCGGACATTGATTATCTGCTGGGATTTATGGTCAAGGACACCAAAACCGGGAAAACAGAGTACAAGTACTTTTTGGCCAGGAACAAAGAAGAAGAACCGGAAGCTTGGCGCAAGTTTTTGGAATACCTGGCCGAGCTCGAAGATTTTGTCATCTATCACTATGCTTTTTATGAACGCCAAGTCTTTGAACGCCTGGCCACTCGTTACGGCGCGCCGACCAGTCTTTTGGAAAAATTCAGAGAGAACACCATTGATTTGCATACCAAACTTATTGATTCAGCCATCCTGCCCATCTACTTCTATTCCCTCAAAGATGTTGGTTCGTATCTAAATTTCAAATGGGACGACCCTCATGCCGGCGGCGCCGAATCCATTCTCTGGTACAAAGAATGGCTGGAAAAAGGGGACGAAGCGATTATGAAAAAAATCCTCCGCTACAACGAGGACGATGTCCGAGCGACCATGATCATCAAAGACTGGTTAGTCGACCAAAAACCCCACAAGTCCAAAGAAAAAGAATCGCTCGACGAATAAAAACAAAGTGCCCGCGTCAGTCGGGCACTTTGTTTTTATTTAACGAATCTGTTGACATAAAAAATGCACTATGTTTAAATCTAATGGACATAATCATGCGGAAAAATTTATTTCTCATCTCAACTATTATCGGCTCGCTTCTTATGTTGGCTTTTGTGGCCCCGCAGGCCATCAACAAAACGGCTCAAAAACTCCATATCCCGAAAATTAATCTTTCCACTCCGCCATTCCGTTTAGGGTTGGATCTTTTAGGTGGCACTCATCTTATCTATCAAGCCGACCTCTCAAAGATAACCGGTTCGGCCAATGACGCGATGCAAGGCGTGCGTAATGTCGTTGAACGGCGGGTGAATTTGTTCGGCGTTTCGGAACCGGTGGTCCAGATTTCCGGCAACGACCGTTTGATTGTCGATTTGGCCGGCATCAGTGACGTTAATCAGGCCATCGAGCTTATCGGCCAGACGCCTTTCCTGGAATTTAAAACCATGCTGCCGACGGCTCAAGGCGACGCCATCATTAAACAAGCGCTCGGCGCTAATACCCAAGGCCTGACCGCGGCCGCTCTTTGTGCGCCAGCCAACATCGTGACGCTGAATCAATTCTTGCTCAGTTTCGGGACCGATCCTTGTTTCCAGTCATCGGGTCTGAATGGTTCCGGTTTGAAAACGGCCCAAGTCTCTTTTAATAACCAGTCGCTTAGTCCTCAAGTCAGTCTTGAATTAAATACTGAAGGCGCAAAACTTTTCGGTCAGATTACCCAAGCCAACATCGGCAAGACCGTGGCTATTTATCTGGATGGCATACCCATTTCCACGCCGACGGTTCAGAGCGCCATTACCGATGGCCACGCGGTCATCAGTGGTAGCTTTACTCCCGAAGAAGCCAAGACACTGGTGGAGCGTTTGAATTCAGGCGCCTTGCCGGTGCCGATCCAGCTGGTCAGCCAACAAACTATCGGTGCCAGTCTCGGCCAGGATTCGTTGGCTCGCAGTTTTAAAGCCGGTATTTACGGCCTGATATTCGTTGCCATTTTCATGATTCTATTCTATCGTTTGCCGGGCGTCATTTCGGTGGTGGCTTTGTTGGTCTATATCCTGATTGTCCTCTCTCTTTATAAATTTATTCCGGTTACGCTTACTTTGGCCGGTATCGCCGGTTTTATTCTGACGCTGGGTATGGCCGTAGATGCCAATATTCTTATCTTCGCGCGCATGAAAGAAGAACTGGCGGCCGGTAAGCCGTTGCAAGTAGCGATGCATGAAGGCTTCTCTCGCGCCTGGTTATCAGTCCGAGACAGTCACGTCACGACCATCATTGGCGCAGTTGTGCTTTATGCCATGACCAGTTCGATTGTGAAAGGCTTTGCTTTGACTTTGGGTATCGGCGTTCTGACCAGTCTGTTTACCGCCACCATGGTTACTCGCACCTTCTTGAATCTGGTGACTTCAAAATGGTTTGAACGCAAACAATGGTTATTCCGATAAATTCAAATTTAAAATTTTAAATTTAAAATTCCCGAAATGCTTCCCCGCGTATACAAATTAATGTTCTGGTTCTCGATTTTCCTAGTAGTGCTGTCGGTGGTCGCCGTCAGTGTTTTCGGTTTGCGTTTGGGAGTGGATTTTCAAGGAGGAAGTGTTTTGGAACTAAACTTTAAAAATCGGCCCGATATCGGCCAAATTAAAAATATCCTGACCCCCAAGATTGGCGATGTTGAATTAAGCACCGAGGCAGAGACGGGATTAATTGTCCGAACCCATGAACTGACTGAAGCTCAACACCAGAGCGCATTGAGTGCGCTCAACACCGCTTTCCCAACCAGCGGTCTGGTGGAAAAACAATTCAGTTCAGTCGGACCGATTATCGGCAATGAATTGAAACAAAGAAGTTTGTTTGCCATTCTCATGGTCCTTGTTTGCGTGATTATTTATATCGCTTTTGTTTTTCGAAAGCTTGGCCGAACCACTTCTCCTTGGGCCATGGGTTTGGCGGCTATCGTGGCTCTTATGCATGATGTGGCCATTCCTGTAGGCGTGTTTGCAATTCTCGGTCATTTTTATAATATCGAAATTACGGGTGTCTTTGTTGCCGCCGCCCTGACTATTCTCGGTTTCTCGGTGTCAGATACAGTGGTTATTTTCGACCGTGTCCGCGAAAATATTATCCGCGGGGGAGGAAACAAAACCCAATTCGGTTCAGTAGTCCATAAGAGTGTCATGCAAACACTGACCCGTTCTTTAAACACCGTTTTTACCGTGCTTTTATCACTGTTCGCCATTTACTTTTTTGGCGGCGAGAGTATTAAGTACTTTTCTTTGGCCTTAATCATTGGTATCTTCCTGGGAGCTTACTCATCCATTTTCGTCGCTTCGCCTTTGTTGGTTTGGTGGACCAAAAACACTTAACCCCCATCGGTGTTGACGTATTTTTATAAGTAGTATATAATTAAATAACTACATTCTGGGGTGTCAAAACCTTAGGATAGATCAGAATATGACAATCAATACCTCGGTCAATATAAAGAAAACAGTCGCTGATTTGCTTAAAAACATCTCAGCCCGCAATAAGGACATCATTTCCCGTCGTTTTGGCTTGAAAACGGGCCAGAAAGAGACTTTAGAATCAATCGGCGCTTCTTATAGCATTACCCGCGAACGTGTCCGTCAGATCGAGGAATCGACCCTGTCTCAACTCCGCCAGGCTGCAGCCGGCCATTCTGATGTCAAACGTTATATTGTTCTGGCCCGCGATATTTTGAATGAACACGGCGGAGTCATCAAAGAACGCGACCTCTTCAAATCCTTCAGTGGTCACGATGGCGATAATATCAATAACAGTTCTCTGGTCTTTCTTTTGTCGTTAAGCAACGAAATTGTCCGTTCGCCGGAAAATGAAGATTTTAATTCTTTCTGGGCGGTTAGTAATGCCACCTTGGCTTCATTTGCCAACACTGCCAGTTCTTTGATTAAAGTTCTTGAAAAAACTGGCCGAGTCGTTTCCAATTCCGATTTCGCTTTCTTGGCCCAGAAGCATAGCGTGCCCAGTTTTTCAACCAGCGGTAAACCATTATCGGAAGCGGATATCGCTCTGGTCATGGCTGTTTCCAAGAATCTCGGTTCCAACATCTTCAACGAAGTCGGTCTGGCTTCATGGTCCGAAATCAAACCTAAAGGTGTCCGCGATAAAGCTTTCTTGGTGCTTAAGAAATCAACCAAGCCTCAGCATTTCAGCGATATCGCTTCTTTGATTAACGCTTCCGGATTCAACAATAAGAAAGCCAATGTCCAGACGGTCCATAACGAATTGATCAAAGATGACCGCTTTATCCTGGTCGGCCGAGGCATGTATGCCTTGTCTGAATGGGGCTATCGCGCCGGTACGGTCAAAGACGTCCTCGTCGACATTCTCAAATCTTCAAACAAGCCGATGGCCAAAGCCACTTTGATGGCCAAAGTCAAAGACGCACGCATGGTCAAAGAAAACACTATTTTGCTTAATCTCCAGGATTCAAAAACATTCACCAAAAACTCTGACGGCACATACAATCTCAGGAAATAATTTCAGAATTAAAAGGGCCCCGCCTTTTCGGAGAAGTTTCTATCCGTGCTTTAGCCGGTTAAGAATCTCTGTGGCGGGGCCCTTTTAATGTCATATCAAGAAGTAGTATACTAAGAACATAATGGATTCTATCCTAAACACCCTGGGTTCTACTTGGACGGCCTTGGGTTTGGTGTTTTCTTACTGGTGGATTTGGGCGCCGCTTATTCTGGTTTTTGTCTATGTGGAAGCTCTCAAAGAATATAATCAAAAAGTTTACAAGGCCGGATTGAAATGGATAACCTACGAATTAAAAATACCACTTGATGCCCACAAAAGTCTCAAGGCGATGGAACAGATTTTTGCCGGCTTGCACGTGGTTGGACAATCAACGCCGCCTAAAAACCTTTGGGAAAAATACAAAAATTGGCGGGATGCGCTTTTCAAAGGCAAGGTTAAAGATTGGCTCTCATTGGAGATTGTCGGCACGGGCGGAGAGATTCATTTTTACATCAGAATAATAGAGAAGTATAAAAGTTTGGTTGAGGCCCAAATTTATGCCCAATATCCCGAATCCGAATTAACTCCGGTCACGGACTACATGTTGAGTTTTCCCGCTTCTTTGTCTTATAGCGACGTAAACGTAAACGCTCTGGAGCTGGTATTCATCAAAGAAGATATTTATCCTATCAAAACTTATCCCGAATTTGATGAAGAAGGCGCGGGCAAGGATGACGTCAGGCGCATTGATCCACTAGCGCCAGTGGCCGAAACATTGAGTGGCCTGGGACTCTCTGAATTTTTCGGTATTCAGATATTGGCCCGTTCAACAGGGGATGCCTGGGTTAAAAAGGACCAAGCGGTCATCGATAAACTAATGGGTCGGGAAGAAAAGAAAGGAAAAACAGCCGCTGATTCTGTCTTTGAAGGTATTGAAAGCGGGGCGCATTCAATTTCTAGCGCTTTTTTCGGTCCAGGCGAGCCAGCCAAAGAAGAAAAGAAAAAAGAAGACAAACCTTTCAATCAATTGAATCCTGGTATTCAGGAAACCATTAAGACTATAGAAAAGGGCACAGCCAAATTGGCTTTTGAGTCGGGTATCAGAATGGTTTATATTGCTCCACTAGATAAATATGACGACGGCCGGATGCGCAGTGTCGCCGGCGCTTTCAAGCAATTTTCCACCCAAGCCCTCAATGGTTTTAAGCCGGGACTTTCGACCGACATTACCAAAGGTTTTAATAAATCTGCCCGCTCGCTAAAAAACAAGAAAAAAATATATAAAAGCTATCGAGGCCGGGACTTCCCCAAGAAGCCTTTGATTTTGAATACCGAAGAGCTGACGACAATTTTCCATGTTCCCGATGTCGGCGTGAAGACACCGGCTTTGCCTCGCATTGAAGCCAAGAAAGGCGAAGCGCCGGCCGGAATTCCTACTGTTTAAAAAATTAAGCATGGCCTTATCTACAGACAACCAGATTCTTATTCTCGGCGAAACAAACTTCCGAAACGAGAAACAGCATTTTGGAATTAAAGCCGATGACCGCCGCCGTCACATGTATGTGGTCGGTTCAACTGGTATGGGCAAGTCCGAGTTTTTAAAAAATATGGCCATCCAGGATATTGAAGAAGGCCGGGGTCTGGCCTTTCTGGATCCGCACGGCGACGGGGCCCAAGCTTTAATTAACTTTATTCCCAAACATCGCATTAAAGATGTCATCTATTTTGATCCGGCCGACCTGGCTTACCCGATTGCCTTCAACGTGCTTGAAAAAGTGGATTACGAATATCGCCACTTAATTGCTTCCGGACTTTTGGGCGTGTTTAAAAAACTTTGGGGCGCCGAAGCCTGGTCCGGCCGGATGGAATACATTTTAAACAACACCATTTTGGCCCTGCTTGAATATCCGGACTCCACGCTTTTGGGTATTAATCGCTTGATGGCTTCCAAAGAATACCGCCGAAAAGTCGTTGATAACTTGAAAGACCCGATTGTGAAAGCCTTCTGGACTGATGAATTCGCCAAATATTCCGATAAATTTGCCAGCGAAGCCACGGCGGCCATTCAAAACAAAGTCGGCCAGTTTTCATCCAACAATGTCATCCGCAATATTGTCGGTCAGGTGGGTACCAAGCTTGATATCCGCAAAATCATGGACGAAGGCAAGATTCTTATTGTCAACCTGTCTAAAGGCGCTATCGGTGAAGATGCTTCGCGGCTCCTCGGCGCTTTATTGATTACCAAAATTCAACTAGCGGCCATGTCCCGGGTGGATACTCCCGAAACAGAACGCCGCGATTTTTATCTCTATGTTGATGAATTTCAAGCTTTTGCTACCGAATCTTTCGCTAATATTTTATCCGAAGCCCGCAAATATCATTTGAACCTGATTGTGGCTCATCAGTACATCACGCAAATGGAAGAAGAAGTTCGTGATGCGGTCTTCGGCAACGCCGGCACAATCGTGACCTTCCGGGTGGGCGCGGAAGACGCCGAGTTTTTGGAAAAATGGTATGCCCCTGATTTCATGGCGGCCGATATCGTCAACCTCGGCAAGCGCGAGATGTATCTTAAATTGATGGTTAACGGCATTACCTCTAAAGGTTTTTCGGCGCGAACAAGCGATTCCTTGGCTTCTATGGAAGAATCCCACCAAGACGAAGTGATTGCTTTTTCGCGCGCGCATTATTCTTCAAACCGCGATGACGTGGAAAAGTCAGTGGCTGAGTGGGCGACACCGATGGAACCGGCCCCATTGCCTCCCCGCGACCGCCGTCCTCAAGACAATTATGGCCAGTCTCGCCAGAGGCCTCGTTCGCAAATGTCCCGTCCGCCTTTGCCACCGAGAGAGGAAACAAAACGTGTTGTCTCTTTGGATACTCTCAAAGAGAATGATTCTGATGTAAGAACTGTCGATTTTCGGCGTCAGAGAACCAAAGTCCAGCTGGAGAACTTAGATGAACCCCGCGAACCTAAGAAAAAGATAGATACCGCTGAGTTGAAGAAAATTCTCGAAGAAGCGCTTAAGAAATAGTCGCTCGGCCCAAGCCATTTGAAAGACCAGCGTCGAATCTTTCCAGCGAAGATTCGCGCCTCTCCCTCGGCCTTTCACCCAGCACCTATCTATGCCAATACTATTTCGCATCAACCGGTCGCCTAAGGCGACCGGGATAGCTCAATGGCATCTGGCCGGCTATCGCCTTACTGGAATAGCTGAAAGGCCTGCGGGGAGTCTTTCAGATGGCTTGGGTCTCGCTGTTTTTGCGTATTTGACATTTAGTTATAAGATATGGTATAATTAAAGTATTCATTAAGGAGGCAGAACATGGCATGTCTAGTTTGCGGAAAAGAAGTTCCTGGAGCTTTGTGCGCAGACTGTGAAGCGTTAGCCGAACAAAAGAAACTGGAAGCATACCCGTTTCCGGTGTTCGGCACGCAAGGTGGCGGGCTCGTCAGAGAAGTGAGCCAAAACCCGTTCGTGTACGGGTTCGTCGAAGCACCGGAAGGATGTCCCAGCTTGCAAGTTGGGGACACGATGCCCTCAGAGTGGGACATTGCTCCCGCGAATCAGGCAGCTCGCGATTTGCTCTACGAAGAGCAGTTCGGGGTCAATGCGAACTGATTGATTCACTCACCGTCCGCCGAAGCCGTCCGTGCTTCCGCGGACGGCTTTTGTTTTTTATATAATATGGTAGTTTTTGAGGATGGCCAGTAAGTATTACAAAAAATATATCCGGATACCGCCGGAGGAGTCTATTGATATCAGGCCGATCATGGGTATTATCAACCACCCCAGGTTCCAACGGTTGCGGTATATTTCTCAATTAGGAACGACTTTAGCAGTCTTTCCGGGCGCTTCACATAATCGGTTTGAGCACGCGCTGGGCGTGTACAGCAAGGCCAAACGATTTTGTGCCAAGATGGCCGAGGAAGGATTTTTAACCAGTCATGAAGCTAAGAATGTCCCGCTTTTTGGTTTGTTGCATGATATTGGCCACGGTCCGTTCTCGCATATCATTGAAGAGCTGACGCCGTACAATCATGACCAGAACGGTCTTAATTTAATTGATGAACTTAAAAAAGAAATCAAAAGTTCCGGTGGCGATGTGACACTTATCAAAAAAATGTTTACCCGCCAGAGTCCGCTTTATCGGATTATTATGGACAAGAATCTGGGTATGGATAAGCTCGATTACCTGGAGCGTGATGTTTATCACACCGGCTTCGGCCAACAGCCGGACATTGAAAGTGTTTTTAATTATCTGACCTATTTTAAAAAAGGGATGGTCATTGATAAAAAATCCCTGGAGGCAGCCAAACAAATCCAGCGTTTGTACATTTATATGTACAAAGAAGTCCATCTGCACAAGTCTTCTCTTATTAGTCAACGCTTCTTGCAGAAGATGGTCAGTATCTGGCTTTCTATCCAGCGTATCGATCCGACCGAACTGTGGGTCCTTAGCGACCACGAACTGCTGGCTAAAATCTATACCAGCTCGGATGAACGGTTGAAGTTTCTATATAAATCATATGCTCAGCGCATTCTGCCCAGTACCGGTTTGGTTTTCCGGCTGAACAACAAACAATCCCGCGAACGGGTGGCAGGCAAGAAAATAAAGGTTATCGGCGAAGATCAAGGATTTTTCGACAAGATGACTAAGTATTCTTCACCCAAAGCTTTGGAATTACTTGAATCGAAAATTGCCGAGCTTCTTGAAGTACCGGCTCATACCGTGGTGGTCGTGCCAACATTAACTCCTCGGCGCTTTATTCCGGAAGATATTTTGTATCACGACGAGGGTGAAATATTTTCTCTCCGCGCCAGCCAGCCTGAATACTTTGAAAGTTTGAACAGCGAGGTGGATAGCTATCTGGCTGTACGTGTTTCGATTATTGGCGACCGTCATCTTATCTTTGATAACGCTTCCAAAATCCACGCTCTTATTAAACACCACATTTTCGAATAAAATTGATTGCTAGGCGTCTTTTTTTGTGCTATATTATTAACATTGCGCCCGTAGCTCAATTGGTAGAGCAATTCCCTTTTAAGGAAGAGGTTCTGCGTTCGAGTCGCAGCGGGCGCACTTTATTTTATTTTCATGAAAAAACTTCTTGTATTTGCTTCGGGTACAAAAGATGGCGGAGGTTCCGGTTTCCAAAAACTAGTTGAAAGTTCTCGAAATGGCATTCTTGATGCCGAGATTGTGGCGGTGGTTTCAAATCACGAAAACGGGGGAGTTCGTCAAAAAGCGGAAACACTGGGTGTTCCTTTTGTTTATTTTCCTTTGCCCCGCGAAGCCGAAGATTATCAGAAAATCGTGGCTGACACGCAGGCCGATTTTGTGGCTTTATCCGGCTGGCTAAAACTGGTCAAAGGTCTTGATCCAGCGAAAACTATCAATATTCATCCCGGACCTTTGCCTCGTTTTGGCGGGCCGGGTATGTATAGCCATTATGTCCATGAAGCGGTCATAAAAGCATTCAATGCCGGTGAGATTAAACATTCAGCCGTCACCATGCATTTCGTGACCGAAGAGTATGATAAGGGTCCGATTATTTTTCGCCAGCCTGTCGAGATATTAGCTGGTGATACGCCGGAGACGCTGGCCGAAAGAGTTAATAAAGTGGAGCATGAATGGCAACCTCGCATTACTGACCTGGTGATTAAGGGAGAAATAAGCTGGGATGGCAAAGACCCCGCGACTCTTAAAATTCCGTCCACAGTGCCGATACTTGATATTCTTTGAAGGTAATGAAACTCCACAAGAAAGCTGGTCACAAAAAAGGCCAATAAAGCTATAAAACAAGAGCAAATTCACTAGCCCTTGTTTTATTTTTTATATTATGGTATAATACAGGTACATAAGCTTTAAGTCAGTTCTTCACAAAAAGGATGGTGGCAGATGCCAAAAGGCATGATCGTTTACTCTTTCGCCTGGCGAAAGAAGGGACACAGCCCGTGCAATGTTCGGCTGGGGCGGGCGGCCAAACGAATCATCAAGAAGCAGGGCAAGGACGTGGAGATCGTAGTCTTCGCCCAGCGCACGACGGCCGCAGTTCTCAAGGAACTCGGCGTTGAGTGTCATGTGACCATGAAGAAACCGGGCTACGAAGGTTCGGAAGAACCCACCCGACAGGCGACAGAACTGTTCCGGGCCCGTGGTATCACAGAAGTGATTCCCGTGGCCAATCCGTTCCTGCACTTGTTCAAGTGCATCCAGCTGGTTCAGAAAGAGGGTTTCAAGACCTTGTCCTTCTGGGAGCTGGCCGAAATGATCGGCTGGATCGGCTTTGACAAAAAGTCGGAGCAGCCGGGGACTCGCGGGCCTCTCATGTTGGTCTACTACACTGCCCAGCAAATCCTGTTTGGATACAGGCCGCCTGTAGAACAGTCAGAGCCATGAAAGGACATGGGTCGGGGCCGGTGCGTGACGCATCGGCCTTTTTTATTTATTAAAATCTGCTAAGATACGTATATGCAAAGGACTTCTATTGTTGATATTAAAGACTTGGCCGGACAGACGGTTGATGTCTATGGCTGGGTCCATACGCGCCGAGACCACGGCAAATTAATCTTTATTGATATTCGCGACCGGAGCGGAATCGCTCAAGTTGTTTTTACTCCCGGCAATAAAGAAATTCATGAACTGGCCAGTCAGCTTCGTTCGGAATGGGTCATTCATTTGAAAGGAAAAATAAACGCCCGTCCGGAAAATATGGTCAATGCCGAAATCCCAACCGGTAAAGTGGAGATTGAACCAATTGAACTGGAAATTTTAAATAAATCCGAAACTCCGCCTTTCCCGTTGGATACCGATGGCAAAGAGATTGGCGAAGAGCATCGGATGAAATATCGCTATTTGGATCTGCGTCGTGAAAGAATGGCCAAGAATATGGTGGCTCGCTATAAGCTTATTAAGTTTATCCGCGATTTTCTGGATGAAAAAGAATTTCTTGAAATTGAAACTCCAATCTTGACTAAATCAACACCGGAAGGCGCGCGCGATTATGTCGTGCCTTCTCGATTGTATAGCGGTTCGTTTTACGCCCTGCCCCAATCACCCCAGCAATACAAGCAGTTGTTGATGGTAGCTGGCTTGGAAAAATATTTCCAGATTGCCCGCTGTTTCCGCGATGAAGATACCCGGGGCGATCGTCAGCCGGAATTCACCCAGCTGGATTTAGAAATGAGTTTTGTGGAGCGCGAAGACGTGATGGCTTTAAACGAAGAGCTTTTGGTTTCCATTGTAAAAACGCTTTATCCCGAAAAGAAAATTCAAGAAATTCCGTTCCCGCGAATGTCACATGCGGAAGCGATGGCGAAGCATAATACTGATCGGCCAGATTTGCGCGCCGATAAGGAAGACCCGAACCTTATCGCTTTTTGTTGGGTAATTGATTTCCCATTCTTTTCCGCCGAAGGCGGACCCGCCTCTGGCGGGGAAATAAAGTGGACCTTCACGCATAATCCGTTTTCAGCGGCGAAAAAAGAATTTAGCGTTGATTTGTTGGAAGGCAAGAATATTGAAAATATCCTGACCAGTCAGTATGATGTGGTTTTGAATGGTTCAGAGATCGGCGGGGGCAGTATCCGCAATCATACTCCCGAAGGCTTAAAAGCTGTTTTTAAAGTGATGGGCTTTTCAGAAGAACGAATAAATCAAAACTTTGGCCACATGCTCGAAGCGTTTTCGTTTGGCGCCCCACCGCATGGCGGAATTGCCTGGGGCATCGATCGCCTGGTGACTTTATTGAACAACGAAATGAGTATTCGTGAAGTGATTGCCTTCCCGAAGACCGGCGATGCTCGAGACCTGATGATGGAATCGCCGTCACCGCTTGAACCGAAACAGTTGAAAGAGCTTCATATTGAGATAAAAAAATAATGGACAGAAAGTTTGCCGGACTGACAATTGTCGTCGCGATTTTGGTGTTAGCTAACACCTATTTTTTTATTACGATTTATCGAACACCGATTAGTGATCCTGGTCAGATTTTTCACGATAATCAAGCCTTTATTTTCCCGCCTAATCCGATTAGTTATTTGCCTGTTCTAAATACTTCAATGAATGAAATTACTTTAGACGCGAAGTCGGCAATTCTTTATGATACAAAATCAGACCGCAATCTCTTTGAAAAAAATATCAAAGAAAAACTGCCCATCGCTTCGCTGACCAAAGTGATGAATGCGGTGGTGGTTTGGGAAAAATTCAGTCCCAACGACGTTGTCACTATTAAATCTTCAGCGGTCGGAGTCGACGGTCAGCGGAAAGATCTTTATGTCGACGAAACCCTATCGGTCCATAATTTAATGCAGATGATGTTCATTGAATCATCAAACGACGCCGCTTATGCTTTGCGTGATTATGCCGCCAGTCACAGTGTTGATTTGGTGGCGGAAATGAATAAGAAAGCATCGGAATTGGGAATGAGTGATACCCATTTCGTTGATCCGGCGGGGCTGGATGATACCGGCTATTCGACGGCCAGCGACCTGGTGAAAGGCGTGGCTTACGCTTTGCGCTACGATGCCATTTGGAGTCTCTCCCGAAAATCAACGGCCACAATCATCTCAACTGATGGCAAGATTACCCATGAAATTAAGAGCACAGACCAGCTTTTGGGCGTTCTATCAGACATTGTTGGTGGAAAAACAGGGTATACAGACAGTGCTCTCGGGTGTATGATTCTTATTGTTGATGCGCCTGACCAGGGTGATCGTATTATTGCCATCATTCTTGGTTCCCATGATCGCTTCGGCGACATGAAGAACTTGATTTCTTGGGCCAGGCGGGCATATAGATGGAATTAATCCCGCACATAACGAGCACCGGCAATACTACTGCGATACTATGCGTATTTAATAATAATTAATCATACAGCACCGATAAGCTTGGCTAATACGAACAATCGTATCGCTAAAGCAGTTAGTGCTTGTTATGTGCGGGATGACACCTTCTCCTCTCGAAAGTCTTAATATTTTTAATATCGTCCGGTTATTTGTTGTAACGACGACAGCTTTCTTTTTAAATCTCATTATCACTTATTTTTGGACTAAGGTTTTGTTCACCCGCTTTAAGCCAGGCAAAGCCGTTGAGCGCCCGGACACGCCGATATTCAACAGTCTTCATCGGAAAAAAGAAGGTACGCCGACTATGGGCGGTTTGCCGATTTGGCTGACTGTTTCGATTATCGCTCTGGGATGTTGGGCCTTAGCGACTTTTTTTGATGGCATTTGGGGGAAAATTAATTTTATATCCCGAAGCCAAACGTTGTTGCCGTTAGGTTTCCTGATTCTGGCCGGCCTGGTCGGTATGGCCGATGATATGGTCGGTGTTTTAAAACGTGGCGGTCTCAAACTCGGCAAAAGGTTGCTGTTTTTTATCGGCGTGGCGGTTATCGGCGCGTGGTGGTTCTATTTTAAACTTGATATCAGAACCATCACCGTGCCCTTTATGGGCGAATATACCATCGGCTGGCTCTATATTCCGTATTTCATTTTTATCATGGTGGCCACGGCGTTTTCCATGAATGAGACCGACGGTCTCGATGGCTTGTCAGGGGGCGTATTCTTAACAATTTTCGGCGCGCTGGCCGCCATCGCCTTTGACCAAGGCCGTCTGGATCTTGCCATTTTTATCGGTGCCATTATGGGCGCGCTCATCGGCTTTTTGTGGTTTAACATCTATCCAGCGAAGTTTTTTATGGGCGACACCGGCGTGATGGCGCTTGGTTTCACGGTCGGCGTAGTAGCTCTACTGACAAACACGGAACTTCTTTTGCCTATCATCGCCATTATCCCGCTGGTAGAATCCGGTTCGGTCATTCTCCAGACTATTTCCAAAAAAGTCCGCCAGAAAAAAATATTTCCCTCCACGCCGATTCACCATACTTTTGAAGCTATGGGCTGGCCCGAAACCCAAATTACGATGCGTTTTTGGATGATTAACGCCATCGGCGCCATCCTCGGTCTCATCATCTTTTTAGTCGACAGCAAACTGCCTCCATTCAAATAGTCTATGAATTTAAATAAAAACATCTCATTCCATAAAATTTTCATACCTATTGGAACTTTAATGCTTGTTTTCGGTTTTATTTTAGGGGTTTATGATTTTGTACAATTAAAAATGGATAAATCAGCTTTTTTGGGACAAGCTTGGCTTATTTTGATTGTTCTTGGCGTTATATTTTTTATTCTGGGTGTAATTGACCGATCTATTTCAAACAGACGCAATACGTTAGTAGAACCGAAGAAAGGTTTTATAGAAAATATTGGTTTTTCTTTGCTGTTCGTTGTAATAATTATTGGAGCTTCACTACTCCTATTTATATATGAGCTTGGGGCTAATTGGCGCTAAATTACCAATATAGGTTAGTTCTGCTACAATAAAGCCATGAGGAAACGGCTTTTTTGGATTCTGGGGATATTGATAATTTTCGGCTTGGCCGTCTTGTCCTCGGCTGGAATTGTGGATGCTCAAAAGAAATTTGGGTCGGCGTATTATTATTTCTTTCATCAATTATTGTACGGCATTGTCCCGGGGATGCTGTTGGCCTACATTCTTTCGAAAATTAATTTCAGATTGTGGCGTAAGCTTTCACTGTTAATTCTCCTCGGCGCGCTGGCCTTGATGACGCTTGTTTTCGTATCTCATTTCGGTTTTGCCACCAAAGGCGCGACGCGTTGGCTGAATATCAGCGGCATCGTTTTCCAACCCGCAGAAATACTGAAACTCTCGCTTGTAATCTATCTAGCGGCGTGGTTCGGTGGTCGTCATGAACGAACAAACCATTGGCTCTATGGTGCCGCGCCATTTTTTATTGTTCTAGGATTTGCCGCTTTGCTGTTGGCTCTTCAGCCTGACATCGGCACGCTTATTGTTATCGGCTTTATTGCTATCGGTATGTATTTTGTAGCGGGCGTAAATCTAAAACATTTAGCGGTTATTTTGGGGATTGGAATCGTTATTCTTTCGGGTTTAATATATTTTAAATCGTATCGTCTTGATCGCATCCTTTCTTTTATGGATCAAAACGCTGATACTCGGGGAATTTCATACCAAGTAAATCAAGCCAAAATAGCCATCGGGTCGGGCGGTGTTTTTGGCGTCGGTTTTGGCCACAGCACCCAAAAGCTGGGGTTTTTACCGGAACCGGTCGGGGATTCAATCTTCGCCATTATTGCTGAAGAACTTGGATTGATTGGCGCTTTAGTTACTGTCGGCTTGTTTGTGGCACTCTGCCTGACCCTTACTCAAATTGCTGTCGCGACACTGGATCCATTCGGCCGATTATTTGTTAGTGGTATCAATATTTGGATTATGGCCCAGGCTTTTATTAATATTGCCGCTATTTCCGGCCTGGCTCCGCTCACTGGTATCCCATTGCCTTTTATCAGTTACGGCGGTACGGCCATGATTGCTCTACTGGCAGGATTGGGGATTGTATTTAATGTAGCCAAGGATTAAGAATCCAAGTGATTTTCTCGTTGAATTAACTAACTGCTTTAAAATCTAACATATGTTAGATTTTAAAGCAGTTAGTTAATTCAACAAACTTAAAACCCGCTTGTAAAAGCGGGTTTTAAGTTAATGAGTTATTTCTTTTTGGCTAGTGAGAGGATGGCGTGAGATTTGAGACGGGCGGCTTTGTTGGCCTTGATAACGCCGGCTTTGGTAGCCTTATCAAGTGATTGATAAACCTTATCCAAAGTGGCCGCTGCTTCTTTAATCTGGTTAGCCGCAACGAGCTTATTGAACTGCTTAACGGCGTTCTTGTAGCCGTTAATGCGCTTTAAATTCCCGACTCGTCGGGATTTGGATTGTCTGAGTGCCTTTTTGGCAGATCTGGTGATTGGCATGTTTGTTTCTGTATAATACTCTATTTCTTACCTTTACGCAATACCTAAGAATCTAAGCCCTTAAGTTTACGGATTTGTTCTTTGATGCCGATAGCTTGTTCATAGTTGAATTTGCGGATGGCGGTTTCAAGCATGCGCTGGAGTTGTTTGAGGGCTTTTTGTTTGGTGCCGCCGCCGTAAAAGATGACCTCGTTTTCACCTTCGCCGTAATGCTGTTCTGATTTGCGGCCTGTAGCCATTTCAAATCCGCCGGTTGAACGGGCGATACTAGTCGGAGTGATACCGTGTTTTTTATTGTGCTCGATTTGTTTGGCGCGCCGGCGCTGAGTTTCGCCAATAGAGGCTTCCATCGATTTCGTGATTTTGTCGGCATACATGATGACGTGGCCGTCTTTATGGCGGGCCGCTCGGCCCATGGTTTGAATCAGAGTGGTGGCATTGCGAAGAAAACCTTCTTTGTCGGCATCAAGAATGGCGATGAGCGACACTTCGGGCAAATCTAAACCTTCCCGCAAAAGATTTACACCGACGATGACGTTATACAGACCCGAACGCAAGTCTTTGATGATCTTAACTCGGTCGAGAGTTTTAATTTCGGAATGGAGGTAATTGACTTTAATATCGTTTCGGGCGAGGTGTTCGGATAAATCTTCGGCCATACGTTTGGTCAGGGTGGTCACAATGACTCGCTCATTCTTGGTGACGCGTTCTTTGATTCGGCCGATAAGATGTTCCACTTGATTAGTGGTGGGCACGATTTCCACGGTCGGGTCTAGCAAACCTGTCGGCCGGATAAGCTGTTCAGCGATATTGTCCGGACCGGCCTCGTCCAACTCAAACTTAGCCGGCGTGGCCGAAACATAAACTACTTTCTGAATGCGTTCTTTGAATTCCATAAACTTTAAAGGCCGGTTATCAATCGCCGAGGGCAAGCGAAAACCGTATTCTATCAGGGTTGATTTACGGGAGTGGTCGCCTTTATACATGCTGCGCAGTTGGGGGATGGTAACATGGGATTCGTCAATGATAGTCAGGAATTCGCCTTTGGATTTAAAGAAGTCCAACAGTGAGAAAGCCGGCTCGCCGGCTTTGCGGAAATCCAAATGTCGGGAATAGTTTTCAATGCCATGGCAATAGCCAGTCTGGCGCATCATTTCCAAGTCGCGCGTGGTTTTTTCCTGCAAACGCGAAGCTTCCTGATTCTTGCCGATTTTTTTCAAATGTTTGACGTGCTGTTGCAATTCGCTTTTGATGTTTTCAATTGCCAGCTCGATTTTATGGTCGGTAGTAATCCAGTATTTGGCAGGAAAGATGACTGTGTGAACTATTTTTTCATAGTTCAAATCCTTTGTTTCTAAATCTTCAGGGTCGTTAAGCAAGGCTCGGTACATTCGGATAATAGTATCGTTTTTGAAAGTGACTTTAGTCACTTCCTGGCCTGTTGGCGAAATGATTTCAATTTCGGTTTGCGTCTTGCGGAAGGCGCCACGCTTTAATTCTATGTCTTGGACGTATTGCAACCTTAAAAGACTGCGGATAAAATCTGAGGGCTTGATTTGTTTACCTTCAAATAATTCCAGGCCTAAATTTTTGTATTCTTCCGGGTTACCAAGGTTGTAGATACACGAGACCGAAGCCACCACAATAACATCATCATGATTCATCATGGCTTGGGTGGTGGCGTGGCGCAACCGGTCCAGTTCTTCGTTGATCTTGGAGTCCTTTTCAATATAGGTATCAGTGTGGGGAATGTACGCTTCCGGCTGATAATAATCGTAATAGCTAACAAAGTAGTGGACGGCATTATTTGGAAAAAATTCTTTCATTTCCTTGTAGAGCTGGGCGGCCAGGGTTTTATTATGAGAAATGATGAGCGTCGGCTTTTGATATTGCTCAATAACTTTGGCCATGGTGAAGGTCTTACCCGAACCGGTCACACCCAAAAGCACCTGACGCTTTTTGCATTGTCCTAAACCTTTGACCAATTTCTTGATGGCCTCTGGTTGGTCACCGGTCGGCTGGAATCTTGAAGTTAGTTTGAACATTTGATACTTTTGCTCAAAGGAGTTCTTATGAAATTTGCCAACACTGTTTCGTTTGTTCTTTCGATTTTCTTCATCGGCGTCTACTCTTGGGGCAGTGGCCAACTACTTCTCGTCCCGTTCGTGTATTTTTCGGGGTTTTTGGTGGGAATGATTTATGGTATGAAAGTCGAGGGGTGGATACCCAAGATCAGCCGACCTCACTTCAAGGACTGCCAACAGGTGTAATGGTCATCCACCCAGGGCCCGCTACGCGGGCCTCTTCTTTTTCTTTAAATACCTAAATATCTATGCTACTCTTTGATTAGAGCGTAGCCTGTTGAGTTGAATTCGAGGCAAATCCGAGTACTGGGCTGAGTCGTACTAAAGGTACGGCGAAGACCAGGCGGAGGATTTAACGAAGAAGTCAGCTCAAAGCGTACTGCCGTATGACCGAAGGTCATGGCAGAGCGACAGGCAAGCTATAACTATGATTAGCTTTCTGGAAGGTACAATTGAACATTTGGGAGACAAATACATCGTTTTGAACACCGGGGGTATAGGGTATAAGGTCACACTATGCCCCAGAGTACTGAATATGTTAGCAAAAAGCGATGGTAAAGTCAACCCCTCACCTTTACGAGGATTAGCGACTTTGTCGCGCTCTGATCAATCCTCGAAAGGTGAGGGGTCAAGCCCCCAGCCCACAATTAAGCTATTCGTCCACACCCAGATGAATCTTAGGGAGGGTACTTTTGATATGTACGGCTTTGATAAAAAATCCGATCTAGACCTCTTCCATTTGCTGACGACTGTCTCCGGTATCGGTCCTAAAGGCGCCCAAAACATCCTTTCGTCGGTGGAACCGGTCCATCTTAAAGCCGCGGTCATCAACCAAGACCCGGACTATCTCAAAAAAGTCTCAACCATTAGTCCCAAGATGGCTAACCGGCTGGTTTTGGAGTTGAAAGGCAAAGTGGACCAGATGGAAGGCGACACCGAAGGCATTGACTTAAGCCAGGACGGCCAAGCCACTGAAGCGCTCATGGTACTCGGCTATTCTGCGTCTCAAGCCAAAGTAGCTCTCAAAGATACCAAAGCCGGTACCCTCCAGGAAAGGGTGAGGGAAGCGTTGAAGATTTTGGGGAAGAAATAGACCCTCTCTTGATTTTCGGTCAGTATTATGGGATATTAATCCTGGAAAGGCGGTGTTATGACATTTGAAATTCGGTTTGTGGTGGCCAATCTGAATGGTACGGACCAGGCCTGCCGGGCCACCGAGTGTATGAGAAGGGAATTGCTCAACGTCTTTGTCGGAACCGAAATGGTGAGCGTGGAAGTACAGGAAGTCAAAAAGGTCGATTTTGCTGGGTTTCAAGAAAGAGAAAAGGAGTGGCGCCGACCGAGCTGACGAGATGAAAATACCTGCCACCGGGCCGCGTTCTGCGGCCCTCGTTTTTTATTAAAAAAGATGTTATTTTATTGATATGAAACAACGTTTATTGTTTGTGGCTTGGCTGGGGTTAGGGGTCATTATCGGCGCGCAGTGGCCGGAGTTTTTCGCGCGCTGGAATAATTTAGTCTGGCTGGTGGTCATCCTTGCCGCCGGATTTGCTTTGTATCGCAAGGATTAATTTTGCCGATGAAATCATTTCTACAAAGCAAAGAGTGGCTTGAATTTCATAAATCTGCCGGACGCAAAACCTGGCGATTTGATGATGGTAAAGTAATTGCCAATATTATTCGGCATGATTTACCCTTGGGGATGAACTATTTATACATTCCTCATGGCCCGGAAATTAATTTAGACTATATTACCGGCGGATTAAAAAACGAACTGGAACATTTTATATCCTATCTTAAAAATCTGGCCCGCGAACAGAAGTCTATTTTTATAAAAATCGAACCTTTGCATGATAGCGCTATTGAATTGCTTTATGGCGCTGGTTTCAAAAAATCATCCAAAAAGGTTCAGCCCAATCGGTCGGTAATTATTGATTTGGAAAAACCGGAATATGATTTACTAGGCGCGATGCATCATAAGACGCGGTATAACATCAAAGTGGCCGAAAGGAATGGCTTGAAATTTGTGACCGGCAACAATATCGATGTCTTTTGGGAATTACTAAAACACACGGCTAAGAACGATAATTTCTCCACTCATCCAAAAGAATATTATGAAAAATTATGTTCTCCGCCAACTGGCGGAACCGGCCTTAAGACCGAAATGGTGTTTGTCCAACATGAAGGCGTTTCTATCACCGGAGCGGTCCTCCTGGCTTATGGCGACACTGTCTACTATTTGCATGGCGCGATGGATCGCAGTCCGAAGTATAAACCAATGATGGCCCCATATCTGTTGCATTGGGAAGTAATGAAATGGGCCAAGGGTTATGGAATTAAATATTATGACCTCTGGGGCATTGATGCCAAAAAATGGCCTGGCGTTACTCGTTTTAAATTGGGCTGGGGCGGCCGGCAAGTTGAATATCCCGGCGCTTTTGATATGCCTATCCGCAAGTTTTGGTTTTTAATGTATAAAATTATAAGAAAAATATTTTAATGATCCAGGAAACAGCGCTGGATAAAATTTTATATCAGGTCAAAAAAATAATTCCTGCGTCGGTCTTTGAATTTTTTCAGCCGGCTTATCACCGGTTGTTGGCTTACGGCGGGGCGTTGCGATACGGGTTTCCATCTCACAGCATGAAGTTAATCGGCGTGACGGGCACAAAAGGCAAATCGACGACGGTTTTCATGATTACCAAAATTCTGGAAGCTTCGGGCGCGAATGTGGCGGCGATTGGGTCGCTGGGATTTAAGATTAAAGATAAAGAATGGCCGAATACGCTGAAACAAACCATGCCCGGCCGCTTCCGATTACAAAGATTTTTAGCCGAAGCTAGAAAAGCGGGCTGTGATTTCGTGGTTTTGGAAGTAACCTCGGAAGGCATTAAACAATACCGTCATCTGGGGATTAAATTTGATTCGGCGGTGTTCGTGAATATTCATCGCGAGCATTTGGAAAATCACGGCTCATTTGAAAATTACATCAAAGCCAAACAAAAATTGTTTGAGGCGACGAAACGGGTCCATATCTTAAACGCCGACGAAGCGCGCATCGCTGATTTTGATAAATTTACCGCTGAAAAGAAAATTACCTTTGGCATCAATCAGGGCGATATCCGGCCGAGCAATGTTCTGGCCAGTGAAAGCGAATCAGAATTTGACCTGAACGGCCAGCATGTCCATTTGCATGTCGGCGGGATGTTCAACGTGCTCAATGCTCTCGGCGCCTGGGCCGTGGCTTCGGTTTATGATATTGAACCTTCCATAATCGCGGAAGCGCTTTCCAATTTACAAACTATTCCAGGCCGTCTGGAATTTGTCCAAAAACAGCCATTTAGTGTGGTGGTAGATTATGCTCACACGCCGGATTCATTGAAGATGGTTTATGAAACCCTTAAGCCGATGAATGGCCGATTGATTTGCGTTCTGGGCGCAGCTGGCGGGGGACGAGACAAATGGAAAAGACCGGAATTCGGCGCCATTGCCGACCGGTTGGCCGATGAAATTATTTTAACCGACGAAGACCCTTATGAAGAAGATCCGTGCCAGATTGTTTATGATGTTCAGCAAGGCATCAGTCGTACCGATCATGTGGAAGTCATCATGGACCGTAAAGAAGCGATTGGCCGAGCTATTGCCATTGCCCGACCTGGTGATACGGTCGTCATTACGGGTAAGGGCTCAGAGGTTTCGATGGCCGTCGCCGGCAATAAGAAAATTCCCTGGTCGGACCGTGATATTGTCCGGAGCTTTCTTAATAATTAAGCTTGTTTTTCTCACACAGAGTCTGCTATTATTAAAGCATGCCCGAAGAGGTTGAAGTCCAATTAGCCAAAAAAGAAGAGCGTCCATCGTTTAGAACTGCTCACGCGCCAGGCCTATCCTGGCTGGTTGTTATTCTACTAATGATCCTCGCCGCCTTTTCGGTTATGCATTTCGGTAGTCTTCAACCGGCCGTCAGTCCTCTGCCGTCGGGCTTGGTTGATAGTTCTACACCAACGGTCCAACCTCGCATCTATACTATCTCTTATGATGTCGGCGTGTTTAGTCCGACTAACCTTCGGATTCATGCTGGTGATACGGTCCGGTTCAAGAATGATAGTATTTTCCCCATTAGAATTGTTTCCGAAGATTTGGTCGGTTTTGATAGTATTGGCGACATTCCGCAGGGGAGTTATTTCTCGTTTACTTTTGCAGCCCGAGGCACATTCAGTTATCATAATAATCATAACAGCGGTCAAGCTGGCGCTATCATTGTCAGGTAAATTTATTTTTTCACGCATGACCAATCCGCTTACGATGCAAGTTGAGTCCCGAATGGGGGCTGTATTCATTTCTTTATTGGCGATATTTTTTACGGGTGTTCTTTTCGTGGCTATCAAAAACTACGAGTCTGATCAAATTGTGCTGGATGCGTCCGTTACTCAAGTTAAATCAATGTCTTCAACTGAGCGTCAGATTATTGCTCAATGGATTAAAGATAATAATATTCCGGTACCCGACGGCCAAGGTTATCGTTACTTGATTCAGGAATATCCGAATCGGCCGTGGCTTAGTTATTAATCCCGCACATAACAAGCACTGGCAATACTACTGCGTCACTATGCGGATATAAATAATATTAATCATACAGCACTGATAAGCTTGGATAATACATAAAATCGTATTGCTCAAGCAGTTGGTGCTTGTTATGTGCGGGATGAAAATTCAGCCCAATCTTTTTCTGAAAGAAGCGTTAATGTTCGGCGGGACTTTCGCTCTGGGTTTGTTTGTGGCTTATCAATATGTGATTCAGCTCCCAAACGTAGAAATTATCCAACCCTCGAACATCACTACTGGAGATATAGTTGGTTTTATTCTAATATTCGTGGCAGTTTGGTTGGTTAGTCGTATTCGGCAGTTATCAAGTTGGGTGTTCTGGATATTCATTTCTATTTTAATTCTTGCCGGTTCCCAAATTGTGATTGCTTCCGTGGCGCCGTTCCCACTAGATATTATCGGAAGCCTGCTGATTTTGGCCACTTTTCTTGTTGCCCATACTGTTATTACGCACGATATCGCCATTGCTTTGGGTATCGCCGGTCTTGGCGCTGCTGTCGGCATTATTATTACACCTACAGTCGGCGTCGTGGTTCTGGTCCTGATGTCCTTCTATGATATTATTGCCGTATATAAGACCCGGCATATGGTCCGGATTGCTGAAAGTATGATTCGTTCTGGCGCCGTATTCGGTTTTATTATTCCGCCCAGTACTGAACTTTTTATGGCTTCGCGGCATGAGGCCAAATCTCGAATCGGAACTGATTTTATGATTTTGGGTTCGGGTGATATTGGTTTGCCTTTAATTTTTATCAGTTCTTTGGTCCGCCAATCTTTGCCTGAAGCGATTATCGTCGCTTGTTTCGCCATGCTCGGACTGCTTTTAACTCATATATTGTTTGTCAGCCAGACTAAACGTCAACCGATGGCCGCGTTGCCGCCGATTGCGACGATGACCCTAATCGGGTATGCCGTGGCATTGGTGATTATATAACTTATGGCTAAACTTACTTTTTATGGCGGGGCCCAATCAGTGACAGGGTCAAACTATCTTCTTGAATCGGGAGGCGTTAAGATTCTTGTTGATTGCGGGATGTTCCAAGGTTCAAGTGATGCTGAAGAGAAGAACTACGGACCGTTTCCTTACAAGCCATCCGAACTTTCAGCCGTGTTTATCTCTCACAGCCACGCGGACCATACCGGCCGTTTGCCGAAATTGCATAAAGAAGGTTTCCGAGGAAAGCTCTATGCCACTTCTCCGACGCTGGATATGACCTTTATCGCTTTGCCGGACAATCTTTCTCTTATGGAAGATGCGGCTGCCAGAGCTAATCATTCGCCTTTATTCTCCCAGGAAGACCTGGATGGTTTATCGGGTTTGGCTGAAGGTGTTAGCTATGGCCAGGAAATAGAACTTGGCCCTGATTTTTCGGCCGTGTTTCATGACGCCGGCCATATTTTGGGTTCGTCCATCATTGAATTCAGATTTGAAGGCAAAAAGATTTATTTCTCGGGCGATTTGGGCAATCCGCCGACTCCGCTTTTGAAACCGTTTGAATATCCGCTCGATGCGGACTATATAATTGTCGAATCTGCCTATGGCGACCGGGTTCATGAAGACCGCTCAACTCGTAAACAAAAACTCCGCTCCATTGTTAAGGACACAATAACTAAAGGCGGCACCTTAATGATTCCGTCATTCGCGATGGAACGCACTCAAGAACTGCTTTTTGAATTGAACGATATGCATAACGCAGGAGAAATTCCTGATGTGCCGATGTTCCTTGATTCGCCGCTAGCTATCCTTTTGACCGAAGTTTATCAAAAGTATCCGGAATATTTTAATAAAGAAGCAGCCTATATCATTAAATCGGGCGATGATTTATTTAATTTTCCTGGACTGACATATTGCCGGACCAGCGAAGAATCAAAGAATATTAACGGCATTCTCGGTCCGAAAGTGATCATTGCCGGTTCGGGTATGTCGACTGGCGGCCGTATTCTCCACCACGAACGCCGATATCTTTCGGACCCGAATTCCACCCTGCTCTTTATTGGCTTTCAGGCCGAAGGGACGCTCGGCCGAAAGATATTCGACGGCGCCAAGGAAGTCAAAATTTTTGATGAAAAAGTGCCGATTCATTGTCGGATTGAAGCTATCGGTGGCTATTCCGCTCACGCCGACCAACCGACATTGCTGAGCTGGATTGCCAAAGGCGCCGAAGCCGGCCATTTAAAAAATGTCTTTGCGGTTCAAGGTGAAACGGCTTCATCCGCCACTTTATGCGGTCTGATCACTGCTTCCACCCATGTTCCTGCAACCGTGCCTAATCTAAATCAAACCGTTGAGTTGTAATAGTTGTCCTCTTTAATTCCATATTTTTATTTGTATACTTAAATCATGCCTACAGAAGAAACAAAACCAGAAGTAGCTCAAACTCCAAACCAGGGGACGATGAATGTGCCGGCGTCTAAATTGCCACTTGAACGTGACCCAGGTGATTTTCGGTCATCGTTGCATTGGCGCGTTTTTCGTATTCTAGCCGAGTTTGTTGATGGCTGGCAGTTTTTGGCCGACTTCAAAAAAACGATTACCTTTTTCGGTTCGGCCCGTTTCCAGCCCGGTGAGAAATGGTATGAAGAAGCCCGTACTCTGGGCAAACTTCTGGCTGGCGCCGGATTCGGGGTGGTCACCGGTGGCGGCCCGGGCATTATGCAGGCCGGTAACCAAGGCGCAGTCGAGGGCGGCGGCGATTCTATCGGTTTAAATATTAAATTGCCGACTGAACAGCGTATCAATCCCTATGTCAGAGAATCTTCTGCTTTTCACTATTTCTTTGTCCGAAAACTGATGATGTCGTACGCTGCCCGAGCCTACGTGTTCTTTCCGGGTGGATTGGGCACGCTTGATGAAGCCTTTGAAATTCTCACGCTTATCCAAACCAAAAAAATCTCCGATAAAATTCCAGTGGTGCTGGTGGGTAAAGAATTTTGGGACCCAATCAATAAATGGCTGAGCGAGGAAATATTAACCAAGTTGCATGCCATTGATGAAGAGGATTTGAAACTTTACACCATCGTTGACACGGCTCAAGAAGCCTTTGAACTCCTCAAAAACGCGCCGGCGCGTGAAGACTTCTTCTATTAGCGGTAATAATAAAGACTGGAATGCGTATTTAAAAACGTCGTCTGGGCTTGATTTTTGTTAAAATAGTAGTAAAATATGGAGTAGTTTCCAGAACCATTAAACATGAGCGAATTCAAAATAAACAATATTATTATCCCCGAGGAATTACCGGTTATTGCTCTCAAAAATACGGTTCTATTTCCGAAACTGGTCATTCCCATTATTATCCAGCGCCCTAAATCAATCAGTGCGTTGGAGTTTGCGCAGACCCACAATCGGCTCGTTCTCTTTATGACCCAAAAAAACAGCGAAGATGACATCTCCGCGAACGATTTATATAAAGTGGGCACTATCGGCCGGATTGTTTCCATTTTCAAACTTCCGGACGGCTCATCGAAAATTGACGTTGAAGGTCTCATCCGAGCTCGGATTACCGACTTTGTTACTGAAGAGCCATTCATTCGCGTCAATGCCGAGCCGATGGCGCTGATTATCCGCGATAATCTGGACGAAAAAGCTATTCTTAGGCGAGCCATCGAACAATTTCGGGTTATCTCCGAGGCCCGTTCTTTCCCGACCATCCTGCCCGAAATTATTTACATGATGTCCCAACTCAAAGACACCGAACACATTGCCAGCTTGATGACAGTGAATTTAAACTTGGAAGTGGAGAACCAACAACGTATTCTGGAACTGGAAAGCCTGCTTGATATCTTGCGTCAGCTCAATATGTACCTCTCACGTGAAGTTCAAATTCTTGAAACCGAAAAAGATGTCGTCAAAGAAACCAAAAAGCAAATCGGCAAAATGCAGAAAGAGCTTTTCCTGAGAGAGCAATTAAAGAGTATTGAAAAAGAACTGGGCGTGGATGATGAAAAAGACGAACTGGTTTCCGTTCGCGCCAAAATAATGTCCGCCGGTATGCCCAAAGATATCCAAGAAAAAGCCCTCAAAGAATTAAGCCGTTTGGGCAAGATGCCGGCCTTCAATCCCGAAGGTTCATATATCCGCAGTTACCTCGATCTTTTAAGCGAGTTGCCGTGGTCTAAAAAAACAAAGGAGAAAATTGATCTGAAAGAAGCCGAAAAGATATTAAATGAAGACCACTACGGCTTGCCTAAAGTTAAGGAACGTATTTTGGAATATCTGGCGGTTCAAAAACAAGTTGGTAAATTAAAAGGTCCGATTCTATGTTTAGTCGGTCCGCCGGGTACCGGTAAAACTTCAGTCGGCCAGTCCATTGCTCGGGCGCTGGGCCGTAAATTTGCTCGCATGTCGCTTGGCGGTTTGCGCGACGAAGCGGAAATCAGGGGTCATCGCCGAACCTATGTCGGAGCCATGCCGGGCCGCCTGATTCAAGGCATTCAAAACGTCAAAGTTAAAAATCCGGTCTTTATGCTGGACGAGATTGATAAAGTCGGTTCGGATTTTCGCGGCGACCCATCTTCTGCTTTATTGGAAGCTTTGGACCCCCAACAGAACCATGCTTTCTCGGACCATTATCTAGAGGTGCCATTTGATTTGTCCGACGTGTTATTTATTGTCACGGCCAATCGCTTGGATACGATTCCGCCAGCCTTGCGCGACCGCTTGGAAATTATTGAATTTCCGGGCTATACCGAATTGGAAAAATTCCATATCGCCAAAAATTTTCTTCTGCCCAGACTTTTTAAAGATCATGGCTTAAAAAAGCGAAGCTTAGTATTCCAGGATTCGGCCGTGATGGATATTATTCGCAATCATACCCGCGAAGCCGGGGTCCGCGAATTGGAACGCCAACTGGCTAATGTTATCCGAAAAGTAACTCGTAAAATCGTCGAATCGTCTTCGACTAAAACTATCAGCATTAATCCCAAAGCCGTCGATACTTATCTTGGTCCGATTAAGTATACCTATGATGTGGCTGAGCGGAAGGATGAAATCGGCCGAGCCACTGGTTTGGCCTGGACGCCGGTTGGCGGAGACTTGATGATGATTGAAGCTATCCGCATGCCTGGGACAGGTAAACTAATCCTGACGGGTCAGTTAGGCATTGTGATGAAAGAATCCGCCCAGGCAGCTTTGTCGTGGGCTCGGGCTTATGCTGCCCGCAGTGGCGTCAAAGAAGATTTGCGCAAAGAAGATATTCATTTGCATGCGCCGTCCGGCGGCGTTAAAAAAGAAGGTCCATCGGCCGGTATTGCCATTACCACCACTTTAGTTTCACTGTTTCTTAAAAAACCTGTCCGGAAAGAAGTGGCCATGACGGGTGAAATAACACTCCGGGGCAAAGTGCTCGGCATCGGCGGTCTCAAAGAAAAAGTGCTGGCCGCTCATCGGGCGGGTATCAAAATCGTCGTCGCGCCGTTTGAAAATAAAAAAGACATGATTGATATTCCCAAAGAAATTCAACGTGACATCAAATTTATTTTCGTGAAAACAATGGAGGAAGTACTCAAGGTGGCGCTCAAATAATCGCTCGATCTTTCTCATTTTCTTCCGGCTTCCTCTCGGGCTGGCTCTAGAAATAATCTCTCATTTCTCTGACCGTCCGAAGCCACTTCTGTCAGGCCATGCGGACTTAGGCCGTTCCTGACATCTTCGGACCGGTACCCAGAGAAATCTCTAGATTATTTCTGATCCAGCTTCCAATCGTGCAGATGGAAGAAAATGAGAAAGACCTCGCTATCTCAACAAGTTTTTAGGTTTGCTAAAAAACAAGAAGTGTTGTATTGTATTGGCGTCTTGCTTAACAGTGCTACTTAACAAAGGAGTTCTTTGATGCCGAACATTTTCGTTGGTATTCTCGTTGTTCCATCGGTTTTGATCCTCGGGATATGGCTTCTGACTGCACTGAGAGCTTTGAAGAAAGCAAGGGGGGTTATTAAAGACAAGGAGGAGCGGAACGGGTGGGTCATGGCGGTGCTCGAAGCGAATTCCAGAATTGTCGCGGAGTTGCGCAAGCAAGGATTTACCATGGGCGAAGGGGACGATGATATAGATTCGTATCGCTGTTTCCTTCAAACCAGGGAGACTAGGCCTTCCGGTGTCGTGATCAACGTTATGGCCGCTTTGAACCGAAGCTTGAAACCCGCGTACTACTATGTCCGTATTTTCGTTGTTTTTCCTCACCAAGGCAGTATGGATGAGGGAATTCCCGCGCTGAAGAGAGCAATAGCCGAAGAGGTACACAGGAAGTTCTCACCTTTGTCCCAAGAGTATCTGATTGGCCAGATTCCCATGAATTTTGCAGACATCGCGCGCCGGATTGACGAAGCCGTCAAATTCTACGAACGGGCGCTCGAAAAGGCCAAACCAGAATTCCCCTTTCTGACAAAGCGGGTCCAGGCGGCGGCGAGCGTGAAGGAAGAACTGGTTGTCGCGAGAAACGACATCCAGATTATGATCAATGGACTCATCGCTTCATTGGCAGACGACAAAGAGTTGTCGGCGACAGGTTGACGGCCGAGCTCGGTTCGTCCCATTAATTCCGCGGGTGGCATGCCACTGCCCGCGGACTTTCGTTTTTATTGATCCGTTCTGTTATACTGGGGCTATAATTTATCGGCGTGAATAGAAAATTTTTTTATGCGGTGGCGGTGCTGGTGGGGAGCATGGTCGGCGTTGGAATTTTTGCATTGCCGTATGCTTTTGTCCAAGCCGGTTTTTGGACGGGGATGACCCTCCTTGTTGTCATTGGCCTAATGACACTCCTGACCGATTTTATGTATGGCGAAGTTATTTTACGGACGCACGCCAAACATCAGTTATTGGGCTATACAAAAACGTATCTTGGCCCGACATTCCAAAAACTGGTTTTCTTTTCGGCGGTGCTGATAAGTTACGTGGGCCTGCTTGCCTACATTATTATTTCAGGCGATTTTTTAAATACGCTTCTGTCGCCGTTTTTCTTCGCGCCCATTGCCAGTTATAGTATATTGTTCGCCGTTATTCTCTCGTTGGCAGTGTTGCGGGGCATCAAAACTGTGTCTCATATCGAACTGTTTTTCAGTTTTCTTTTCGTGGCAGTAATGGGACTTATTGTTTTTTCCGGTTGGTCGCAAATCCAAACTTTAAATTTTACCGGCTTTAATAGTGCTCATGTGGCCTTGCCTTACGGTATTTTGTTGTTCGCCTTTGCGGGATTAGTGGGTGTTCCCATTCAGCGTCAGATTCTGGACGGTCAGGAACACAAGCTCCGCTATACAATTGTATCGGCGGTAATTTTTGTCGCGGCCTTGTATGCCATATTTGCCGCTACCGTAGTCGGTATTTCAGGCTTAGGCACTTCTCCGGACGTTGTTTCGGGATTGTATCAATTCTTGGGTTCAAAAATTACCGTCCTAATCTCGCTGTTCGGTATTTTTGCCATCACCACTTCGTTTCTAATGCTCGCTTCGGGACTCATCAACACTTTTCATTTTGATTTTAAAATCCACAAATTCAATGCCTGGCTTTTGGTGGTCGTCCCACCTTTCCTTTTATTTCTCGCCGGCATCCGCACTTTTATCGGTATTATCAGTCTGGCCGGAGGTATCGCTATCGCTCTGGAACAAATCCTGGTCGTCTTTCTCTATGCCAAAGCTAAATCAAAAGGCGATCGTGTGCCCGAATACAGTTTAAATATTCCCACCTGGCTTCTCTATATCCTAATTTCAGTTTTCTCTGTCGGTATCGTTTATTTCCTCTTCATCCAATAAACTGTTTGACGGTACCAATCCCTAGTGCTATCGTGGCCTCGAAAGGAGGAGCCGATGACAGAAAAAAATTGGGAAAAATGCTGC
>CAIKUK010000015.1 GCA_903830625.1 Candidatus Yanofskyibacteriota bacterium
AGAATACCCAGTGGGTCAATAATTTCTTTTTTAACCTGACGACCGGCCCAGACCTCATTGGAACCTTTGCCAGCCAGTTCTCCGGGTAGACCGTCCGGATGAATGGTGATAATAAATTTGAAAAAGGCTTGGCCGAATTCCGCTTCCGCTTGGAGAGCCAGCTCGGCGCCATGAGCGCCCGCCCGCTCTTCGGTCGCCAAAACCACAATCATTTTATCTTTCGGATAATTGGTTCTGGAAATTGCGTTCAAACTATCCCGAACAATAGAATAAGGTTCTTTAAAGACCGGCAAGATAACCAGATTATAGACGTCTTGGTGGGCCACAGACGGCAATTGCGGATTTTCTGCAACTGATGCCAATCGATTAACCCAGTCCACTTTTAAATTTTGGCGCATCTTCATGAATGAAGACCGGATTAACACCGAAAGATAAACAGTTTTAATGAGCCAGTAGAGGTCAAAAAGGATAATGAAAAAAGTAGCAAAGACAGGTGCTTTAAAAGAGATCAGCACCACTAGAGCTAGGGTGACCCAGGCCAAAAGACCCGGAAAAATTTCCAAAAATCGGTACAACCGGCGATCGCGCGGATTCGACAGGTCAGGAGCATTGCCAACATGAAGATAATCAAGCATAGAGGCGTAATTAAAACACAAATATCAGCTTAATGCAACTCTTTAACTAACCCAAGGCAAGACTGAAGAGGCCATCTTCCAGGTCGCGTTTGCCTTGCTTTGTCCCCTGTTCGAGATCAATAACTTCCTGATAGAGATGCTTGATGTTCGCCAAGGAAAGATGAGCCGTGGCCGAAAGCATTTTCTTAACGACAAACGGATGAATGCCGGCTTTCTGGGCAATTTGAGACGAAGAAATGTTTCGGTCGGCAAAATCTTTGACCATGAGCATATTTCGGAACTGATAAATCACCATCGAAAGCAAATAATACGGGTCTCGGCCATAGGCCAGCTCCCCGCAAAGCAGTGAGAACGCTTGGGCCCGACGGCCCGAACCTAGAGCGTCAATAAATTCAAAAACGTTCGGCTCGGTCTCGGTTTTAATAAGCTCGTCAACGCTGGCTAGCGTGATAACGCCCTGGGCATAATTAGCCAGCTTGTCGAGATTGTGAACCCGAGCCCAACTATCTGTCCCGGCCACAGTGACAAATCTGACTAACGCTCCCGGCGCAAATGATGCCCCCCGAGCCGAAGTTTCTTTTTTGAGCCATGTCTGTAGTTGTGTGCCTTCCAGATAAGTAAAATTACGAACTAGATTTTTAGAATCCGAGAGAAAAGTGAATAATTCTTTGGGTTTAGCTTGAGCATTAGTTCCGGAATGAGTAGCTAGAACAACAATCCCCTTGTCGGTTGCGATCTGATACTTCGTGAAAAGTTCGTGCAAAATTTCCGCCGTCTGTAAATTACTGAATATATTATTAACCAGAATCAATTTAACCTCGCTAAAAAGCGAAATACTTTTGACCGCTTCGGTTACTTCGGCCACAGCCGAAGGGGCAGTGCCGTCAAGGCGAAACAAATTAAAACCGCTGCCATGTTTGGCTTGGTAGCTGCGGATTATCGATTCACGGTTGTCGCGCAACCGATAAGTGTCCTCGCCCGAAAGAAAGATAATCATTGCCAGGTGGGGTTAACTTCAATCCAAATTTGGCCCGGTGTGAATTTGATTTCATCGCCGGCAGCATTATAAAAATACAACTTGGAATCAAGCCGGGCTGGATCTTTCTTCCAAGTGCCGGTAATTTTAATACCGTCCTGATAGATTTCGGCGTTCCCCTTTCCGGTGGTGTTAACCACGATGTATTGATCGCCCTCATACAAAACATGCGAAGTCGTATCCATTACCGCAATGATGCTCGCTGTTACTTGTTTGTTGGTATTCTTGTCTATTTCCGGCGCTCCGCCTCGGGAACGGGAATATAAATTAGTGTTCTGATTGTAAATCCACGAAACATTATAGGGAGCTGGGTAATTAAGAATTACCTTTGTGGCGATATTGGAAATGTTTTTGGTCGGTGTGTCATCGGCGTGAGGATAGCCGTCGAAGTCTTTAGTTAAGCTGTAACCAAAAGTTTTTGCCTGTTGGAACAACAAATCAAGATTAGAGAATCCATTATGCGGCGGCTTGATACCCGACTTCCGGTAAAAAATCGTGCCGTCGAATTGAAGGGCATCAATATTGTCCATGATATGACTATTGAGTTGAGCGAGTGCGACATGTTCCCCGCCCCAATGGGCATAGATAGCATCGAACCCGACCGCTAATGGAATAAAATCTTCTCGGGCGGAACGGATGGAACCGATTTCTTTCGGTGTCTGACATTGGAAGATGGCCATAAACCTGGTCACACCATTAGGCGTGACCGGCATTTCGATAACCAGGTCAGCCGCGCCAATACCCGACAAAGGGCGAGCTTCGGGGTCGGAGGCCATCATTGCCGCCATCGGCCGACGTTGGGCCGTTTCGCAATTCAAACCGGCGATGGAGCTTGGTCTTTTGGGTGTTCCGTCCGAATTAAAACTAACCGTAAAACTGCGGCCCGAACCAAAAATCCAGAATAATAATCCGGATAACAAAACGATACCGCCAACAACAAAAATTTTTCTACGATAAGCGCGATACATGACTATATTTTTATTTTAGCACTTGATGAACGGAACAAAAATGGGCCGACCGACCGGCCAGTATAATACATCTTATCACTCCCCCGTCCTTCCGACTGCATTTTTCTCCCGTCTTCTGATAGGCCTTATGGAGATTTTGAAAATCACCTTTTGTCCCCGAAGGTGTCCGGTAGTCATTCATACTTGAACCTTTATGTTTTATTGCCAGTTTCAAAATATCCCACATCGCTTTGTAAATGCTTTTTAAATCTTTATCGTCCAAATGTTCCACTCGTGATGTCGGATGCAAATTCGCCCGCCACAAAATCTCATCGGCATAAATATTTCCGATACCGGCTATGAAATGCGGGTCCATCAGAACCTGTTTGATTCTCCCCTTTTTCTTGATAAAAAGCTTTTTAAATTCTGGAGATGAGATTTCTAACGGTTCCGGCCCAAGCTCATGGATTTCTTTTAAATCATTGACTTTATCATCATCAACCAGAACAATTTTGCCAAAGCGCCGTAAGTCGGATAAGGCCAATTGATAACCATTGCTCAAACCCATCACCACGCGGATATACTGATTGTTCCGATCGTCATTCAACGGCCCCTTAATCTGGCTCTGCCATTTGCCATCCACTAGTTTCCATTTGCCATATAACAAATGGCCAGACATCTTTTGGTGAATAAAGATGGTCTTTTTACCTTCGATATCCAAAACAATGTATTTGGCCCGGCGCCGAACGCTTAATATCTTTTTATTCTTTATCTCTTTTTTAAAATGAGCCAATCCTCCGGCTTGGCGCAAAGTCTTGGCCCAATCTACCCAAACATTACGAAAACGCAGATTGATTAGGTCTTTGCGTAATTCCCTGACGATTGTCTCGACTTCTGGTAATTCCGGCATGGGATGATTCTCAACGAAGCAAGCGGATGCGACGCTGAGTTGTTAGAATCTTGCCACCCGCCTAAATTTTTAGAATAAAAACTTAGGCGGGTTTCGCGCTATTGTCGACTAGACTATGCCTACTCGACAACGCTCATTTCGGCCCAATTGTCGCCGGATTTGGCGTCAACAACTATGGGAACACCGAAGTGATGAGCCGATTCCATTATTTCTTTTATTTCTCTCGAAACATCCCCGACCATATCGTGCTTCACCTCAAAAAGCAATTCATCGTGGACCTGAAGAAGCATTCGAACCTTATCGCTATATTTTTTATCGATAAGCTTCTGAACACCAATCATGGCCAGTTTAATCAGGTCGGCCGATGTACCTTGAATGGGCATATTGATGGCCATGCGTTCCGCCCCGGCGCGAAGCATGGGCATGGTGGAAAGGATTTCCGGAATCGGCCGACGGCGCCCAAAAAGCGTGGCCACATAACCGTCCTTCCGGGCTTGTTCTTTTACCTTTTCCAAATACTTCGCCAAGCCGGCAAATTCTTTGTTGTAGTTATCAATAAAAGCCCTGGCCTCATCCCGACTGACACCGGCCGCTCTCTGAAATCCCAAAAGACCCATGCCATAAAGAACGCCGAAATTCAAAACTTTGGCCTGTCGGCGCATGTTCGGCGTGACTTTATCCGGCACCACGTGAAATACGCCTGCCGCCGTCCGGGTGTGAATATCCTCGCCCTTTTTGAACGCGCCAGACATGGCCGGATCGCCCGAAAGATGGGCGGCCATGCGCAAATCAAGCTGGGAATAGTCGCAGGATAGTAAAACAAAATCTTTTTCGGCGATAAAGGCCTTGCGGAATTCTTGGCCGACTTCGGTCCGAATGGGAATGTTCTGTAAATTCGGGTCCTGGCTCGATAATCGACCCGTGGTCGTGCCGGTCTGGTTATAAGTAGTATGGACTCGGCCACCAGAATCAATCAACGACGGAAATGGCTCAATATAGGTTGTTTTTAGTTTCTGGAGTTCCCGGTATTTTAAAATTAAGTCAACAATGGGATGTTCGTGAGCCAGTTTTTCCAGTTCGCTATGCGCCGTCGAAAGGGCACCTTTACCGGTCTTGCGAACCTTGCTCTTTAAATCCAATTTATCAAACAAAACTACCGATAACTGCTTGGGTGAATTGATATTAAATTCGCCGCCCGCCATTTCGGCAATCTTTTTTTCAAGGCTATCGATTTCTTTAGTGATTATAGCATCTAGTTTGCGCAATCCTTGGACATCCACCTTGATTCCTGCCCGTTCCATTCGAGCCAGGATGGGACTTAATGGCAATTCAATAGTGTTCAAAACTTTTTTCAATTCAAATTCTTCCAACTTCGGCTCATAACGTTCTTTAAGCATGGCAATATAGGCCGGCCGTTTTAAAGGTTCCGGATCCATATCTTCGCTGAACTCCGCAAAGTATAATCTTTCCAGAAGAAAATCTTTAACCTCCGAATTTAGAACGTAAGCCGCCAGTTTGGTATCAAACGTGAATCCGGCTGGCGCTATCCCTCGCTCCAACGCCCAGCGGGTAATCATCTTAATATCGTGGCCAGTCTTTTTAATTCTGGAATCAGCCAAAATCTTCCCGAACCGAGCCGAAAGGTTACCATTTTTTAACATTGTCTCCGGGAATCCGAATGACTCGTGTCTGTTTAAGCCCAGCATAACCACGCCATCGTGAACATCGATTACAAACTCGCCGGCGGAATCAATCTGGCCCAATATTTTTTCCAATTCTGCCACCGAACCAACGAGAGTGGTTTTAATGCCGTCCTTTGAAGTTTTCGGCACATTGGGGGCATCAAATAAACTGGCCGGTTCAGAGGCACTGCCGTCAATCTCGCCCAGACGCTTTATAATACTGTACAGGGCCAAATCTTTGAGCAGTTTCTCCAAGGCTGGTTTATCCAAATGTTCCCGCCACTCGGTCTGACCCAAATCAAAATCAATATCGACATCTCGGATAATGGTCGACAAATACTTGGAAAAAATTGCTTGGTCTTTGTTGGTTGTTAATCGTTCCACTAGCTTGGGTGTCAGAAGTTTGGGTTGTTTGCCTTTTTTATCCAGCGCTTCGTAAAGTTTTTCAAGACTGCCAAAATGCTGAATTAAAGCCGAAGCGGTCTTGTCCCCTATCCCTGGCACGCCCGGAATATTGTCGGACGGATCGCCTTTCAATCCCTTGTAATCAATGAGCTGATTCGGATTCAAACCATAGCGAGCCACGACTTCTTTTTCGTTATATATCACGGTATCGGTTATGCCTTTCCGCATCGTAAATACAACCACTTTGTCTTTTTCTACCAGTTGTAAGGTATCCAAATCTCCGGTCATGATAATAACTTGCAAGTCATCAGTGGTCTTGGCTTGTTCCGCCAGAGCGCCAATCAGGTCGTCGGCTTCAAAACCAGGCTTTTCAAAAATCGGAATGCCGAACTTGGTCAAAATTTCTTTAATATAAGGAATTTGGAGATAAAGTTCGTCCGGCGCTTTGACGCGATGACTCTTGTATTCGGCGAATTCTTCATGCCGGAAAGTCGCCCCAGGCAAATCGAAAGTGGCGGCGATATAATCGGGCTTCAAGTCCTTAATCATTCTAATCATGACCGACATAAAACCAAAGATGGCATTCGTCGGAACGCCGGTGGCAGTATTGAGCGTCGGCGGCAGGGCATGAAAGGCCCGATGAACCAGCGCGTTGGAATCAATGAGAACAAGTTTTTTCATTCGTGTTTTGTAATTGATATGTTTCGCTCCTGTTCCGCTATATGGTCTACATGGATTACCCAATGGTTTCGGGGCAGAATATCGGCCACTCGTTCGGCCCACTCAATCAAAATAATCGTGCCCGGAAGATGAATAATGTCTTTTCCAAAAAATGAAAGCAAATCAACTGAGCTACTTAATCGATAACAATCGATATGATAGAGCATATGATACTTTGGAACATTGTTAAGGTGATAATGTTTCATCAAAACAAAGGTCGGACTTTTCAAGTGTTCTTCTACACCCAGCGCTTCGGCAAAAGCCTGAATGAAAGTGGTTTTGCCTGCGCCCAGTTCCCCTTCCAAAGCCACGATGATAGGCTGACCCTGGCCTTCGCGCGTCAATACCAACGCCTGTTCTCTGGCGAATTTTTGAGTCTCTTCTGGGCTATGAGAAACATATAACATCTTGCTCATAGTAGCTTTTTTGGCTTCTTTTTTCAAATGAAAAACCGCACTCTTTCGACAACCCTATGAAAGGGATGATTGAGTGCGGTCGCGGCGAGGCCAAAGGCCTCGCCGGAATAACTAGCGGTTTCTCGGATCGTCCCACATAGACCCTTCTGTGAGGACGGAAACCGGAGTAGGTGTTGGTGGAGGAACTGTTGGCGGTGGTGTCTGTTGGACCTGGATCACCACTGGGACCGGCTGTGCAACCGCCACTGACGCTGGTTGTACATTCCGAGTCTGACCAAAGACCCCACCCAGAATCAGCCACGGAACAATGATGAGAAGTAGTCCTAGTGGAATCACCCACCAGGAATACCTTACCCACCAGGAACCTTCGAACGGACCGAGTCTCCAATCTCGGTCCGTTCCGATTACCATCGAGCGATTTCCTTGAACCACTCGACGCTGAACATCGAAGCGCTGAGCCATCAGAGTTCTCCTTTGATTGGGTTAAAGAACACCCAACCGGAATGATATGGCAGCTCACGCTGGCCCAATTCCTGAGTAGGAACTTGTCGATTCCCTTTCCAGGCCATGACTTCTGCCCAGACTTGCGAATTGCTGGGAAGTTGTTTTGAAACCTCCCCGCCGGCGGGAATCGAGATATACTCCTCGGGATTATCGCCAACGATATGGACCCGAACCTCCAGATCCTCGAATCGGTTTCTGAAGATTCTCCACTCCAGTGGGACGGTTTGAACTGTTTGCACCGTACTGGCCGGCTGTGGTTGTGGTGGCGGTTGATAGCCGCCATACACGGGTACAGGATACGCGACGGGCTGGCTCATCGCCATGGCAGCGTTCATTTGCTGTCTCATGACAAGTGACTCTACCAGTCCGACACCCATTCCGACGCCGACGCCCATCAGTAGGCTTCGGCCGATGCCGGGATAATGGCCGCTGTATAATCCACCTGAACGGCGCCAACTGTAATCCCCGCCCATCCGCCGAACGTCATTCTGGAGTCCGCGGATGACTCTGCCGACTTCGTCACGATTCTCGGAACGAGCGGCTGCCGGCTGGCCCGATGTGGACCGGCCGACATTCCGCCACGAGCGATCCGTGCGGATGATCGGCAGTGTCGCTCTTCCATCCGCAGGACGCGTTGCGACCGCTGACCGACCCGAAGCGGGGCGGCCGTTGGCACGTTGTGCAGACGCCGGAACCGCCGACAGCACGAGACCGATAACGACGAACAACATAAACATCTTTTTCATGAGCTGTCTCCTAAGCCCCGACGCGGTTTGCGTGAGGCTAAAACGAATTGATATTGAGTTTTCGAGGTACATTCCCCCCGCTCCTAATACCTACATTATACCACAAATGTCACCAATTTGTCTAGTGACAGATGTCACCACTAAAATAGCCCGAAATTTGGCCTTTTAATCAATGTTTTTATAATGTCTGATTTTTGCCACTCCCCGCTCCTTATCAAAGGCGACAGAAACAATGTCCATCTGCCAGGGTTGGTTTTCAGAATAGTGTTGATCGGATAAATAGGTCCGAGCGATACGGACCATGCGATGACGCTTGTCAGCATTAACCCGAAGCTCAGGTTCAAAACCAGGAATGTCTTTCTTGCTGGCTTTAACCTCAACGAAAATGACTATCCCCTCCTTCTCGGCAATAACATCAATCTCGCCCCAGGGTTTGCGGTAATTATGGCCCAGAATTTTGTATTTTTTGGATTTTAAATATTCGGCCGCATAATGCTCGGCAAAAAATCCTAATTCGCTTGTTCCGCGAACAGTCATGAGTAAAACTTAGCATCTTTTTATATCAACACCAATGGTTGACCCGCAGGGTAGGTTTGTGGTACCTTCAATGTACATTCTCGCAAGAGAATTTTCCCGTTTATAAAGCCTCTTAGCCCCAATCTAATTAAGACCACCCTCACAAATTTAGTTCGCCGGATTCAAACGGCTTTTCGGCCTTTTTCATCTAATTTTGAAGTTTTTCTCAAGTCTGAAAAATCCATGATAACAACCACTTTAGTGGTTGTTATCATGTTAATCGCGATTAAAGGGCCCACTGGAGACCAACCCGGTATCGTGGGGAGTGTTGTGCGACACTACACAGAGGAAACATCGGCTTCCATCATCCCTACCGAAACCAAACTCCAGCTGACCGACATTAGTAGTCTTATGGGGAATAATGTTCCGGCCACTAACCGAGGTCAAGGAGGCTCTGAAGATTACATTTCTTCAACCGTTTATCTTATCCAAGATGATTCTGTACAAGCGGTCAATTCGGTGTCAGTGAATTATCTGGACGACATCAAACCGAACAAAATTACCAATTACACAGTCTTACCGGGTGACGCTCTGTCGTTCATTGCTTCAGACTTCGGCGTCAGTACTGAATCCATTATTTGGGCCAATAAACTCACTGATATCAATAACATTTCCCCAGGCCAAATTCTAAGAATACCCCCAATCTCGGGGGTTATCCATTCGGTTCAAAAAGGCGATTCAGTTTCCTCTATTGCTAAAAAATATAACGCCGACAGCGCTAGAATTATAGCTTTTAACGAACTCGGCGATGATTCAAAACTTGTTTCAGGAACTGATCTAGTGATACCTGATGGCGAGATGACAAAAGCCACGGCCGGAAGTAAAACTAGCGTTAAATACGGGGCCACATCAAGTGTCGCCAAAAAATTCGCGTATCTTCCGGACATGGGAGATTATTTCGGAATACCTGCAACTGGTTTTGACTGGGGGATTGTCCACGGCCGCAATAGTGTAGACGTTGCCAATGCTTGCGGGACGCCAATTAAGGCCTCGGCTAACGGAACAGTGGTCATTGCCTTAAGTTCCGGTTGGAACGGTGGATTCGGCAAGTATATTAAACTGGTCCATTCAAATGGCACCGAAACTCTTTACGGGCATTTGAGCAAACTTCTCATTACCGAGGGTGAAGTTGCGGCCAAAGGCCAAGAAATTGGTCTCATGGGTACAACGGGTAATTCGACGGGTTGCCATCTCCATTTTGAAGTTCACGGCGCCCGCAATATTCTAGCCAAATACTAAAGTTAATAAACGCCACCAAATAAAAAATCGCCTAGGGCGAATTTTTTATTTCGAATGAAACAATCTTAATGAATTAGGCCTCAGTTGCCTTCCCCAAGTAATTTTTCATTGATTTTTAGACTAATAGCTTCAGCGACATGCTGGGGTTTTATTAATTCTGACGATTCAAGATCAGCGATTGTTCGGCTAAGTTTCTTGATTTTATGATAGGCCCGAAAAGACAGGGATTTAGAAGCGACTGCACTTTGAAGAAGTTTTTCGGCTTCTGGTTCCAATTGGCACCATTTATCTATGTTCCGATATGAAATCTCGGCATTGGTAAATATTTTGGAATTTTTAAATCTAGCCAGCTGAATAGCCCGGGCACTGGCTATTTTTTCTCTTATTTCATTGAATTTTTTAACCGACATAGGTTCATGAGTAGTGGTCGCTGTTTCTCTCGGAACATTAATTTGAATATCAATCCGATCCAAAAGGGGACCGGATATTTTCTTACGATAATGAATAATATTCATCGGCGAGCAAACACAATTCGCTCTTGGCTCGCCATAATTACCGCATGGGCAAGGATTCATAGCACCCACAAGCGTAAATTTAGCCGGTAAACGAATGGACCCAGCGGCCCTAGAGACAGTGATTACTCCTTCTTCAAGCGGTTCCCGCAGGCTTTCAAGAACATGACGGGGAAATTCGGGTAACTCGTCCAAAAACAATATTCCCCGATGAGAAAGGCTGATTTCTCCTGGTTTAGGATTAGTTCCGCCACCGACCATGGCCGGAGCTGAAGTAGTATGGTGCGGACTCCGAAATGGACGTTCAGACATAAGAGAAGAACCATTTACAAGGCCCATCGAACTGTAAATTCGCGTCACTTCGATTGCTTCTGGGAATGAGAGGTCGGGCATTAAATCCGCTAAAGCCTTGGCTAAAAGAGTTTTCCCGGAACCAGGCGGACCGCTCATTAGAATATTATGCCCGCCGGCAGCGGCGACCATAAGAGCGTGCTTAGCTGTTTCTTGGCCTTTGATAAGACGAAAGGCCTCACCATCATCTTTAGAAACAGTGGGGCCGGGGATTTTATATTTAACAGGCTTTAGTGGTCTAATGCCACTAAGATGTTCTATTAGTTCAGTGATAGTGCTTACACCAAACACTTTGATATCTCCAACAATTGATGCTTCCCCAGTATTTGCCGTAGGTATAAAAATCTCTTTAAGACCCAGATTTTTGGACAATATCGCAGCCGAAAGGACGCCATTGACCGGTTTTATGGCCCCATTCAAGGATAATTCCCCTAGAAAGATTTTATCTTCGGTATTAAATTTAACCTGCCCAGTTTCTAGGAGATACCCGACAGCAATCGGTAAATCATAGGCTGGACCTTCTTTACGGATATCAGCCGGAGCGAGATTGATAATGATTTTCTTGTGTTTCGCGCTGGGTGGAATAAGCCCGTTAGACCGAATAGCCGAAGCAATTCTTTCCTTAGATTCTTGAACGGCCTTATCTGGCAAACCGACAATATTAAAAGCATGCAAACCAGGCGTAGAATCAACTTCAACTTCGATCAGTTGAGCATCAATGCCATTTATTGAAGCCGAGAATAGACGGACAGACACAAGGATAAAGTGTTATTCGGCGTGTTTAATACAAAATGGAGACATAGGCAGTTCCGTAAGACGTTCCATGGAAATATCCTCGCCACACTTCTCACAAACACCATAGGTTCCATTTTTGACCTTCTCTTTGGCCTCCAGAATGGCTTCTAGATGATGTTTAAGCTCTTGTTCAATAGCGGTGTTGGTTTCAGTGGTTGTGGCTTCGCGGGCAATGTCATCTTCTCGGACGTCGCCCTCATAATCAGCCGGCTTAGGCTGAAAACCGCCTGAAGCTGGGTCTTTAACCGCCACTTCCTCTAGGTCTTTGCGGACAAGAGCTTCTTCTTCCGACAACAAGTGGTCAAATTTTTGTAGGTCTTGCGGGGTCATATGAGTTTCATGGTATCCGAATACAAAATAAAAGTAAACTAAAAGGCGCGGATGCCTCGTTAAAGATGATTGCGAGTGTGACACCGCGCCTTAAGACCAAATTTTGCCAACAGTCAGTGACTGTTACAAAACTGCCAGCAACTTTCAAGGAACATTACTGAAACAACTTGCCCTTACTCGTTCAGTATAGTCCCTTGGTGACACTAGTGTCAATTTTTAAAAGTTGATAAGTGTCACCATGTCACTAGTGTCACCATGTTTAAACAAATGGCTTTAACAAAAGCTTTTCAATGGTGACACTGGTGACATTTGTTAGTGTCACCATGCTCCCAAATGTCACCTAGTCACAGGTTATAAACAATGTCACCCGCAGATGTGGGTGACATTGAAAAAACTATATCGAATTAAACGTTTATCTGACTGGAACAGTGAAGGCATCAATAACAGCGAACATGGCTTCCCGAGAACCGGCTATAACCATAAAGGTTTTACCGCCAGATAATACAAAGGCGTAATCTATAGAATGATCAGGGTAAGAGAAATTCTTGAAGCGAACTGACACACCATTGTAACTGGTAGATATAAATGAGCCGGTATTTTTAGATGGCGTAATAGACATCACTCCGGACAAATTGGCACTCATGGTCGGTTCCCAGCCTTGAAGAATACCGACCGAAGAACTGGCCACTTCGCTAATCATCACTAGCCGAGAACCTGGAACAACACCAGTGGCTAATCGGCCTTTGTTGTCAAAAGACTCTTTTTGGCCATACAGTAAAAACTTATAATACTGGCCGAACGATGCCGGAAGCGACGACGGATATGCCACTACGAAACGGTTTAATAAACCGGAAATCGTAAGCACTTGAGCGCTATCGGAAGCCCCGCTAGCAATATTGATTGCCGTTAGAGTCCCTGCGGTTATATTAGGCTGAGCACTGATGCCATTCTTAAATGCCATGGCCGGGTCTCCCGCCGATGGAAGCATAATAGTTCCGCCCTGGATCGTAAATATTGTGGAAAGTACGTCTGGATTGGGAGTGGCCGTCGGAACAAACGTAGCTGTAGGAGTAGGAGTTTCTTCAGCCACTTGGCTAGGACTCTGGATAAAGAAATACCAGTAAAGACCGCCGAAAACCACTATCACGGCCGCGATAATGATAAAGAAAAGATTTCTGGAACTGGCTGGTTTGGTTTCGGCGGCGGGCGGAACATAGAACTGATTCTTCTGGTCAGATTTCATTTCAGGAGTCTTGGATGCTTGGGGCATTGTGGGCATAACTGGACGGGGGATAGGTGTAGAAACAGGAGGTTTTGGAGCCTGATTCGGTGTCGATGGCATTGGAGCTGATTTTGTAGCTGAGGGCATGCTTACGGTCGGGCCTAGTTTAGACGGAGCGGGGGCAGAAGTTACGGGCGGAACAACTGGTTTGACTGGAACCGGAGTATTATCGATTTTCCTAGGAATATTAACCCCCTGAGGCTGTTGGCCGGCTTTAAGCTTGGATAAATCATCACTCATGGTCCGAATAGAAGATTGGTATTCTTTGGGAACTGAAGGAACAACCGGAGTCGCTGGAGCGGGATTTGGTCTGGGAGGCAGAGGAACCGAATTTGAAGCTATGGGTGGCGGACCCATGGGTCGAGGCGGAGGCATGGGTGTTGGTTGGGATATTGAACTTTGAGTCGAAGGAGAAGCTGGGCTTGGCGGGGAACCTTGGGGACGACTTAGTTCTTTAACTAAATCATCGATGTTTGATTGAGAAGCTGATGAGTTTGGACTTTTGTCGTCCATGGTAATGAGGATTAATTTATTATCTTAAGTCTATCACAACAAAAGAAAATGTTGTGCACAGAATTACAAATCCGTTAAAGAATGTCAAAATACGCCCGAGTTCAAGGCGCGCTTGAGTACTAAATTGAGACATGGTAACTGCTATGGCGAAAGAGGAACGGAAAGCGCAACGCAGAAATCGGGTGTGTTTAGGCGTTCTTTCTTTCCTTCATGGTGAGATTGAGTCTGCCTTGGTCATCAATATTCTTGACCCAGACATGAACTTTCTGGCCAGGCTTCACAATATCGCTCGGATGATTAACCCGTTCATTGCTCATCTCGGAAACATGAACTAAACCATCGATGCCCGGCAAGATTTCGACGAAAGCGCCAAAATCAAGGATCTTGACGACGGTGCCATCGAATTCATCGCCCGGTTCTGGCTCATAGGTCATTTGTTTAATCAATTTCAAAGCCTTGTCCATGCCTTCGGCCGTGACCGAAGTCACGAAGACCGAACCGTCGTCTTCAATATCAATCTCGGCGCCGGTCTGTTCAATAATGCCATTGATATTCTTGCCGCCCGGCCCAATCAGAGCGCCGATCTTGGCCGGATTAATCTTGATAGTCTGGACGCGAGGCGCATGTGGAGATAAATCTTGGCGGTGAGTACCGATGGCAGTAGTAATGACTTTGAGAATTTCCAAACGAGCCTTAAGGGCTTGGGCCAAAGTCTCGGCCACGATCTGCGGAGTAATGCCTTCAATTTTTACGTCCATCTGCATACCGGTGACGCCTTCAGCCGTACCAGCCACTTTCAAATCCATATCGCCGTGATGGTCTTCCGGACCTTGGATATCGGTCAGAATCTTGTATTTTTCGCCTTTGGAATCCATCATCAAGCCCATGGCAATGCCGGCGGCCGGCGCTTTGATGGGCACACCACCATCCATCAAGGCTAAACTGGAACCGCAGACCGAAGCCATGGATGAGGAACCGTTGGATGAAAGGATTTCTGAAACCAAGCGGATGGTGTACGGAAAATCGGCTTTGTCGGGGATAATTGGCTCAAGCGAACGCTCGGCTAAATAGCCATGACCAATCTCGCGTCGGCCCGTCGCCCCTAAACGACCGACTTCACCGACGCTGTATGGAGGAAAGCCATAGTGATGGAAGAATCTTTTCTTGGTTAGATCAACTTCCATAGACTCCAGCCATTGTTCCATGCCCGGCGCGCCAAGTGTGAGAATGGATAAAGCTTGGGTCGTGCCTCGATTAAACAAACCCGACCCATGAGTGCGGGGGAGAATGGCTGTTTCGGCGGAAAGCGCGCGCAATTCATCCATTTTACGGCCATCGGGACGCTTTTCTTCTTCAATAATATTTTTGTGGACGATACGGTCAATTTCTTCTTCGTAAATCGAGCCGGCTTCGTCTAGTTTCTTGTCTAAGTCATCGGTCTCTTTGTATTTGAGTTTAATCTCGGTCATCAGTTCTTCTTTGATTTGACCAAGACCCTCGTAGAATTCGGATTTGGCCTTGCCCGGCGCGTAAAGCGCGGCTTGGAGCTTTACTTCCGAGAAACTACGGACTACATTGGCCAGTTCGGCGTCTTGAGTAAAGACGGCCAGTTCTTTTTTCTTTTTGCCGATTTCGGCGGCAATCTTTTCTTGAAGCTCAATCAAACCTTTGAAGGCCTCAAAGCCCGCAGTAATGGCACCGGTCATGTCTTTTTCGGGAACAATCTTAGCGCCGGCTTCAATCATGTTTATTTTGCCGGCCGTGCCCGCCACAACAATATCAAAGTCGCTCGTAGCTCGTTCTTGGTAAGTCGGATTGAGAATTAATTTTCCATCTACGCGCCCAACACGAAGACCGGCAATCGGGCCGTTGAAGGGGATATCGGAAATCATTAGCGCCAAAGATGCCCCGAACAACGCCGGCATGTCCGGATCGTTGATACCGTCAAATGACAAGACTGTGGCAATAACTTGAATTTCGTTGCGGATGTTGTGGTTGAAGCGGGGACGAATAGCCCGATCAATTAGCCGGCTCGTGAGAATGGCGTCTTCGGTCGGACGGCCTTCGCGCTTAATCCATTTGGAACCTTTAATCTTGCCGGCGGCGTAATACTTTTCTTCGTATTCCACCTGCAACGGCATGTAGTCCACGGCTTTTAATTGAGCCGACATGGTAGCGTTGACCATGACCGTTGTTTCGCCGTACTGAACCACACAAACACCGTTGGCTTGGCCGCCAAAACGCCCTATTTCCACCGAGAGCGGTTTACCCGCGAACTCGGTCTGGTATTTCTTTACTGCCATATAGTTTCACCGACGAATTGAGAGAGAGGCAATACTGGCCGCAGATTTCGATATTATCAAAAGCTATGGCCAAAATTGAGCCCCATCATTTTGCATCTGTTTCAATCTCTATCGGTTGTTAATTAACTTCGTCAAAATATACCATAAGTTTCTTATAAAAACAATGAGCCCGCGATGAGCTCATCGCGGGCAGTTCAGAAACCTATTTTGTCGCAAAAACGAAAGAAAGCGGCACGATACTTGGGTTCACGTTCAGCCCAGCATAGCTCACATTCTGAACCGGCGCCAACAAGTATCCACGCCACACATAGTTTTACAGCCCAGTGTTCGAACCGAAAGAGCAGAAATAAACCAACTACCAACAACACGACGACCGTACTCCAATCGTGTTCGTAAGCCACTTTCATTTATCACCTCCCCCACGAAAATACCGCCTTCCGGCGGTATCGTCAACGTTATTTCAGTAGCACTTTGTCTTTCACTTCTTCTAAATCTAGATAATTGTTGGTGGCTTCGATGAGACGAGCCGAGGTAGAACGATGGAAACCGGCGACTTCCACGATAGTGCCGTTGAATTTCAAATAATCAACGAGCGGCTCGTAATCGCCGTCGCCCGAAACAATCACGATGACGTCTACGAGCTTGGAAAGAGTGATGGCATCAATGGCAATAGCCACGTCCCAGTCGCCCTTTTTCATCCCGCCCGGAAAAACTTGAAGGTCTTTGGATTTCAATTCAAAACCGGCTTTTTCTAGCGCGCCGAAGAAAGCTTTTTCTTCATCGGTATCGGATTTGACGACGTAGGCGATGGCTCGGACCAGTTCTCGATTGGCAGTAGTGAGTTTTAAAAGCTCACCGAAATTAACTCGAGCCTTATAGAGATTCTTGGCCGAGTGATACATATTGGAAACATCGACTAATATGCCCACTCTATGGTTTTTCCGCTGAGGAACAGTATTCTTATGCATAAAAAATGAGGTACTAGGGAGTATAAAAAACTGCAGGAGAACCTCGATTAAAAATTATAAACCTAACTTCTTGGAGAGAGCGGCGTGGCGCTTGGGATTATCGCGCTTCAAAAAATCCATCAGCCGTTTGCGCTTGGCCACCATTTTCAAAAGACCGAGACGCGAACTGTTGTCTTTGTTGTGCTTTTTTAAATGCTTGGCCAACGATTCAATTTCCTTGGTAAACAAAGCCACCTGGGCTTCGGCCGAACCGGTATCTTTGTCGTGAATGCGAACCTGATCTAAAACTTTTACTTTTTGCTGAGGGGTTAAAGCCATGGATATATAAATTGCTAACCTCTAATATTAAACCCGAACTTGAATGTATTGTAGCATACAAAAAAGCTCTTTGCAACCCGCCTAAATTTTTAGAATTTTTACGAAAAATGTCTGAAAGACATTGTTCTAAAAACTTAGGCGGGCAACTGGCTTCGCTTTGTGTCGCATAACGTTATATAATGCAGATAATGGACCAGGTAGTGAAAGTCCGACTGGGTTTGAGAAGCGACGAATAATCACTATTACTGGTCAATGTACATAACAAGAAATTCGATAGTGCGTGTTTAGGTCTCAAACCTAAGGAGCATGTCGGACTTCTACTACCTGGTGGACTTGAAAACGCTCAAAATTCAATACTTGGAACACCTGGAAATCGAAAAGAACCGTTCACCTAAAACGCTCGAGAACTACAACCGGTACTTAGATCGGTTTCTGCAATTTGCTAAAGTAACTAAGCCGCATGATCTCGATGGTGAGAGGATAAGGCAGTACCGGCTGCACTTGAATCGTCTCACTGATAATTACGGACAGCCCCTGATGAAAGTTACCCAGAATTATCACATTATTGCCCTCCGAAATTTTTTGAAATACCTGGCCAAGAGGGGAGTGAAAAGCGTCTCGGCAGAAACCATTGAACTGGGCCGGGCCGAGGACCGCCACGTCACTTTTCTGGAGCACAGCGAGCTGGACCGGTTGCTCAATGCCCCGGAAGGTTCGGATCTAAACGCCCTGCGCGACCGAGCTATATTGCGAATGCTGTTTTCAACGGGCATGCGCGTCTCCGAACTTTGTTCCATGGACCGCAGTAAGATTGACTTGAAGCGAGGTGAGCTTTCAGTGCTCGGCAAAGGCCGAAAAATCAGATTGGTTTTCTTGTCGGAAGACGCTAAGGACCAAATCGGCCAATATATCGCCAAGCGGACCGACGTGGACGAAGCCTTATTTATCCGCATTCCGAAAAGCAAGAAATTTTCCAAAGATTCCGACTTGCGCCTCACGCCCCGTTCAATCCAGCGCATCGTCCAAAAATACGCTATTAAAGCCGGCATCATCGGCAAACATGTTTCGCCTCACACCTTGCGTCATAGTTATGCCACCGATCTACTCCGCAACGGCGCCGACATCCGTTCCGTCCAAGCCATGCTCGGCCATTCTTCGGTCACGACCACTCAAATCTACACCCACGTCACCGATACCCAGCTCCGCGAAATCCATAAAAAGTTTCATGATAAGAAATAACTAAAATCCGCCGATGAGGCGGATTTTAGGGCGCGCCAAACGCGCTTCAATTAGTATTGTAAGAATTTACCGGGTCATTCTAGCCAGACTATTCGGCTTCGACTTTAAGAACAATCGCTCCTTCTCTGACCTTACTGCCCACCTTCAGGCCGACCACGTCGCCCTTTTTGGCGCTGTCCACGTTTTCATGGTCCACCTGCAAAGAGTCGACTGTCTGCTCAAAATCAGAGCCATGACCCTCAAATTTTATTTTGTCACCCACTTTGAGGGGAGCGACGAGGTCAACAATGGCGACCTCGCTTTTCCCATAATAATGGGTAACTTTTCCGACCGGTTTCATGAGGTTAATTATATAAAAGGGGATTATCTAATGCAAGACCACCTTTTATGGTAATATAAATTTCATGAAATGGTATTTTGCCTCTCGAGTAAGACATCAAAACAAGATCATAGAGATTACAGAATTTCTCAAACATAAAGGGCAAGATGTTCTGTCTAACTGGGTCTATGAAAGTGCTCTCAAGCCATACCACGAGAACATAGATAAAGTTCAAAAACTGGCAACCGAGGTAACCGCTTCTTTGTTGGCAACTGATATTTTTGTGCTCGTTAGCGACCCCGAGGGAACCGATATGTTTATTGAGCTCGGCGTTTGTTTGGCCAAGAGCACGACTTCTCCGCGAGATATTAAAATATACATAATCGGTGAGTATTCGAAGCGATCATTAATGCAACTACATCCATCAATTACGCATTTAAAAACACTGCGTGAAGTATTCGAAAGGGAAGGGATTGATTCCAGTGATTTTATTATTCCTTCTTTAGATTGAAAAAATTCCTCTTACGAGGAATTTTTTCTTTTGTGCCCAGGGCCGGACTCGAACCGGCAAGCCCTTGCGAGCGAGACATTTTAAGTGTCTTGCGGTTACCAATTTCGCCACCTGGGCAATACCAACGGAGGCCACGGTGGGGATCGCACCCACAAATAGCGGTTTTGCAGACCGCCGCGTTTACTAATTCGCCACGTGGCCAATTTTTTTTAGAACTGTTTCGGTATTCTTATCAATCCTACTAGGACGTAAGCAGAAATAAGCCTTGAAAATATCAAATTTTCTCTGCAAATACAAACCATGACTGTCTCCATACATAAAAGAAAATAGTCTTATTGTATCCCTTGTATTATACCGTAAACGATAAGCCCTATTCCCATTATAAACTTTGCCTAGACTAACCCCTAGAGTTTTTTCTAATTTTTCTCTAAGGCCAGTTAGAAAATCTTCACTACCAGAAGTAAAAATTACCGAAAGTCTTTTTAGAATACTCCTTTGAATAAGCCCTTTGCCTCTTTCTAGATACACGCAACCATCCCCATCAAAGTACCCTCGAACAAAATGGGGGAGGACACTAGAAGGAATACTAGGGAATTTAACTGTCAAAGATTTATCTGGATACATCCCCAAACCAAGCAAGTCATCGTATAAAGCCCTATTACCGATTCTCAAGGAGTAAGCGGTCCTAGTTTTATAACTTCTGTTTTGATGTTTAAAATGCACAAGTCTTGGTTTTCTTTCTACCACTCTATGCTCTGACCTTAACAGCACCTTTATCTTTTCGACTGTAGATTTGTCAACGCTCGTGACATTAATATAACTACCTCTCTCGGACTTATACATGCTCCCGTCCGCAAATAAGTAACCCAAAATATAGGCCATTTCTGGTGTCCAACTCTGGAAAAACTTTTCATCGATTTTATATTTGATACCCACTTATATAATTATAAGTGGTAAATAATGTTACTGCAAGATTTTAATGTACAACGAGATTAAAACTCCTAGAGTGTCCGAGCAATACTTTCCTCCTGATAGATTTCTAAGGTGTCCCCGACCTGAATATCGATTGCCGTCTTCGGGTCAATAATATCAATCCGCATGCCCGTTTCCAAGCCTTCAGCTACTTCAGGCACATCTTGCTTAGCTTGCTGAACCTGGCCGACCTTGGCAATCATGATGCTTTTGCCGTCGCGCGTCACATCACAGAAAGCGCCACGGACCAATTTGCCCGACAAGACCCGACCACCAATAACTTGGGCTCGAGCGTCTTTTTTAAAGAGAGCGAGAATTTTGACCTTGCCCAATATTTCCCGGCGAATCTCGGCCACCAATAAAGCGGCCATCTGTTTGCGGATATATTCAATCAGTTCATAAATAACATCAAACGTGGCCAGATTAACATGATCTTTTTCGGCTAATTTGCGGGCGGAAGTTTCTACGGGCACTCGGAAACCGATCACCGAACCGCCACCAGCCGCTGCAGTGCGCACATCAGAATCGGAGATAGCTCCGATATCATAACTCAACACCGTATAAACGACTTCTTCGGATTTAATCTGCTTAAGCGCCATTTCAATAGCTTCCAGAGAACTGGAGACATCAGTTTTGATGACTAACTTTAAATATTTCTTGAGCGGATCCAGTTGGGTATGGCTGGTTCTAAGGAAACAGAAGAGGGGAGTGAGATTAACATTGGCCGCCATGATGTCTTGGGCTGAATCTTTGGTTAAAGCAGTCGTAAACTCACGGCCAATTTCCGGCGGATTCGTCCAGCCCGTGATCAAGACCGGCTGAGAGGGTATCGCTGTTTCAAGCCGATTGCCCGTAAAATCTTCCATTGATTTCACTTTACCGATGGCGGTCCCGGCCACGATCCAATCGCCGATAGACAAGACTCCTTTGTGAATCAAAGCTGTGGCCACATAACCTCGGTGCTTATCCAGATTGGATTCAATAATGATACCGGTCGCCGGCAAGGAACGGTCATCTTTAAGGTCTTCCAATTCGGCTACCAAAAGCACCATGTCCAATAACTCACTGATGCCACGATTTTCTTTGGCGGAAATCTCCACCACCGGCACAGTTCCGCCCCAATCTTCCACCAGAATCTCTTCGCCGGCCAAATCTTGTTTCACTTTTTGAACATTGGCCCCAGGTTTATCGGTTTTACTGATAGCCACCACGACCGGAATTTTTTCTTCTTTAATAATATGGATGGCTTCCTGGGTTTGAGGCTTGACGCTTTCATCGGCCGCCACCACTAGAATCGCCACGTCGGCCACCTTGGTTCCGCGAGAACGGATGGCCGTGAAAGCTTCATGGCCCGGCGTATCCAAGAAAGTAATCATCTTGCCTTGAGCGACGGCTTGATAGGCGCCGATATGCTGGGTAATACTTCCGGATTCTCCACCGGCTATATTGGCCTTGCGAATAACATCCAATAAACTAGTTTTGCCATGATCGACATGACCAAGCACGACTACGATTGGTGGCCGGTTCTCGGAAGCTGATTTTATAGTCGTATTAGCCATATTGGTTCGGTAATTTTACCATTTAAAAACCGTTTAGTCAAAAGAAATATGGCTTTAATAAAGCCATATTTCTGCGAAGAAACAAGGTTTTATTGGCCGCTAAATCTTAGACATTTTTTCTTTCGTTGAATTGCCGTTCAATTTCGGTAGCCACGATAAAATCTCGGTCGGTGACTTTGCCGCCGATGTCAAATCTCTGGAGCTCGAACAAAACTTTGCTGTAAAAAATATGAATATCCGGGTGATGGTCCATGGATTCAAAGAAAGAAACCAGACCGCTCACGAACCCGAAAGAATCCAAAAAATCTTTGAACTCATATTGCTTGCTGATTTTATCATTGGCAAATTCCCAGCCCGGCAAGGCCTTAAGTTTCTCACGTATCTCCTCTTCGGTTAAGATAACGGGTTTATCCATATGGTTAAGCTATGATAGATTATAGTCATGCAACCTGATAAAAATCAACCGATTGGCGTTTTTGACTCTGGCCTGGGCGGTTTAAGCATTCTCCGGGAACTTAGGGAGCTTCTTCCGCACGAAAACTTCATTTTCCTGGCCGATCAGGCTTATGTTCCTTACGGCGAGAAAACTCCGGCCGAACTGATTGACCGCTGCCTAAAAATCGGTGAATTCTTAAAAAACCAGGATATTAAATTGATGGTGGTCGCCTGCAATACAGCTACGTGCTATGCCCTTCCCGCATTGCGCCAGAAATATGCCCTGCTTATAGTCGGCACGGTGCCGGCCATAAAACCGGCATCCGAGAAAACAAAAACGGGCGTTATTGGAATTATCTCCACCGAAGCGACTTCAAAAAGCAAAACATTGGCTGATTTGATAACAGCTCATGCCCGCGATAAACAAGTTATAAATATTGGCTGTCCTAATCTTGAAGACACAGTTGAAGCTGGGGGATTGGATTCTACCGATACCAATGCTCTGCTTGAAAAATATCTTGAACCAATCAAACAATCTTCAGCCGACTGTTTGGTTTTAGGTTGTACTCATTATCCATTCTTAAAACCAGCTATTGTCCAAGTGATGGAACGAGAAATAGAAATAATAGACTCAGGCGAGGCCATCGCCAAGCGGGTAAAAACATTGTTGGCTAATAACGAAACCTCTGCATCCGAAGGCGCAGTCAAGTATTTCACCACCAGCGAACCGGACCAATTTAATAACATCGCTTCAAAGCTCCTTAAAGAAAAGATTAAGGCTAAAACTGTTCAAATTTAGGTGCGACTAATAATGCGGAGAAGGAGGGATTCGAACCCTCGAGGGGGTTTAAGCCCCCTACATCTTTAGCAAAGATGCTCGATAGACCACTCCGACACTTCTCCCAAAGTTTCAAAATTATAGCTTAATTGTAGTACTTCTTCAAATGTTTTGGATTATGCGAACCAATCATTTTAAAATATCTTTCGACATCTTGCTTACTATTTAATCTAATGTGTATACCCGACACAGAAGGGGACATACCTAAATCTCTTAAAATACCAAGCACAGATTCTCTGAGAGGTGCAGAAGCACTGGCAAAATCAATCTTTTTATAGGAATACCATTTATTATTTACTTTGTATTTGTTAGTGAATATACAACCATCAGTGTCTACGAGTCCTCGAATACATGCTCTTGAAAATTTAGTATTACTTTTTATCCATGATGGTATATCAAATTGTTGCCATACTTTATTGCCAATAACTATCCCGAGGGAGTGCAGATACTTGACCAGGTTACTTCGAGAGATAAGTAATGTGTTTGTAGACGATTTTATTCTATGGGTAACGCTTGGCTCAACGCCAAATAGCTTCTTCATTAGTTTCTTAACAAAATAACTGTACTCGAGATCATCAACATGATGTAATGTTATCGAAATTTGTCTCTCTGTTGTTCCTCCGTCACCCATTAAAACTCCAAAGAATTCTGATAACGCCACTGAAGGCTTGGGTTTTCGGAAGAGGAGTGGAATTAAAATAGCATTCAGATTAAATTTACCTTCTTTATTCCACCATTTTTGCCAACGCTTTTTTCTATATTCAGGATTAACGGGAAATTTACCGTATTTTCGCATCACTGTTGCCGCTCCTTTTTTCCCTCCTTCGTAGGTGTACCAGTATCTACCCTTTATTTCTATGTCTTTCGGAAGAGGGATAGACGACTTTCTCGAGAGATATTGAGCGACGGCCAGGGGCATAGAACCTTTTTCTTTCTTCCAGTATTCGATGGTCTTTCGATCTACTCCGAATATTTTAATAAGATTTTGCGAACCAATGCCTAGTTTATTTTCTACGGAATTAATAAATGAGGTCTGTTTACCTTTTTTAAACACTATTCGTTTACTAGAATTAAACCGCTCTATCATACTCCCATTTTACCACAAAAAGTGGCTGGTATTATCCACATGGAAATGCTATAATACCTAATAAACCAAGAGTTTTGGAGGAGTGCGTGAGTGGATAAAAACGAGCAGTTTACTAAACTGCCAAGCTCGCAAGAGCTTCGTGGGTTCGAATCCCACCTCCTCCGCCAAAACAATGATTTAATTCTTAAAGGTCGAGTACTTGATTAACTTAATCTAACTATAAAACTATGGTAAAAGGAAACTTTATTGGTGCGGCAATTGTTGCAATCATCTACACGGTCTATATTGTATGGAACCCCCTTCCAACGAAATCGCAAACAGCGTTAATATTGGTGATTCTTAACGCTTTAACTATCGTATTGTTGTCTTTTGCGTTCAAATAACACTAAGTGAAAATTCATTCCTGGCATTTTATTACTAGTTCAATAGTCTTATTTCTGCTAGATTTTTTAATTTTAGCTAATAAGACAATTTTCCCGAGCCAAGATCTAGGAGGGGTTCAAAAAGTTATCGCCATTATTTGCGCCTTAGTTTTTATCGTAGGAATTGTATGGGCTATATTTGAACCGTTTTCGAAAACAACGACGCAGTCAGAGGCACGGGGAAGCCGACTTGCTTTGACCACATTGGAGATTGTTTTTAACCGACTTTTTGCATTTTTGCTGGTTTTATCCACTCTCCCACTTTTCTTAAATATACTAACCCTCCCGACAATTATTATCTTTGCCATATTTGCTTCTTTTATTTGGTTCGGTAAAAAATATCACCCTATCACCAATATTATTTTTCTAATCGTCGCTCTGGGTGTTTATTTTGTCCCGATTACACTCATCGACTGGGGGATTTTCCGTGTTTTAAAGGAATTCCGGATTGGCGGCTTTAATTTTAATCAATTTTCCCTGCTCTTTTGCATTGCACCGCTTATCTTTATCTCTTTTTCAATCAGAAATGTTTTGGGTAACATTTTGACTTACTTTAAAATCGGTGCCCGACGCAATATTTATTTTTTTATTTCCTTGGTTATTGCGCTGATAGCGCCTTGGATTTATCCGCTTTTGAGTAGATAGAGCTGTGCTTATCTTTTTTATCCTCTCGCAATTGCCAGAGCCATGACCGATACTGCGCCCGCGTTTTTTAAAATGCGGGCGCATTCGTTCAAGGTTGCGCCGGTGGTGCAAACATCGTCCACCAAGATAATGGCCCGACCGCGAAAAGTTTCGGGATTGAGACAAATGTAAAGACCTTGAACATTTGAAAGACGTTCAGGCCGGTCTTTCAAATCCGCTTGAGGCGTACCATGAACGGAGCGAATTAATCCTTCGCCGACATCTAAACGATAATGACGAGCAATCAACTGGGCCAGAAGTTCAGCCTGATTAAATCCGCGCCAATATTCCCGAGTTTTGAAAAGAGGCACCGGAACCAAAAGGGGATTACCTCGCACGATTGAGAAATAGTCACGCTTGGCCAGATGGTCAAGATGTTTGAAAGCCAGTTGGCTAAGCGGCTGGGCCAAATTCGGCAAAAAACGGTATTTGAAAAGTTTGATGGCTGACGCCACGTTGCGGTCTTTAAAATCACTAGCCACGAACAATTGGTCAACGGCATAAGCTTCCCGGCAAAAGACACAAGTCTTACCCAAAGGCGTCGGCCGTTGGCAACCGATGCATTCATTTTGTTTTTTGACCGGCAAAGCATTGAAACAAGACTGACAAAGATATTCCTTGTTCAAGTATTTACCACAAACGATGCACCGATAGGGAAAAATGATATCAATAAGCCAGTTCAACATATGATGGGGATAAAGTATGGTATTGACAGACAGTTCCTGTGATATAATTCAAATGCTCCTACAAATTACTAATCCTTACAAATATACCAATAAAATCAGTTTCGGTTATTTGTACATTCGTGCCAATTCGTAATTAGTAGTAACTATATGTTCAATCTTTTTGGATCGAAAAGCAAACTCGGCATTGATATCGGCACGGCTTCAATTAAAGTTGTCGAACTGGAGAACAATAACAACCGCTTCGCGCTCAAAAACTACGGTCTCTTTGAGATGAAGAGCGACAAGAACACTCCTGCTGGCGAACAAAGCATCCTTAAACTTCCAGACAGCGAGATTATTTGGGGCATTAAAGAAGTGCTTAAGAAATCAAAAATCTCCGGCCGAGAGGTGATTGCTTCTATTCCGGCCTTTTCTACTTTTGCCACCGTTATCAAAATGCCCTACCTCTCCGAAGACGAATTGGCTAAAGCCATTCCATTTGAAGCCCGCAAATATGTGCCTATACCACTGGAGGAAGTGGTGCTGGATTGGTCTATTATCGGTGTGGTCGGCGAAGGCGCCCGACCGACAGTGGAAATATTCCTCGCCGCCGTTCCCAAAGACGAAACTGCTCGTTATCAAAGCATCATGGCCGGTGCGGGATTAAATCTAAAAGCTCTGGAATTGGAAAACTCCGCACTTATCCGCGCGCTTCTGGGAAATGATCTTGCGCCGACGGCCATCGTTAATATCGGCGGCCGCAGCACGTCCATTGTCGTCGTCAGTAAGGGTTACGAACGCCTTTCGCACAATTATGAAGTGGGCGGATTTGAAATTACCAAGAGCATTTCCCGCTCATTGAACATCAGCCTGGATAAAGCCGATGACCTCAAAAAGTGCCTGGGGATGAAGCAAGCCGACGAAAACATTATCAATGAAGCCATGAGCACTTTGATTGATATGATGGCTTTTGAAACTAAAAAGACCATCAGTTCATTTGAAAATTCCCAAAACGAAAAAGTGGCTCGTATTTTGCTGGTCGGGGGCATGGTTAATATGCCCAACTTCTTGAATTATTTTAAACAGAAACTGGGCCAAGAAGTTTTCGCCGGCAATGCTTTCGCCCGCATTGTCTATCCACAGGGTCTGGCCCCGGCCATCGGGGAACTGGCCAGTACTTTTGCCGTCGCCGCCGGTCTGGCTATGCGAGATATATAGAGCCGTGTTGATAATATAAGACGTTAAAGTGGAGTAATGAGATATAATGTAGTAGTGAGAGTCGGTTTACTTTTTAATAATGGCCGGGTAGTGAAAATTCGACTGGTTTTCTTTAGCGCCATTCGTAACATCACATCTGGCTATAACAATTTAGAGATTCGTAAGCTGTGGCTCACCTAAGAAAACGGTGGTGCAGGTCGAATTTCTACTATCCCGGTGGCTGATAAAGGCGGAATACAATTACTCCCTGAGAACAGAAAGAGGATTGACGTTAAGATTCCAGGAGAGAACAGGCTGATTTACACAGGCGCTATTCTTATTGTGCTGGTGTTGGTTTTGGCGGGAGGATTATGGATTTATAGCGGAAGTTTGACCAATCAAATTAAGGCCGATGATGACCAAATAACGGCTCTGGAAAAACAACGCGACGCCAAAGCGGAACAGAATTTAATTACTTTGGCCAAACAGCTCAGTATTACCAGTCAGATTCTCAAAAACCATACCTACTGGTCGGTCGGACTTTCTAAAATAGAATCCGCGCTCCAAAGCAATGTTCAATTTAAATCATTTTCAGCTACCTTGGGCGAAAACAGTCTTCATATCCGGGCCACGAGCGATAATTACACCACGATTGCCAAACAATTAGCCGCCTTTGTGGCCGATGATGCGATTAAAGACATCTCTCTCGACGGGGTTAATGCTCTTACCTCCGGCAAGCTTGATTTCAATATTAGAGTTGGATTTGACCCCGCAAAATTCTTAACAAACCAATGAGTTTACCCCGCACCTATATCGGAGCCTTTCTTATAGCTATAGCCGGAATCATTTTCTGGACATTTTTGTTGCCAACCTATGACAATGTCATGGACCAACGCAATGCCTTAACTGAACGAGCCACTCTTCTAAACGACCGCCAGGCCATAATCAATAAAATTAATGACATGGCCAAAGAATATGCAACCAGGGCCACCGACATAACCCGTTTCACGTCTATCATCCCGGCTAAAAAAAGTGCGCCGGAACTGGTCTCATCCATTCAAGCTCTGGCTACTCAAAACGGCCTCCAACTCACAACTATTACTTTGAGCGGAAATTCAAACCCAGAGGCCAACACCTACCAAAGACAACCCGTTGATCTCGGACTCAGTGGCAGTTATCTGGCCTTCAAATCTTTCTTAATGGCTCTGGAGAGAAATATCCGTCTGATTGATATTGTTTCTATAGACGCCAGTCCGACGGCTGAAAATTCTCCCATCATCGGTTTCCAGATTAAAGGCAACGCTTATTATATAAAATGACGACCTCGCCATCATCTTCAAAACTTTATGTCGCCCTTATTGTCTTGGCCGGCTTAGTCGGCGGATATATCGCATACAGCCAATGGATTAAACCGTTCGAGGTCTCAACCCCGGCGCCTCTTATCAGTAACAAGGACGGTTTATCGGCTTTTAAAAACTTAAAAATAGATTTTAAAGTTTTGGACGACCCAGCTTACAAGAGTCTCATTACTTCCGGTGAATCGCCGGTCAACCCTGGCGTCACTGGCAAGAAAGATTTGTTTGCCCAGTAAGCTTTTGTCCAGGAGTGTAGCGATTGGTTACAAAAGCTTACCCGCCTAAGTTTTACTTCGTAAAATTTGGGCGGGTGACAAGTTTCTAGCAACTCAGCGTCGCTATCAGATAGCTAGCTTCGTTGGGAAACATCTCATGCCCCAGCAAATACCCACCACCCTATTTCAGGAACTGATTAAGGCTAAAATTATTACGCCCGAACAGGGCGCTGGCATAGAAGCCACGGTCAAGAAAGAGGGGAAGGACTTGGGACGAATTTTAATCGAGCAAGGCATCATTTCCGATGATGATCTGGCCACGCTTAAATCAAAGCTCTATCGATTGCCAGTCATGCATCTGGCGGAAATTGAGCTTAGCCACGAAGCTCTCAAAGACGTCAGTGAAAGCGTGGTCAATTTTTACAAAATCACGCCTTTCGGCAAGGAAAACTCAATCCTTAGGATTGGCATTATCAACCCGGAAGACGTTGAGGCTCTGGAAGCTCTGAAGTTCGTCGCCACGGACAAAGGCCTCACTCTTGAGAAATATGTCATTAATTACAAAGATTTTGATGCTATCGTTCAAAACTACCGAACTCTTTCAGGAGAAGTAGGCCAGGCTATAGAATCTCTAAACGATGAGTTTGATAAAAAAGTTACCGCTGCACCAGGTCAAAGCCTAGAAGAAATTACCGCCGAAGCGCCGGTGACCAAGATTGTCGCCGTTATTATCAGGCACGCCGTCGATTCGCGAGCTTCAGATATTCATATTGAACCCTTTGAAGACCGGGTCCGCGTTAGATTTCGTATTGATGGCATTCTGGTTATTGCCCTCACCCTTCCCAAGAACTTAGCCCCGGCAGTAGTGACGCGCATTAAGATTCTTTCCGACTTAAAAATAGATGAAACTCGTCTGGCCCAAGACGGCCGTTTCTCCACCCGCCTCAATGAACGCAAAGTGGACTTTCGTGTTTCGACGTTCCCGACCAAAAACGGAGAAAAAGTGGTCATGCGTATTTTGGACCCGTTGTCAGGTTCAATCGAATTACCTGATCTTGGCTTGGATGGCAGAAATTTGGAAGTGATCGTCCGGGCTATGGCCAAACCATTCGGTTCAATTCTGATTACCGGCCCGACCGGTTCCGGAAAATCAACTACCTTGGCCGGCATGCTTAAGCGTATTAATACCGACGACCTGAACATCGTTACCCTGGAAGATCCGATTGAATATTATGTCGACGGCGTGAACCAATCTCAAATCCACGAAGAAATCGGCTATACGTTCGCTTCTGGGTTGCGCCATATTCTCCGCCAAGACCCTGACGTGATTATGGTCGGAGAAATTCGAGACAAAGAAACAGCCTCTTTGGCCACTCAAGCCGCTTTAACCGGCCACATCGTGCTTTCCACTCTTCACACCAATGATGCCATCGGCGTGGTACCCCGTCTCGTGGATATGGGCGTAGAAAATTATCTTATTCCATCAACCTTAAATGTCGCTGCTGCTCAGCGTTTGCTCCGCCGATTATGCGCCGATTGCAAGCTTCAAACCAAAGCCAATCCGGCCGAGACGGTGATTATTGAAACCGCCTTAAAAGACATGCCCATTTCTTATCAAAAAGAGTTTCTGTCTAAAGACGGCTACACTATCTATAAACCCAACCTGGAAAACCCGTGCAAACAATGCGGCGGCAAGGCCTTTAAGGGCCGGCTCGGTATTTTTGAAATGCTTGAAATGACGACAGAATTCGAAAAAATAATTCTGGGTAATATATCCGAATCAGCGATGCGGGAAGAAGCCAAGCGTCAAGAGATGATTACCATGTATCAGGACGGTATCTTAAAAGTCTTAAGGGGGATTGTCTCGCTGGAAGAATTATTGGAAGTGGCCCAAGCCGGGGAGAGCGCTTAACCGAATCTGTATTATGGAAAATCCTCAAAAATATATCGAAGAACTCCTCACTGTGGCTGCCCAAAACGGCGCTTCAGATTTGCATCTTTCTCCATCAGCTTATCCGACACTTCGCGTAGACAGCCGGTTAGTGCCTCTTATAAACTACGGCATTTTGAGTACAGAAACACTAAAAGAAGTCATTTCTACCATTCTTGGCCCTGAACGCCAGACCCGCTTCCTTTCGGAAAAAGAAGTCGACTTCTCGATTGAAATTAACGGGAGCCGATATCGCGCCAATGTTTACCAGTCCCGAGGCTCGTACGCGGCCACACTCCGGCTTATTCCAGAACAGATTAAAACCTTGGCTGAACTCAACCTGCCGCCGATACTGAATATTTTTACCAAACTTTCACAAGGGTTTGTGCTAGTGGTCGGGCCTAATGGCCAAGGCAAATCAACCACTTTGGCCAGCCTTTTAAACACCGTCAACAGAGAACGGGGCGAGAAGATTATTACGATCGAAGACCCGATTGAGTATATCTTCACGCCGGAAAAAAGCATTGTTGACCAACGGGAAGTTTATCAAGACACGCTTTCTTTCAGTAAGGCCATCCGCTCTTCGCTTCGGGAAAATGTCAACGTGTTAATGATCGGCGACATGAGAGATTATGAAACTATGAGCGCCGCCGCCACCGCCGCCGAGACCGGCCACTTGGTCTTCTCTAGTCTTCACACTAACAGCGCTTCTCAAACCATTGAACGGATTATCGATGCTTTCCCACCCAGCCAGCAACCCCAGATCCGCAACCAGCTCGCCTCGACTATTTCCGGTATTATTTCCCAGCGCCTGGTGCCTCGGATTCAGGGCGGTCTCGTCCCGGCGGTAGAAATTCTGATCGCCACTGCCGCCGTCCGGGCTCTTATCCGGGATAATAAACCCAGACAACTCGATCAGACCATTGAGACTAATCAGAATATTGGTATGATATCTATGGATAAATCATTAGCCGATTTAGTCAGACGAAAAGAAATCAGCCTTGAGCGAGCCGAATTTTACTCGATAAACCCGGATAATTTACGTAATCACAATCATGGAATATAAATATCAAGCTAAAAATACCGTCAACCAGATTGTGGAGGGGATAATAGACGCTCCTTCTCAAGATGAAGCTGTTTCAATCCTCCACAATAAACAGCTGGTGGTTTTATCACTAACGATTCTTAAGAAAGATGTGCTTTCCAAAGACCTGAACCAAGTTCTTTCAAGAATAAAAACAAAAGATATTGTTGTCTTTACGCGCCAGCTTTCCACTCTCATTGAAGCCGACATGCCTCTGGCCGAAGGTCTGCGCACCCTGGCTCAACAAACCGAGAAACCTGGATTAAAGAAAATCGTCATGGACGTCGCTCAAAGCGTCGAAGGCGGATCATCGCTTTCGGCGGCCCTGGGCGATCACCCCAAAGTATTCACCACCTTTTTTGTTAAACTTGTCCAAGCAGGAGAAGCTTCGGGTAAACTCCAAGGTTCATTATCTTATCTCGCCGATTATCTGGAACGCAGCCAGAGTATTAACTCCAAAATCCGGGGGGCATTGGTTTATCCGGCTTTCGTGGTTTCCGCGCTGATTATTGTCGCGCTGATTATGGGTATTTATGTCTTGCCTCAATTACTCAGCGTTTTCGAAGATTCGGGTGTCACTAATTTACCTTTTACCACCCGCATGCTTATGGCTGGAACAGCCTTTCTTAATGATTACCTCTATTATATCTTGGCAGTTTTGATTATTGGCGGATTCCTTATCACTCGATTTTTGAGAACACCCCGAGGCAAGATCTGGCGGGATAACTTTTTGGTTAACATGCCTTCTCTCGGAAAAGTTGTTCAGAATCTTTATCTGGCCCGCATGGCCGAAAGCCTGTCCACGCTCATTAAATCTGGATTGCCGATTCTCGACGCTTTGAGAATAACGGCCGACCTGGTCGGCAACGAGAATTACCGAGTAATCATTCTGGCCTCTGAAGAAAATGTCCGCAGTGGGGGCAGTATCTCCGAAATTCTTAGTCAGCATAAAGAAATGCCGGCATTATTCAGCTCGATGGTGGCCATCGGGGAGCGGACCGGCAAACTCGACTACATGCTCGAGCATATTTCTAAGTTTTATAAATCCGAATCGGAAACGGCTATCGGCAGTATCACTCAGCTTATTGAACCGATTTTGGTGTTGGTTCTCGGATTTGCGGTGGCTATTCTTGTTTCAAGCATCCTTTTGCCGATTTACAGTCTGGTCGGATCCGGCTAAGACCAATCTTAGTGTTGATATCTAAGCTTGTACTCTTTGAAACGTGTCATATAATGAAGGCAATAAATTAAGCAAACTCATCCGTGTTTACTAAAAAATCGTTTCGTCTCTCCCGAGGTTTTACCTTGGTTGAGTTGCTCGTGGTTATCGCCATTATCGGTGTTCTAGCCACTTTGCTCCTCTTACAGCTCAACGTGGCCCGTCAGCGCGCTCGCGATGCCAAACGTATTGCTGATGTTAACCAAATCCGAACTTCAGCCGAACTCTATTTCGATGATAATGGACACTACCCAGCTGAAAGCATGGCCGTCATGAAAACAGATGTTAAGGTTGTGCCAAGATATTTAGTTCATATGCCAGTAGACCCACTCAGTGGCAGCGACTATGGATACGACTATTCGGGAACTGATTTGACTAAGCCGACAAAATTCCAAGTCTGGGCCAAACTTGAGCAGGGAGCACAAGCCTTAAAATCTGACAGTGATATTAATTCGACTGGCTGGAGCGGAGTCCTGCCTAGTAGCAATGGCGGGCTTGATACCGGTGTTGATAATGACGGTGCCGGTTGTCCGACTGTTACTCCTTCTGACTGTATTTACGACCAGGGTCAACAATAAATCATATTCTAAAAACCCCCGCGGAAGCGGGGGTTTTGTGTTAAGATAGATATTAATGAATTCGGCAATCATTCTTTCTGTTATTGGCGGATTGATTTGGGGCAGTTTTTTAAACGTGCTCCTGTGGCGCTTGCCCGAAGAGAAGAGTATCGGCGGACGATCCCATTGCCGGGATTGCCACCATCTTCTGGCTTGGTACGACCTAATCCCAGTCTTAAGTTTTATCGTCCTTAAAGGCCGATGCCGGTATTGCCATACTCCAATTCATATTAGATACCCAGTAGTTGAAATCAGTACCGCTACTGTGCTGGCCCTTTTTTTCGCCGTTCGCCAGCCATTATTAGGCCTTGAAGTAGTCATGACTGTGTTCGCACTCCTGATTTTAACTAGCCTGTTCTTTTTTGACTTATTCTATTTAGTTCTCCCTGATGTATTAATTTTCCCGGCCATTATAGTTTATGCGATTTACGACCTGATTAAAGCTGTCAACCCGTTTTCATACTTCTTAACCGCATTACTTTCGGCCGGTCTTTTTGCTATACTTTACACAGTATCCCGTGGCAAAAAAATGGGCTTTGGCGATGTAAAATTGGCAATTTTAATAGGCTTGATTCTGGGATATCCATTTGGATTCTTGGCCATTGTCGGAGGTGTGTGGCTAGCGGCCATTGTCTCTATCATTCTTCTGGCCCTGAAAAAGGCCGCGCTTCAAGATGCCATTCCATTAGGTTCGTTTCTTGCTCTGGCCACCATTCTTTCTATTATTTTTTATCATGAAATACTTCCATTGGCTAAATTTTTCCAATAGTTCCAGCCTGCATAGGCAGACGGGATTTACACTGGTCGAAATGAGTGTGGTCGCGGCAATTATTGGATTTTTAAGTACGGCACTCATTATTAATTTTTCCCGGACCAGAATTGATATCGACCAGAGCGCCAATTTGATTATGGCGGCTGTTCGCGAAGCCCAGACCAAAGCTGTTTCTAGTACTCTCTATGCCGGTTATAATCCTTGTGGTTACGGCCTTCATTATGTTTCACCGACTCAATTTATCATCTATGTCGGCCAAGACGCATCGACCGTGGTCTGTTCGAGTATTGCCAATAAAAATTATCAAGCCGGAAGAGACGCCCTACTCGGAATCCAATCATTCAGTGACCCTAATATACAATTCACCGCGCCATTCAACGATATTTTCTTTCTGCCCCCTAATCCAAAAACGTACCTGAACAACAACGCCTCGCTCAATCAACCCCCAATTACTATCCAAATCAGATCCATCGGCGGAGTTTGCCCTCAAAATTGCCGGACAGTCTATGTTTATCCGTCAGGGAAAATTGAAGTCCAATAATGTTTAAATTTTTAAATAATCAAAAGGGATTTACTCTAGTCGAGACACTTGTCTCGCTAGTTATTTTAACTGTGGCTCTTATTCCGATTCTTAATCTTTCCACCAGCGCCGCCAGGGTCAGCGCAACAGTTCAAGATAACCTGGTGGCCTCCGGGCTGGCTCAGGAGGGGATAGAGGTTATCCGGGCGGTGCGCGACACCAATTGGTTCAATAACCGGGCTTTCGATTTTGGTTTAAGTAACGGCGATTACCGAGTGGAGTGGAATTCGACAGTCTTGCTTTCGCTTGGCAGCAATCCTGCCCTTAATCTAAATAACGGACAATATACTTACTCGGGCGGGACACCCTCTAAATTCAGCCGGACCATCACGATTACAAAAGTTAATGCGGGCGAATTAAAGGTTGTCAGTCAAATCAATTGGCTGGGACGGTCTAACGATGCCAAGTCCATCACGGCCGAAGATCATTTGTTTAATTGGAGATAATGTCTAGAAATTTAAATTCCCAAAAAGGATTCACTTTGGTCGAGGTTATCATATCGGCTTTTGTTTTTTCTATCATCGCTATTGTCGTAAGCGGATTGTTCGTCCAAATTTTAGCCCTGGAACGCCGAGCTTTTGCCTCCCAAAAAATTCAAGAGAACGGTCTTTTTATCATGGAACTGATGTCGCGCGAAATTCGCGTCAGCCAAATCCAAAATCAAGATTCTTTGAATTGCACTGCCACTTCACTGTCCATTATTCACCCCGTTAACGGCCCAGTGGTCTACTCGTTGAACAATGGCGTTCTCCAACGCACCGCGGAAGGCGTGGTTACCGATCTAAGTTCATCTACGGTCGCATTTTCACGATTGAATTTCTGTGTTATGGGTTCGGGACCAGCTGATGCCCAGCAGGCCAGAGTAGCTATTCTGGCTTCTATTCAAAATAAAACCGGCCGAGAAATATTAACCACTAGTTTTGAGACCACAGTCTCTTCCCGCGATGTTCAAACTGAATTCTAACCACAACCCCGGTAGTGAAAGTTCGAGCATTTCCCGACGGCGGAGCCGACTCGAACTTCTACTACCCGGGAACCAAAAGGGCTCCGTCATCATATTTACGGTCTTGATGTTGGGGAGTATGCTGGCCATAACCCTGGCCCTAGCCGGTATTTACTTGCCCAAGCTCCGAGCCGTGAATGATGCCGGGGCCGGCTCAATTGGAGCTATTTATGCCGCTGACAGCGCTTTGGAGTGGTGCATCTACACTAACCGCGGTAACCCGGTCCTACCGCCACCAGTGATGTCCAACGGCGCCACCTATAGAATCTTGCCCACAAGCCCCCCAGCGGCCGCGAATTGCACAGCTCTACCATTAAATAACCAAGCCGTTGGCACGTATCGCAATGTCAGCCGTTCTCTGGAGGTAACCACGGAATAATCATCCAGCCATGAATAAATCTGAAGCCAAAGAGCGCATCACTAAACTGCGTTCGCTTATCAGTCATCATCAGTATCTTTATCACACGCTTGATGCGCCGGAAATTTCCGACGCCGCTTATGATTCTCTTGTTCATGAACTAGCAAATTTAGAAAAAGAATTCCCAGATTTGGCTGGTACCAATTCTCCAACTCAAAGAGTCGGCGGCCAACCCCTTAAACAATTTCAAAAAGTCCAGCATGTGGCCCGGATGTTTTCTCTCAACGACGCTTTCTCTCAGGAAGACGTGGAAAAATGGCTGGAAAGATTGGCTAATTTAGACATCAAACAAGTATCTGAATTTTTATGTGATTTGAAAATGGACGGCTTAGCGGTGGAATTAAAATATGTTGACGGCCAATTTGTACAGGGCTCGACTAGGGGAGATGGACTTATCGGCGAAGACATCACCCAAAATATAAAAACCATTGAAGCTATCCCGTTAGAATTGAAGGGATCGCCTAAAGGCGAGCTATATATTCGAGGTGAAGTTTTCCTGACCAAAAAAGAATTTGCCAGAATAAATAAGGAGCAGGAAAAGAAGGGCGGGAAATTATACGCCAATCCCCGCAATACCGCTGCCGGTTCGCTCCGTCAGCTTGATCCGGCTATCACGGCCAGTCGTAAACTGAATTTTTACGCTTACGACTTGGTCGGCGATGATAGAAAATTCAAAACCAAAAAAGAAAAATATGATGCTTTGAACGAGTGGGGAATAAAAACAAACCCAAACAGCCAGGTTGTTTCATCGGCCCAAGAGATCCAAAATTTCCGCGATCATTGGGAAAAAGGAAGAGAGAAACTGGATTATGAATTGGATGGCATTGTTGTTTCTATAAATAATCTTCAACTTTATGAACGGGCTGGCTTTGTCGGTAAAGCGCCCCGCGGCGGCATTGCTTATAAATTCACGCCTCGGGAAGCCAAAACTGTCGTTGAAGATATTCAGGTTCAAGTTGGGCGGACAGGAACGCTTACGCCAGTTGCTCATTTGCGTCCAGTTCAAATAGGTGGCACGACTGTCAGCCGGGCCACGCTTCATAATATGGATGAAATTAAACGCCTGGGCGTGAAAATAGGGGACACGGTCATGGTTGGCCGGGCCGGAGATGTTATTCCGGATATTTTAAGCGTCTTGACCGAACTTAGAACTGGTCAAGAGAAAGACTTTCATCTTCCCAAAAAATGTCCCGTTTGCAATACGCCGATTAAAAAAGATGCCGGCCAAGTCGCGTCTTATTGCCCCAATACCGATTGTCCCGCCCGACAGCGCGAAACGATTTATCATTTCTGTTCCCGCAATGCCCTGAATATTGACGGCGTCGGTCCGGCCATCGTTGATGCCCTGATGGATGCCGGTCTGGTTCAGGATTACGCCGACCTATTTACGCTCAAAGTGGAAGATATTCAAAATTTGGATCGCTTCGCTGAAGTTTCCAGCGCCAATGTCATTAAGGCCATTGCTGAACGCAAAGAAGTGCCTCTGTCGCGATTTGTCTATGCCTTAGGCATCCTTCATGTGGGCGAGGAGACCGCCCGTGTTTTAGCCCAACATTTCCATACTTTGGACAAAATTTCTTCGGCCACCGAAGAAGAACTGACAACTGTTGAAGACGTCGGTCCAGTGGTCGCTCACAGCATTATTGAATGGTTTAAACAGCCATATCATCGCAATATCTTAAAAAAGTTTGAAAAAGCAGGTGTGAATGTTTTATCCGACAAAGGCGCGCCCAAAGGTAAGCTCCACAGTCAGACTTTTGTTCTGACTGGTACGCTCGAGACCATGAGCCGTGAAGAAGCCGGCCAGCGCATCCGCGCCTTGGGCGGCAAAGTTTCTTCTTCGGTCAGCAAAGAAACCTCCTATGTTGTGGCCGGTTCCGAGCCCGGTTCAAAATACGACCGAGCTAAAAAACTCGGCGTGAAGATCATGAACGAAAAAGAATTCCTTGAGCTGATCGGTTAATCATGCTAATTTAATCAGATGCTATCCGATAAAGAACTGGACCATATTGCTAAACTGGCGAGAGTAAACGTGGCCCCTGAGAAAAGAGAAACGCTGAAGAAAGACCTTTCGGCGATTTTGGATTACATGGAAAAACTGAACAAAGTTGACACCAGTTCTGTGGAACCGCTTTATCAGACGACGGGATTGGTAAACGCCACTCGAAGCGATGAACCGCGCCAAGAATTTCCGATGACCGAAAAATTGGAAGAATTATTGATCGGCCAAGCGCCGGCTCGCAAAGAAAGATTTGTGAAAGTTAAATCCATTCTTAAGAAATGATCCCCGAAAACCTGACTATTGTAAAAGCCCGAGCCGGCCTCAACCGAGGCGATTTTTCGGCGGAAGAATTATTTTCCCATTACCATAAAAAGATCCAGGAAAAGAACGAAGAGATTTTTGCTTACTTAACTCCTTTTAATGAACCGGGTCCGATAACCAAAGAGGGGGCTTTAGCTGGCATACCCTGCGCTATCAAAGATAATATGCTCATTGAAGGCACCCGCACGACTGCCGGTTCTAAAATTCTGGAAAATTATATCGCTTCCTATACCGCCACCGCCGTCACTAAATTAAAAAAGGCCGGCGCTCTGATTTTGGGCAAAACAAACCTGGACGAATTCGCCATGGGCAGTTCCACTGAGAATTCGGCTTACGGCCCGACCAAAAATCCGCTGGATACTACCCGTATCCCGGGCGGTTCTTCCGGCGGTTCGGCCGCGGCTGTGGCCGGGGATTTAGCTGTCTTTGCTTTAGGTTCCGATACTGGCGGTTCTATCCGCCAGCCGGCGGCGATGTGCGGTATTGTCGGACTAAAACCAACTTATGGCCGAGTTTCGCGACACGGTTTGATTGCTATGGCTTCATCGTTTGATCAGATTGGCCCGCTAACCAAAACCGTGGAAGATGCGGCTATTGTTTTAAACGAGCTCTGTGACCACGATATTTTTGATTCCACGACGGTCAACAATGAAGTGCCAGATTTTACCACCACTCTTAATGATTCCATCAAAGGTTTGACCGTCGGCGTGCCGAAAGAATTTTTCGGCACCGGACTTTCAGCCGAAGTTGAAGAGCGAGTAAAATCAGGCATTGCTAAACTAAAGGAGCTCGGCTGTAAAATTAAAGAAATATCTCTGCCGAACTTTGAATACGCTCTGGCCGCTTATTATATTGCCGTGCCCAGTGAAATCTCGGCTAACTTGGCGCGCTTTGACGGTATCCGTTATGGCCATTCGGTTCAAAATGGCGAAAACCTGATTGACACCTATTTTAAATCCCGCACCGAGGGTCTGGGGCCAGAACCGGTTCGCCGGATTATGCTCGGCGCTTATGCCTTATCATCCGGTTACTATGACACTTATTATTTGAAAGCCCAAAAAGTCCGCGCGCTTATTAAAAAAGATTTTGATGAGGCGTTTAAAAAAGTTGATGTTATTGTCGGACCGACAGCACCCCACACCGCTTTCAAGATAGGGGAGAAGGTTTCCGACCCATTAGCGTTATACTTAGAGGATATTTATACCGTGCCCTTGAATCTGGCCGGACTGCCAGGCATCTCGATTCCTTGTGGTTTAGGTTCAGTCAGTAAAATGCCAGTTGGATTACAGATTATCGGCAAACCATTTGATGAATCCACCCTATTACGTGTCGCGCATCAACTTGAACAAGCTTTGAAATCCCGCACATAAACGCTATATATGTTCCATGTATATGTGTTAAAGAGTGTAAAATTTGATAAGCTATACATCGGGATTACGGATAATATTCGACGAAGGGTATTGGAACATAACTCAGGCGTCTCTAAATCTACGAAGAAGTATACGCCGTGGAGATTGGTGTACTACGAAACTTACTTGTCAGAAAAAGATGCACGAAATAGATAATTAAAGTTAAAACACTATGGACAGACTTTTCGACGTCTCAAGGAACGCTTGACGGAAAGCCTGGGATAGCGTTTATGTGCGGGATGGACCAAATCTATAACCAATTTCTATTCGCGCTCTATCAATGGACTTCTGGTCAAGTCGGTAGTTTTAATATGGCCGATATCGCTGTTAATTTCCAGAATGCCTTTCTAGATTCTCCATTAGTTCATTTTATTGAAGTTTTCTCGGCGATTATCACGATTGTTTTTGGCGCTGCCGCCGTTTACTTAGTGATTAAGCGCAAAGAATTTGATGAAAAAATAGCCAGCCAAGAAGTCGTACCGGCTCAAGCCGTCGGCGGTAGTCCGTTGAAAGACCAGTGGAATGATATTCTGCGCCATATTGATTCTATCCATGAAGGCGAATGGAAGTTTGCCGTGATTGAAGCCGACACCATCGTGGATAATGTTTTAAAAAATTATTTCCCGGGCGACACGATGGGGGATCGCCTGATGAATATCGATAAAACCAAACTCCTGTCCATTGATGACCTCTGGGAAGCTCACAAGATCCGCAACCATTTGGCTCACGATCCCAATTATTTTCTCCGCCATGCCGAAGCTCTCCGCGCAGTCCGCCTTTTTGAATCCACTCTCAAAGAACTCGGGATATTAGAGTAAGATAAAACGCCAGCAGTTGTACCGGGTAGGGCAACTGGCTGGCGTTTTCCGGAATTTCTTCCGGGAAAGGATTGGGACATTGGGCCTCCTATGATTGGACGTCAGGATCTATCCCAGGAAAGTGTTCGAAAAGCTCGATTTCCATTGCCATTACTGCATCCGCAAGTTCCGGATTCTCGAGTTCGCGCCGGTAAGCAGTCATCTCCCGGACTAGTTGCTCGGCTTCCCGATTACTTTCGTCGGATGGCCTGCGCCTCAGGAGCACGTTCTTACGATTGCGAAGACTTACAAGCTCATCCGATCTCGGTGATACTTTCAAGGTGGGCTTCATGGCTTTTCCTCCTTCCTTTGAATGTGCCCACTAGATTAGGGACACGGGAACTGGCCCGATTTTAGAGGATGTTTTAGTCTATGTCAAGTAATGGTGGCGGCTATTTGCCGAAACGGCGTTTTTCTTGGCCGTAAGATTCTAATGCGGATTTGAATTCCTTAACCGAGAAATCAGGCCACAGGGTTTCTGTAAAAAATAACTTGGCGTCGGCTACGTCCCACATTAAGAAACCGCTTGACCAATGAGGGGCGCCGCCGGTTCGAATTACCAAATCAACCGGAGGTAAATCTTTAGTCCAAAGATTATTTTTAACTGTTTGGTCGGTAATTTTTAGGCTAGGATTCTGGATTTTTTGTTTGGTTATATTTTGTATGGCCTCTTTCATTTCATCCAAACCGTCATAAGCCATTAAAAGCGTTAGGTGATGGCGTTTATAGGAAGCGGTTTTATCAACGACCTCGCGGATTATTTTTTTTAGCCGTTCGGGAAAGAATTCTGACCAGCGGCCCAAAACATGGACTCTTACTTGGTAATCATCCACGGTGCTATCCTTAAGTAATCTCTTAAAATGATTTTCAAAAACTGAATATAAATATTTAACTTCCACGGCTGGACGTTTTTTAATATTACCCAACGATGAACCCCACATGGTCAGATAGGGGATTTTAAGTTCCAACGCCGATTTTAAAATTCCCTCGCTTGTTTCGGCGCCGGCATCATGGCCAAAAAAGGCCCTGAGATTTTGTTTCCGGGCCCAGCGTCTGTTGCCATCGGGAATAATTGCTACATGTTTCGGTAATCTCATTTGGTGGACCGTAGCGGGCTCGAACCGCTGACCTCTTCGATGCCATCGAAGCGCTCTACCAGCTGAGCTAACGGCCCATCTATTTACTCATCATTTTGCCCAATGTAAGTAAATCGTGAAATATGCTTGCTGAGAAGTAATCTATCACACATACTCCCTTGTAGTCTAATTTTTTAGACGGTTTACCAATAGTTCTTGCATCAACTCTTGCTTTGTAAAATTGTTTTTTATCAATACCGGTTGTTCGAACCCAAAATTTATCTAGGGCTTTTATGTCCTGGTCGGCACGACATAAAACCGTAATCCTGAATTTTGCTTCATCGATAACATAACAGGATCGCAATAACTTTAGAAAAAGTTTGATGATTCCCGGATCTGAATTGCCCAGTCGCAAACTTCCTCTCATACTTTTTGTCCCTTCGCCCAGATACAGAGCCACCAAAACCAATTTGGCAGCTTCTTTATTATTATTTAACAGATTAATAAAATCTAAATTATCATTCTCTATATTATCAAAATATTTTTTTCTTTTGTTCTTTTGCACCAAGATGGACTGAATACGCGCTTTTATTAATTTTTTATTTACATTTCGGGATAATTTTTCTTTTTGTTTTTGGGACAATTCTAAGTTGCTCAACCAGTAGGAGAGCGTGCTTTTTGAAACTCTGGGGAGCAAAGACCCGATTTCTGAATATGTTTTCCCTTGTTTTCTCAAAACCACTGCTTTATTACGAAAATCATGCATATCAGTATTGTACTATAGACCTTATCTATGTTCAACTGCATTAAGTTGATAATCCTTGAGATTAGATGGTATTTATGGCATGATAGAGGACAAGTTTAAAAATAACTTGCCCTCGTCGTTCAACGGATAGGACAGGAATTTCCTAAATTTCAAATCTAAGTTCGACTCTTAGCGGGGGCACAAACATTTATGCGACTACCGTCGGAAATAAAATCTATTCTTACAACCTTCCAAAAAGAGGGTCTGGAAGCTTACGCCGTAGGCGGCTGCGTCCGCGATTTGATGCTCAATAAAGAACCGAAGGATTGGGATGTCACCACTAACGCCGCGCCGGAGAAAATTCAGGCCCTGTTTCCGGAACATGTTTATGAAAACACCTTCGGCACGGTGGCCATCAAGACCGGTTCTCAAGATCCGGCCTTGGCGCTGGTGGAAGTGACGCCTTACCGCATTGAAGGCAAATACACCGACAAACGCCATCCTGACAGCGTGAAATTTGCCGACAAACTGGAAGACGATCTTTCGCGCCGGGACTTTACCATCAATGCCATAGCCATGAGTCTTGAGGGCGATATCGTTGATCCGTTCCAAGGGCAGAAAGATAATCAAAATAAAATCATCCGAGCTGTTGGCGACGCCGAAAAAAGATTTGATGAAGACGCTTTGCGTCTGCTTCGGGCTGTCCGCTTTGCCGCCACGCTGGGATTTGAAATTGAAGCCAAGACCAAAGAGGCGATTGTAAAAAATGCCGAATGGTTGCGGGCGATTTCCAAAGAACGCATCCGCGACGAGTTTGTAAAAATAATCGAAGCCGATAATGCCTATGCCGGCATGCTTCTTTTGGAAGAAACCGGCCTTTTGAAATATATCATCCCTGAATTAGTGGAAGGAGTGGGTGTGGATCAGAACTTGCATCATATCTACAACGTCTGGGAACATGCTACTCAAGCTCTTAAATACACCGCCGAAAAGAAATATTCTTTGGCGGTCCGCTTGGCCGCGTTATTTCACGATATCGGCAAACCGCGCTCCAAACGGGGCGAGACCCATGAAAACTCCACCTTCTACGGCCATGAGGTAATTGGCGCTCGTATGGTGGCCGAGATTATGGACCGGCTTAAATTCTCCAAAGACATTTCCGAAAAGGTCATCAAGCTGGTTCGGTATCATATGTTTTACTACAGCGTGGACGAAGTCACCGAATCATCGGTCCGCCGGCTTTTGGTGAACGTCGGCCAGGAAAATGTGGAAGACCTGCTCAAAATCCGCGAGGCTGATCGCGTTGGTTCGGGCCGGCCCAAAGCCATTCCCTACAAACTGCGCCACCTTAAATACATCATTGATAAGGTTTCCCGCGACCCGATTTCGGTTAAAATGCTCAAGATTAACGGCGAAGATGTCATGAAAGAACTTGCCATAACCGGCAGTCCCAAGGTAGGATTAATCCTCAATTCGCTGTTAGCCGAAGTTTTGGACGATCCGGCCAAGAATACCCAGGAATACTTGACCCAGAGAATCCACGAATTGAATAAGTTAACCGCCGACGATTTGCAAAAAGCCCTGGACCGAATAGAAAAGGCCCGGGAAGCCGAAGATAAAGAAATGATGCAAAAATACCATGTCCAAAAAGATTCAGATTAAGCGGTTTGACAAGTCATTGCCTCTGCCAGAATACAAAACCAAAGGGGCGGCCGCTTTCGACCTGGCGGCCAGAGAAGAGATAACTATTGCACCGAATACTATTGGTTATATTCCCCTGAACGTGGCCATTGAGACGCCGAAAGATCATCTGCTTTTAGTGGCGGCAAGAAGCTCGACCCACAAGCTCGGCCTGATGCCCATTCATGGTGTCGGCATCGGCGATTCGGATTATCGGGGCGACGAAGACGAATACAAAATGCCGGCGTATAATTTTACAAAGAAGTCGGTCACCATCGAGAAAGGAACGCGCGTCGCTCAGGGGATACTGGTCAAGTTCACCCGCGCCAATTGGAAGGAAGTGAAAAAGTTGACCAGCCAGACCCGCGGGGGATTCGGAAGCACAGGACATAAATAAAAGCTAGCAAAAACCTTAAAAATCTGATAAAATAGATAATGAAAACGGGCTATGGTGTAGCAGTAGCACGCACCGTTCGGGTCGGTGTAGCTCCGATGCAATTTCGGATAGCCCGACATATATGAGAGATCGTGTCAATGTCAAATGCCGGAACTGCGGGAAAGTATTCCCAAAATACTACGTTCACGTTCGAGAGAACAAAGAATTGGGTCACAATTTTTATTGTTCTCCAGAATGTTTGTCTAAATTTAAAAAGACAGGAAAGTGGTTGATCTGTGGAAACAAGAACTGTAATAATAAATTCTATCGTGTTAAACACGCCGTCCTAGATCATAATTTTTGTTCTAAATCTTGTGCTGCCATTATAAATAACCAAAAATATCCAAAATATCCATTGAGACCATGCAAGAATCCAACTTGTACAAAAATGCACCGAAGAACAGGGTCTTTCTATTGTTCTCTAGAATGTTCTCGGTCATTCGCGTACAAAGAAAGATTCACCTATACAAAAGAGGAGATTATTCTCGCTATTCAAAAGGCCACAAAAGAGTTAGGGAGACCGCCAGCAAAGAGAGAGTTAAAACATATATCTGATAAATGCGCAGGCATGTTTGGCTCTTGGAATAATGCCGTCCTCGCCGCAGGCCTGGAACCTCATCGTTCAGATGATCATCGTATGTACAAACGAACTCGAACCAAGGCCCATGACGGTCATATTTGTGATTCTGTATCCGAAGCAATTATCGACAACTGGCTTAGTAAAAATAATATCTCTCACACACGAAACGCAAAATATCCAAGCACTAACCACAAAGCTGACTGGGGAATAGGGGATGGAAAAATATTTGTAGAATATTTTGGTCTCGCAAAAGACAGCCCTCGATATGACAGAGAAGTAAAAGTTAAGAAGAATATTTGTCGAAAACATAGAATTAAATTAGTTGAAATTTATCCGTCCGACCTGTATCCTATAATGGCTCTGGATAGAAAGTTCAGGACGATAACCCTCTAGTCATGCGCGTTGCCATCGTCGGTAACAATAAAGCCGAAGCGGAAAAGCTGGCGGAGAAAGCGGGCTTCACTTTAGCGGACGACAAACTGGATTTCGTCATCAGTTACGGCGGAGACGGCACGTTGATGAAAGCCGAATTTCAGTATCCCGGCATTCCGAAAATAGTTTTGAAAGACAGTTTGATCTGCAAAGTTTGTTCAGCACTTCCCAATGAGGCTGTTCTTGAAAAAGTAGTGCAAGGAAGCTATGAAATAAAGCAGTTAATTAAAATTGAGGCGACAATAGACGGCAAAACCATCACGGGTATGAACGACGTTATCGTCCATAACGCCAATCCGCGCCATGGCATCCGCTATCAGCTCTGGATTGATGACCGACAGCTAGGCGATACCATCATCGGTGACGGTATCGTGGTGTCCACGCCTCTGGGCTCAACAGCCTATTACCGGAGCATTACCGACAGCACTTTCGAAACCGGTATCGGCCTAGCCTTCAACAACAGTACCGAGCAGATGGACCACATGGTTCTTGATGATCAGAAAACCATCAAATTGAAACTGACCCGCGGTCCAGCGGTTGTCTATGCCGATAATCAAGATATATTCTTTGAACTGAAAGAGGGGGACGAAATAGTTATTAAAAAATCGCCATCCATTACCCAATGGGTGATTGTGGAATAAGGGCCCATAGTAAAACGGTATTACGCGGCATTCGCATTGCCGAGGTCCGAGTTCGATTCTCGGTGGGTCCACCAACAGGAATTTTGCAAATTGGTTTCGTGATACAATAGGCACGTGCCAATGACTAATCCTATACTCAAGGGGTTGAACGAGAAGCAAATTGAGGCCGTCAAGACTATTGAGGGCGCGGTTTTGGTTATTTCTGGGCCAGGTTCAGGCAAGACCAAATGCTTGACCCATCGGGTGGCTTGGATGATTCACAAAGGCATTGACCCGGTCAATATCCTAGCGATTACTTTTACCAACAAAGCGTCTGGGGAGATGAAGGAGCGCATCCAGAAATTGTTGGGGGCGAATAAAAAATCAAAAACCGAAATGATGCCGACCATCGGCACCTTCCATGCTTTAGGCTTGCGGATCCTGCGCAAAGAAATCCATGTTCTGGGCTACCAATCCAATTTCAATATCTGCGATTCGGATGAACAGCTTTCCATGATGAAACGGATTATGGGCAATCTGGAGATTGACCCCAAGCGTTACAACCCCCGAAGCATGCTCGCCAAGATTTCTAAACTTAAAACCTCGCTCATCTGGCCGGACGATTATGCGCCCCATGAATTCATGGAAAAGCTAATCGCTAAATTGTATGGCCATTACCAGAACGGCTTGAGAGAAATGAATGCGCTGGATTTTGACGATTTAATCGTGCTGACGGTCAAAATATTCAAAGAAAACCCCGAAATACTCAAAAAATATCAAAATTGGTGGAAATATATCATGGTGGACGAGTATCAGGACACCAGCCACGACCAGTACCAGTTCGTTCAGCTTCTGGCCGGCAAATACAAGAACATTTTTGCCATCGGCGACGATGCCCAATCCATTTATGCTTTCCGCGAAGCCGACATCCGCAACATTCTGAATTTCCAGAAAGATTACCCGAAAGCCAAGATCATTATGCTGGAACAAAATTACCGTTCCACCCAGACTATTCTTGCCGCCGCCCAGAATATTATTTCCAACAATAAGAATCAATTCCCGAAAACTCTTTGGACCGACAACGAAGCGGGGGAGAAGATATTGGTCAAAGAAACGCTCAATGAGCGGACCGAAGCCAATTTTATTATTTCTCAAATCGTAAAATACATGCGCAAGGGCTATGGCTTGAATTCATTTACGGTTTTGTACCGCACTCACGCTCAATCCCGTTCCATGGAAGAAGCGCTCATCAGCCACGGCTTGCCGTACCAGATCGTCGGCGGTCTGAAGTTCTATGAACGCAAAGAAATTAAAGACATCATGGCCTATTTGAAGTTAATCCAAAATCCAGCCGATATTTTAAGTTTGGAACGCATCTACAATGTACCGTCGCGAGGTATCGGCCACTCCACTTACCAAAAAATTATCGCTGTCGGCAAAAAACCTGCCCGAACGGCTCCAGCCCGACAAAGTCATTCTGGCGAGGAAGTCGTTCAGTCGGGCGGGGATTTATTTGAAAGCTTGGCTGAATTAGTGGCCAAGGAAGGCGAATCCAAAAAAGGCACGGCTCTGAAAAATTTCCACAAACTTCTGACCGATCTCCGTAAATTCGCCGAAAGCCACACCTTAACCAAAACGTTAAAGCACATCGTGGAAACCATTAATTACGAAGCCTATCTTCGCGCTCAAGCCTTGGCCAAAAACGCCAAAGCTGATGATGTGGAATCGCGTCTGGAAAACATTTCCGAATTATTCACCGTCGCCCGCGGTTATGATGTCCTGGAACCGGAAGCCGGCCGTGGTAGATTCTTGGAAGAAATCGCGCTTCTTCAGCAGGCCGATGCCATCAAAGATAACGCTATCCGGATTACCTTAATGACCATGCATTCCTCCAAGGGCCTGGAGTTCCCGGTGGTGTTCATCATCGGTATGGAAGAAGGCCTTTTCCCGCATGCCCGTACGCTTTATGCGCCCCATGAGATGGAAGAAGAGCGCCGTCTCTGCTATGTTGGTATTACCCGAGCCAAAGAACGGCTGATTCTGACCCATGCCAAATACCGCAATATTTTCGGCACCACCGAAGTCAATCTGCCGTCCAGATTCTTAAATGAAATATCACAGAACTTATTGGACCGCCAGTTTGCCGACCCGATGAGCGATTACGAAGAAAAAATTTCCTACGACTAAAATGGAAAAAATTATCGCCAAAAAATCTCTCGGCCAAAACTTTCTCGTCAACGAAGGTATTATTGCCAAAATTGTAAAAGCAGCCGAACTGACGGCCGAAGACACGGTATTGGAAGTTGGACCGGGCACAGGCAATCTCACCCGAGCGCTATTAGAAACTGGCGCCAGAGTGATTGCCGTGGAAAAAGATCATCGCGTCATTGAAGATTTAAACGCGGAATTCAGCTGCGCTCAAATTGAAATCATGGAAGGCGATATTTTGAATTTTAAACCGGATGAGCATGGCCTCACGGAAGGGGAGTACAAAATCGTGGCCAATCTGCCGTACTACATTACTTCGCATTTTATCCGGACCGTTTTTGAAGAATGGCCACAGCCAGCATTAATGATTTTGATGGTTCAAAAAGAAGTGGCTAAACGCATCGTGGCCAGACCGCCGGACATGAACCTCTTAGCTTTGTCCGTGCAGTACTACGCCAAGCCGGAAATTATCACCCCCGTCAGCCGAGGCAGTTTCCGGCCGTCGCCAACTGTGGATTCGGCGGTCATCAGGCTTATTCCGCGAACCGAATATTATCTGACCGCCGAAAAAGAAGAATTATTTTTTGCCATTCTTAAATCGGCTTTTGGCGGAAAAAGAAAACAGCTCATCAATACGCTGCCGACAATCATCAGTAAAAACAAGCAGGGCACCGCTGAACTCCTGAATCAAGTCGGCCTTAGTCCCGAAACCCGCCCCGAAACTGTCGACATCGCCAGCTGGCTCATTCTCGTAAATAGCCTATAATGGGGACTGTGAAAAGACTTCTTCTTGTGTTATTAATATCCCTACTAATACTCGGCGGTTTCCCCGTTTTTACTAATGCGTTAAGCCTAGGTTATCCTTTTGGTGGAAAAATCAAAAGCGTTACAATATGCACTTGTCCCGCTTCTTTTGGTTGGCAAATAACAGTAGGACCACCACGGCCTGGCATATTTATGTATAGTCCGTTTTTTTCTAGATTATTTTCTTATTATAAAATAATGACCCCAGGGTCATATGTTCTGGGTGTTGCTTCGGGATACATGGCTTGTCTTCCAATAAGTACCACTGGGTGTGGTGCCCCAATCGGTCCTGGCGGACCCCTTATCCGATTTGTCGGTACATCTGTTCGGTAATCAGGATAGGACTCAAAAGTATCAACATCTTGTAGTCAGCTTATACACTTAAATGGTGCTATAATTGCATTAGGCAAAAGCCCACGATTTTTGCGTAAAATAACGCAAAAAATTATCATGCCAAACAAAATTAAGATCACCTTAACTATTGTGGCTATAGTAGCTGTGTTTTCGGTTTATGAACTAGCCCAATATGTTCACACTATAGCGAACGGGAATTCTACCCTCCAACAAGGTTCTCCTTTACCAAACCCCGATGATGATCCCGACCATGACGGACTTAACAACCAGCAAGAGGTAATTTGGGGGACTGACCCATTTAGTCCCGATAGCGACGGTGATGGCTTTAAAGACGGCGAAGAAGTAAATTCAGGCCATAATCCGCTTATCCCCGGACCAGATGATTTAATTAATGCTGACAATCTTACTCAGCAATTTTCTGAATTGACGGCATCGGGCCTTTATTCAGGCGACTTAAAACCGGAGAGTGAAAATTATGCTCAAGCACTTTCCGATATTACGACAACGGTTGCTGATTCTGGAAAATACTTATTTACAGAGAAGCCAACTCCAACTGGATTTATCATTATCAATGGGGGGGCACAAAATGATATTCAGTATCTAAAAAATGTAACCCCTCTTATCAATGAATTTCAGGGATTATTGGCCGAACAATATGAAGGCCTTATCTCGACTCTAAATATTATTGGGGACCAAGGATTTGGCGATCCGTCGATTAAATCTTTTTTTTCCGCTCAAACATCTTCTTACGCTAATATTTTTCAGCAAGCTTCGGGCTTGAAAATACCGAAAGATTTTGAAAAAAATCATTCTCATTTTTTAAGTCTGCTTGAGCAAATGCATGACATCAGTGACGCAATTAGTAAGGGTGACACTGATCCGGTCAAGGCTTCAACCGCTCTTGGCGCTCTTGGCGATATATATCAAAATTACACTGGTTTCTTAACCGATTACCAAAAAATAATCGAAGCTCGGGGTCTTGATTTAAATTCCATCTCAAGCTCTCAATGATTAAAAAAATCTTTTCTATTGTTTTAGTGGTTGGTATTATATCGAATTGTTTTACTTTTTTATTGATACCGAACCCAGTCCGAGCTAGTGTTACATCCAGTACTGCAAAATTCTCTGGTTGCGCAACCGGGAACATTGCCGGAACATATCTCTCAAATCAACTCGCGAATGCAGTCGCGAAATTAAAGAAAAAGATTACTAGTGTTGCCGGCAAGTTATCCAAAGTACCGGTTGACGACTCAACCACCCAAAGCAATATTGACACCACAAACATTCAATATATCACCAAAGAATACGTCACTGATGTCATTGCTCGATGCGCAGCCCGAGTAATCCTAAACGCAATCGTCGGAAATACTTATAACATCATGCGTACGAACGGCCGGGACGGAGGAGTCACTTTTGTGCGAAATTGGGCTAATCTTCAAACGGCGGCTCAGTATCGCGGCGAAAATATTTTTCGAGCCGAATTAAGCACCGCTAAACTTTGCGGCTATCTCGCAAATGATATAAAAAAGGCCTTCGGAGTAGACCCCAAAAAACAAACGCCACTAGGTAGTAAACAGAACACCAGAACTGATTCTTTGCAAACTTTTGGTTTGGCAGTGAACTGTACCATGCCTGCCGATTTTACCACTCAAAAATATCAACAAGATTTCGCCGGTAATGGTGGATGGGATACTTGGGCCCTAATGATGGAGCCCCAGAACAATCCTTACGGAGTAGCTCTTCTTTCAAAAGATGAGATCCAAAAACAAAGAACGCTGCAACAAAGCGCAGATACCAATCAGGCCCTTGCGGGCAGGGGATATATTGGCACGAGTGGCAAAGGAACAACGGGAAGCTGCGCGGTTAAAAGTCCTAATAGCGCAAGTTGTATTGTCTATAATGATATTAAAACCACCGGTAGCTATATCGCTGACAGTATGGCCGCCAGTATAAACGCCGAGTTAAGCTGGATTACTAGCGCTCAAGGTCTTGGCTCAATCATTGCGAATGCCACCGAAGTGCTTCTTAATCGTCTCCTAGATCAAGGTAACCCTGATGAAGGAAGCTATCGAGAACCCGGAGATCCTGGTATTGACTTTAGTGTTCCCAGTTCCGAAATTCCGCCATCAGAAGAATTGTGCGTAACAGATCCCCAGAAATCTACTTTAACTGATATTATCACACAGGCTCTAATAGTCCGTGATTTAAACATAGGAGATTTTGAAGACACGTTTGGTGTAGATCGTGGAAAATTCAAGAGAGATGCAACCGCCGCTATTCTTAATAAAACATATACCGACTTGTATGACTTTGAAAAAACCATTACCGATCCGACCCAGAATGAAATTAAAAATCTCATCCAGTCGTGGGAAACAATTATTAGAGGAGCAGCCGAATCAATTAAAGGGATGCAGTGGAACACTCAAGTTGAAAAAACTGATATTGACCGTCAACTTACTGAAATCAAGAAATCTATTTCCACAATTAAGACCCAGGCTGACAGCCTCATCATATGTGGTTCGACTATCCCGCCTGATGGAGGTGGTGAACCGGCTGTTCCACCCCCCGCTGATGCCGGTAAGCATGGCGACCATACGGTTGAGGTGGCCGCGGCAAGAGATGAGCTAATCGCAGAAGGTAAACAATTCCCTGATCCTAGTGCATCTGATGAATGTTATCGTTTTGAGATTGTTAAAAGAGCGGTTCCAAAGATAGGTGACGGGGCAGGTTATCTTGGTGGCAAAAAACCGGGCCAAAATAATTGCGGTGGTTTTGCTGTTGATATCATCGCTTTCCCTGATGGATATATTTACGATGTATTGATAGGAGATAAGAGTATGCCCGGGTGGAATCCTACTGGATGCGGAACTGTTGCAACCAATGGCACGTGCCCGGATCTTTATCGGGCGCCTTAAACTGAATGCATGCAACTTAAACAAAGACATAAAATCATCAGCATAGTCACTCTTCTGACGTTTTTGTCTTTCTTTTTACCGACTCAATTTGTCCATGCCGGGTGGTTCTCTCTCGTATCATCAAGTCTCTCGGATGTCATTATGTACATTTTCGCGGAGGTGTTTTTTGTAATTGGTCAACTGACAGCCATTGCCGCCAAGGCTTTGAACATGGCGGTATTTGTCCGGCCGGGGAGCAATCTTCTTGTCGTTGAGACGACTTGGAAAATCTTGCGTGATTTTTCGAACATGATTTTTATTGTTCTTCTAATCTATATGGCCTTTGCAACCATATTTGACCAGGGAAAATATACCTTCAAAGATATGATTGTTCGGTTTGTGATTGTCGCCGTTCTTATCAATTTCAGCTTGGTCATTGGTAATATTATTATCGATGCAGGCCAAGTTTTGACTAATATTTTCTTAGGCAGTATCGGCAATCTCGGCGACCGGCTCGGAACATATTTAAATCCGAGCCTTCTTTTGCCGGGCGTAACAAATACGAGCAGTGCTACCTTGGCCCAATTAACAGACCTGGGGGGCGGGGGATTTATTTCGCTTATCTTTGCGATTATTCTTTCTTTGATATTTCTTTTTAGCTTATTGGTCGCACTGGTCTTTGCGATTATCCGCACCCCGATTATATGGGCCTTGCTTATTGTTTCACCTTTAGCCTGGATGAGTCACATTCTCCCTAGTTCCAATGTTTGGTGGAAAAAGTGGTGGGGTCAATTCTGGGGCTGGAACCTGTTTCTGCCGGTTTATTTATTCTTTATGTATTTAGGTTTGGTATTTCTAAGCCAGCGCGATGTGATTATAAACGCGGTTATCCAAGCCCAAACAGCAAGTGGAACTAACCCGGCCAATGCTCCTCTCCTTGAAGGCTTAGGGAATTCACTTTCTTTTAATCTTGTCTTTTTCTATCTTTTTGCCGCTTTCGTGATGGTTGGCGGCACCTGGGCCGCCAACAAAACCACCAGTCTTATGGGTACCGGTTTTGACAAAGGCCTCGGCTGGGCCAAATGGGCGGTTAAACGTGCACCATTACCATATATAGGAAACCTGCAAGCTGCAGAAGATGCGAGTAAGGCTCGGCGTGATCAATTTAAAAAAGAAGGTTTCAAGAATCCTTGGCTTAATAAGGTATACGGTGGTGCTGATGCCCAATCCCGAAAATTAGCAAGAACTTCGGATAGATTTGGGGTTAGCGAAAGAAATGCAGTTGAGAAACAAGAGGCAGCGGAAATCGGAACACAGAAAGCCAAGATGAGAAACGTTAACACTAACGAGTTGAGATCAAGAATGAATTCAGGTTCAAAAACTCAGCAACTAGCAGTCAGAGAATTACTTAAAGAGCGAAACCAATTGAGTGGAGATGAAATTATTTCAACTTATCATATGTATGGTGGAGACCGCAACGAGAACGGTAGAAAGTTTATTGGCAGTGTTGATTACGGTAAATTGTCCAGCATGGAACGAGAGGCGATATTTGGAGAGAGTACAGATCCTCAAGTTCAGCAAAAAATTGCAATCGTTATGGCAGAAAAGGGGAACATGGGTGCCAATCCAGCTGACTGGCTCGAACGAATGGCAACAAACCTTTACGCTCAAAGCTCTGAAAGAATAGAATTTATCCAAAAAGCAGAAAAAGAAGACTTCATGTCAACCATAGAAGCCAAATCAAGATTGGCAAGAGCTGGTAAAATTGAAATTAAAGATGGAGGAGGAGCGATTATCACTACTGCCCCCCAGATACTTGAGGCTAGGGTAAATAAAATGAAAGCCGATGTTTTGGCTGAAGTAGATAAAAAAACATGGAATCCTGCTCTCAATCCCAACTTCCTAGCGGCAGTGCAGACGAAAGTCAACGCTTTGCAAGCATCGCAGGCCCCACAACCGGGAGGTATCGGTCCGGGTGGTGTTCCAATACCTCCAAAACCGGGCGGAGGTGAAGTTTTCAAGAATAATATATTAAAAGAGATTACTGATCCTACAAAACTTGGATTTGTAAATCAAATAGTAATCTGATGAAAATTATCACGCCATATAATATTGATTTGGATATCCTTTCGGCAGATGAGACTCTTTGGTCTTCTTTCGCAAAAAAATTCGTCATCTTACCTAAAGACGTGAAAGACATCCTCCTTTTAGACAATACCACGGCTTTCCTTCTAGATATCTCCCATCAGTTAACTTTGAACGAGGAGCAAACAAAAGAATTAACCAGAATAATCAGAGACGTCCTTCTGGGAGACATATTTATCAATGACATGTCCGCGACCATTTCCCAAAAACTAAACGCTGACCAACAAACAGCCCAACAAATTCGAGACAAGATTGTAAAAGAATTGTTCGCCTCCGCTATCGAAGATATCAAAAAAATACAACAAGACAAGTTCCCGGACCGAGTTGGGCAGGGAAGTGTAAGTACAATGCCTCAACCGCCAGCTCCGCCACAAATGAAGAATGTGCCGCCAGTTAATCAGAGCAATGTTATCGATCTAAGAAACCAACCACAATAAATAATCATGAGATTCCAACTGCCACAATTTATTGAGACGGAGATAAAGATTGTTGGGCCATTTACACTCAAGCAATTCTTGTGGGTAGTGGCGGGGGCGGTGTTTATCTTTTTGGATTTCAGTTTGTTGACCGGGATTGTCGCCATTATCATCGCTGTGCCAATTGTGGGCCTTGCCGGAGCGTTTGCGTTTCTAAGAATTGACGATATGCCGTTGATTAATTATTTCGCCAACATGCTTTCCTACTCATTCGGCTCAAAAAAATATCTTTACAGAGACGAAGGCCCTACTAATTACAAATCGGGACCGAATATACAAATGAAGAACTGACTGATTTTATTCGTATATTAGTAAGGATTAGTAATTGGTAGTGTATAATCTATAGAAGTATGGCTAATCAATCCACCAAAGAACTCGTCGCCGTCGCCGATATCAAAGACAGTATTATCTTGCTGAAGAACGGCTCCTTGCGAGCCATGATTGAAGTTTCGGCGGTTAACTTTGAATTGCGTTCTGAAGAAGAACAAACAGGCATTTTGCAGAACTTCCAGCGCTTTTTGAATTCGGTGGATTTTCCGCTGCAGATGATTGTCAATTCGCGCCAGCTGAACATGGACGAGTATCTCAAAACTGTTGATGCGGTCGCCGAATCGGCCACTAATGAGCTTCTTAAAATCCAGGCCATTGAATACAGCAAGTTCGTCAAAGAATTGCTGGAGCTTTCCAATATCATGACCAAGCATTTCTATGTTGTTCTGCCGTTCTATGTCTATGAAACACCGACCAGTACCGGACTTCTGGAAACGGCCAAAAGTATTTTCAAAAAATCCCAGACCGTCGTCCAAATCAAACCCGAACAGCTTGAAACTTATCGCACCCAGCTCATGCAACGGGCAGAATTAATCCTGGACGGACTGATCGGCATTGGTCTTAAGGCCCACCTGATGGAAGGCCAGGAAATTAATAATTTGTATTACAGTTTATATAATCCGGGCGAAAAAATGACCACCGCGGCACCTGACAAACTACCAACTTAATAAGTTTCCTACCAATTACAAATCCCGCGCGAATATACGAATGGGGAACTAACCGATTTTATTTGTATATTAGTAAAGATTAGTAATTAGTAGTCCAATTATGCCTGACGTAACCCCACAACCCCAGACCCTACCCGAAATGCTTGCCCCGGCGGCGATGTCGGTCTCTTCGAATTATATCCAAATCGGGCCTAAATTCGCCCGGACAATTTTTCTGGCCACTTATCCGAGGTATTTAAACACGAATTGGCTTTCGCCGATTATCAATCTTGACCGCGCTTTTGATGCCGCCATATTTGTTCATCCCAAGAGTACGTCTGAAATTTTAAAACAATTGCGCGACCAGCTGGCTCGTTTGCAAGCCCAAGCGATGGAAGAAGCTTCCAAGGGCAAGGTCCGCGATCCGATTCTGGAAACAGCCATGGCCGATATTGAAGTTCTGCGCGACCAGCTTCAACAGGGAACCGATAAATTCTTTGAGCTCGGCGTTTATATCACGATTTACGAGAACAGCGTCAAAGAATTAAACGACACCGAAGGCAAGATCAAAGGCCTTTTGGAGTATCAGCTTATCTTTGCCAAGCCGGCGACTTTCCGCATGATGGAGGGTTTTAATTCCACCCTGCCAACAGACGACGATCAACTCAATGTCCACACCTCGCTCAATACCGAACCTTTATCTTCGCTCTTCCCGTTTATTTCTTTCGACCTCACTTCCAATTCGGGTATTCTCTACGGCATCAACACTCACAATAACTCTCTGGTGTTGTTTGACCGATTTAAACTAGAAAATTACAACTCGGTCGTGTTCGGCAAATCCGGCGGCGGCAAAAGCTACACTATCAAGCTTGAGATTCTGCGCAGTCTTGTTTTTGGCACTCAAGTTTTGATTATCGACCCGGAAGATGAATATAAATATCTGGCCGATACGGTTGGCGGATCGGCGGTTAAGATTTCCATTAATTCCGACCAACATGTTAACCCGTTTGATTTACCGGCCCCCAAAGAAGGGGAACTCGGCGCCGATGTCTTCCGTTCGCATATTCTTGATCTTTCGGGTCTGATGAAATTGATTTTGGGCGAGCTTACCCCAGAAGAATCGGCTATTCTGGACGAAGCCCTCATTCAAACTTACGCCATTAAGGATATATCGCCCGAATCAGACTTCACTAAGCTGCCTCCGCCTGTTCTGGGCGACCTCCAGAGTATCCTGGAAGGCCTGACCGGCGCCGAATCAATGGCGACACGCCTTAAGAAGTATACTTCCGGCACGTTTGCGGGATTCTTGAACCAGCCGACTAACGTTCCACTAGATAATCAAATGATTGTTTTCGGCATCCGCGACATGGAAGAAGAATTGCGCCCGATTGCCATGTACCTGATTTTGAATTTCATCTGGGTCAAAGTCCGGCGCGATATTAAACAGCGCATTATTCTGGTGGACGAAGCCTGGGTGCTGATGAAGTACGAAGTCGGCGCCAACTTCTTGTCTAATATCGCCAAGCGCTGTCGTAAATATTTTACCGGCCTAACTACTATTTCCCAAGATATTCCTGATTTCCTGGCCAGTCCGCAAGGCAAAACCATTCTCACTAATTCCTCAATTCAAATTTTGATGAAGCAGTCGCCAGCGGCGATTGATATCGTTCAGCAGACTTTCAACCTCACCGATGCCGAAAAATTCTACATCCTGGAAGCCCGCGTCGGCTTTGGTCTGTTCTTCCTGGGCCAAAATCACATCGGCATCCGCATCGTTGCTTCCTACGCCGAAGACCAAATCATTACTTCCGACCCGCGCCAAATCCTGGAAATTGAAAAAGCCAAAGAAGAATGGGCTAACATGCAAAAATAGCCATGGCCATGGAAGAAGATGGAATAAAGCACAACGAGGAAGTGCTTCGAAGTAAGAACAGGGTACCAACCGTTAATGAGCACAACGAGGAAGTGCTTAAACTTAAACTTGACCAAGAACGAACCGAGTATAATCAGCGGCTGGCTACAGAGCAGGAGGAACGAGAGCCATACTCAACAAAACCAGCAGAAAAGATGGGCTTGTTATTTTTTATTTTTGCCATGTTCTTTTGTGTTATCGGCGATTTAATAGATTTTTTTACGGGTGGCACTATCGGTTGGCTGATTGGTTTGTTTATTGACGGTATTCTGGCCCTTATGTTTGGCTTGTCCAAAGCGGGCCGAAAACAATTTAAACGGATGGCAGTCGGTTTAATCGGCGAAAGTTTTCCGATTATTGCGACCTTGCCACTAAGAACTATTTTTTTAATCTGGTCTTTTGTCAGTTCACATAGTAAGATGGCCAGGAAAGCTGGGGATAAACTTGAACGTCAAACTAGTAAGGCGGAGCCAATCCTTAGTGTCACTGGATAAATCATATGGAAGGTAGCCAAAAACAACTTCTTATCCTGATAGTAATCACGGCTTCGCTGACCTCTTTTTTGGCGGGCTATCTTTTAACCCAGCCGGCTGGACAAAGCGCCGATGTTATTCAGCAACAGCGGGGTGCTTTAATTGACCGCTTTAGCGATATTCCCGGCAATACCACCCCCACACCATTGCCTCCAGGACTGCTTCAGGCCACTGCCGAATCTTCTCTTTCAGCCACCAACTCTCCTGACAGCAACGCCGTCTTGTATTACCACCCGATCAATGGTTTTGTGTCTAAACTTGACCTTGAAACTCGTAAAAATACTATCATTTCCACCACTCAATTAAACAGCTTGACCAATGTCATCTGGTCGCCAAACAAAAACCGCGTGATTACGGTCTCCAGAAGTTCGGCTGGGCCAACATATAAATATTTTGATTATACTACCCGAGAAAATGGCTTGTTGGGCGCCAATATTAAAGATGCTGTTTTTTCTCCCGATAGCCAAAGTATAGCTTTGGTCCGTTCGGCTGGAGGCGATAGTAATATAGAGATTACCGATTTTAAAGGCAAGAACTCACAGACAATTCTAAAAACTCGACTCACTGGTATTCGTCTTTTCTGGCCAAGTAATAATATTCTGTCGTTTATCGCCAATGACGCCAATATGGGCACTCAGAGCCTTTATATTGTCACAGAAAACGGCGACCTCAGTCAGCTTCTGGGAGGGGAGTATGGTCTGACTGTACACTGGTCTCCTGATGGATCGAAGTTATTATACTCAGTCCGAGAAAATGAGAAGGTAGTATTGCAACTTTTTGATGTTGCTTCCAAACAATCCCAAATCTTGCCGGTACAGACCAGCGCCACAACCTGCGCTTGGCCTTTGAACCAACACTCAATAATCTGCGCCGCCGAAACCGAAGGTGAAACTTCAATCACTCAAATAAACTTGACCGACAATTCAACAAAAATATTATTTTCTAATCTGATTATCTCACCCAAGGACGTTTTCATGTCTCACTTGGAAGACTTCGTTGTCATCACCAGCGCCGGCGACCAAAGCATCTGGGAATTGAAGCTAGCCCAATAATTAAAAACACCCTCTATGGAGGGTGTTTTTAATTTATAGTTCCATAAGAGTTATCAGGGCCCAACCAAAATAGCCCAGTATAAGAAAGAAGAAAATGTAACTACTGGGATAAAATATACGAAAAATATTCCCACTCTATTTTGATTTTGCTGCCATAGGGGAGCTAGAGAGATTAAAGAAAGAACAACCCAAAGAAAAGTCGAAATTCCTCCCAAAAATCCAAATATCATAAATCCCCAGGGAATAAATAAATTGTAGGCAAAAAAGATGAGGCAAAAAACTATTGAAAAGATTAACCACCTTGAAACTTTTGAACCAAAGAGTTTGTCGCGTCTAAATAAAAAAATAGACCATAAGCTTAAAATTACAGGAAAACCAAAAAGGATTATTATTACCAGCCATGAAATTATCTGATCAATTGTCATTTAACAAAATTAAGACCGGTAAGGCTTCACCACGATGCGGCGCTGTGGTTCTTGGCCGATACTCTCGGTAGTAACATCGGAGATGGCGGCCAGCTCCATGTGAACAATACGGCGTTCGTAGGGGGACATGGGGACAAGGGCTTCAGCTCGTTGAGTATTACGGACGCGCTGGACTGCTTCTTTGGCCAACGTGGCGACATAGGTCGCTCGGGATTTTTTATAATCATTCACATCCACAAACAAAGTCAGTCCCTCGGTTTGTTTCAAGAACAGGCTGCGCATGACATGTTCCAGAGCCTGAAGATTTTGGCCGTTTTTACCAATCAAGAATTTGGCATCTTCGGGCGCGGAAATCGAAGCAAAGACAATCTCTTTGTCGCCGACTTTTTCTTCCCGAACAACTACTTCACACGCCACATTCATGGGTGTAATGATCCGTTTGATAGTTTCGGTGATATTATTCTTTTGTTCAGGGGTAAGGCTCATCCCGTTAGAAGTAATTTAAACAGCCGATACGGTTTAACAAAGGGCTGATTTGTTTTACTTTGATTATCATATTAATTTATTAGCGGACCCATTGTGGGTTACTTCTAACGGGACTCATTTGGCGGTTCTTAAGTAAAGTTGCTCTCCGATTGAAAAGGTGGTTGTGGTTATCCAGTATAGTATCAGACCCGCCTGAATATTCCAACCGATAATCACAATCATGATTGGGAAGAAATAAAGCATCTGAGTATTCAAAGCGGCCATCTGAGGGTTAGCGCCGCCGGCTTTCATGTAGGCCATACTCTGTTTAGCTTGAATAAATTGCAAAACACCGGCCAAAATAGCCAGAATAATATTCCGACCGGAAATACTAATCAAGCCCAGGAATAGGGGGTTGATAGAACCCGGGTTTTGGACAAACGGATACAACATCCCCAAGCTTTGTGGATTTAGGCCAGCGATAAAAACCTGATAGAGCGCTATGAGAATGGGGAGCTGAATCAATAAAGGCAAACAACCAGCCAAAGGATTGACGTTGTGTTCTTTGTAGAGTTGCATCATCGCCGCGCCTTGAGCAGCTTGGTCGTGTTTGTGTTTCTCTTTAATAGCCTGGATGTGAGGATTGATGGCATTTAAAGCCCGCTGGGAACGCTGGGCTTTTATCGAAAGAGGTAAGAAGATAAAACGAATAACAATGGTCAGAGCGATAATGCCCAGGCCCAAGTCATGATTGGGCATAAAATTAGAAAGAAAAATCAGCGCATTAAAGAGTGGGATATAGATAACAATTTTAAAAAATGAAAATATGGAACTCATGATGGATAATCAACACCTCCCGAAGTTAACGGATTACAGCGTATGATGCGACCCAAAGCTTTCCAGGAACCCCTAATGGCGCCGTGTTTGTGGACAGCTATTTCGGCATATTCGGAACAGGAGGGATAAAACTTACAGGGCGTATAGACCAGGCCTGGCACTTGAGCCAAACGAAGCCATGATGCCACTTGGCGATAAAAGCGAATAAAAAATAGGATAGGATTCATATAAATTTGGCTTGACGCAAGACAGCCACAAAATCGTCCCGAATAACTGATGTTTCCGTCGGGATTTTCTTCGTGACCACTACTACGGTATCGCATGATGGCATATTGGGCAAGCGTTCGGGCCAAACAACATCGGCCAGGAGCCGCCGAACCTTGTTTCGGAGTACCGCTTTCGGGGCAAACTTGGCCGCGACAATAAAACCGAAGCGCGGATAACCCAGAGAAGACGATAGAAACTTCATGAATAAAAAGGTGCCATTTAAAGCCTTTCCTTTTTTGAAAACTAAATCAAACTCCTTCTTTTTTTTGAGACGATTCTTGGTAGGGAGAGCCATGCGATTATAGCCCACGAGTGAAACGAGTGGCTGCTATAATCAGCACCCGCCTAAGTTTTGCTTCGCAAAATTTAGGCGGGTAAATATTTGCAACCAATCGCTTTGCTCTTGGGCAACTATTTAGACAGTCAAACTTTTGCGACCCTTGCGGCGTCGGCGGGCCAGGACAGTTCGACCATTCTTGGTGTGCATGCGGGACAAAAAACCATGTTTTCTTTTGCGCTTTGCTTTTTTAGGTTTATAGGTGAGAGCGATGGACTTGGACATAGATAAGCTTATTTAGTTTATTCCAGTATAGCTAAAAAATGGCCCCGGGTCAATTTTACCACTGAATCTTTGTGATTAAAAAATAAGTTTGACAATAAAACAAACAACAATACCTTGCTCACAGCACTTCAATGGCATGGTCAATATTTACTATTTTTTTACACTTGCTATACCCAAAGGAGTGGATTTGATAACTGCGACGACTTATGAACACCATATCCACTGTTCAACGTTTCATAAAAATTTTATTCAGTATAATGAACCTGTAATTATCCCACCAATCAATGACGAACGAAGAATTATGGAAGGCGGTACTTGGTGAAATGGAGCTCTCTCTGACTCGGGCGAACTTTATTACCTGGTTCAAAAACACCACTATCGTCGCCCGAGACCATAGTTCTATTGTCGTTAGTGTTCCCAATGGATTTATCAAAGAATGGCTCGAAAACAAGTTCAATAAGAAAATTCTTCAATCTATCCGGGGTCTGACACCGGAGATCAGAGAGGTAAAATACTCCATCGGCAAACCCAAAGCGGAATTGGTACGGCAGGATATATCGCGGATTATCCTCGAAAAAGAGCTGGAAGAGAAAACAAATGTTGTCCAAACTGATACTGATGTCGACAATCTCACCAACCTTAACAAGCGCTATTCTTTTGATTCGTTTGTGGCCGGCTCCAGTAACGATATGGCCCATGCCGCTTGTTTAGCCGTCACTAAAAACTTGGGGAAGGTTTACAACCCACTTTTTATCTACGGTAATGTCGGCTTAGGTAAGACCCACTTGATCCAGGCGGTAGGGAATCGGGTCGCAGAAAACAAAGAACGAAAAGTTTTATACCTCCAAGCCGAACGCTTTGCGGCCCAAATCGTCGAAGCGATTATGAATCGAACTATTGAGGACTTGAAAGGGCAGTACGCCCGGCTCGACCTCCTTATTCTTGACGATGTTCAGTTTATTGCCGGCAAAGTAAAGGCCCAAGAAATTGTTTTTTCCACTTTTAATGAACTCTATGGAAAGAATAAGCAAATCATTTTATCGTCGGACCGGCCACCGGCGGCTATTCCAACTTTAGAAGAACGCCTCCGATCACGCTTTGAAGGCGGGATGATTGCTGATGTCGGCGTGCCCGACCTGGAGACTCGTTTAGCCATCTTGAAACAGAAGCTGATTGGTAAAAATGTAGATTTAAATGAAGAAATACTTTCTTATATCGCCACCCATATGCAGAAAAATATTCGCGAATTGGAAGGCGCTCTTAACCGAGTGGTAGCTTTCACTCAGATCTACAACAAGGTGCCGGAAATTAAAGAAGTCAAAAATATTCTCAACACTTACCTCAGTACGCCATACCGAAAAACTTCACCTCAAGTTATACTGAAGGCGGTGGCTGATTTTTATAACATTTCCGCCGCTGACCTTATTAAAAGGAGCCGTAAAAAAGAAGTGGTTCGACCCAGACAGGTGGCCATGTTCTTATTGCGCGATGAAACAAAGCTTTCATTTCCCGAGATTGGCCAAAAACTTGGCGGCAGAGATCACTCCACAGTTATTCATGCTTGTGAAAAAATAAGAAACGAATCAACAATTGATGAGCCTCTTAAACAAGAACTGACTTTAATCAAAGAACGTGTGTATAACTCTTTTGATAAGTAGGGGATAATCTATGGATAAAAATATAACCAGAACACTTTAAGATAAGTTGTCACCAAATTACCCATCAGTCTTCCTGTTTCTATAAACAATTTACATGATTAAAAAATCATTCAAAAACATCGAGTAAATAATAATTTTTAACACCAAATAAAAAAGTTGTTCACATATCCACTCCCTTAAGA
>CAIKUK010000016.1 GCA_903830625.1 Candidatus Yanofskyibacteriota bacterium
AAGCGCCTGGACCGTCAGGACCGAGGCCATGACAAGGAAGGCTGCATGGGGACCCAGGAGGATGGCAAGAATCATCCCGCCTCCCAGGTGTCCACTTGATCCGGTCCCGGGGATCGTAAAATTGATCATCTGCGCCGCAAAGATGAAGGCGCCGAGAACCCCCATCAGCGGGATCATGCGGTCATCGATCCGTTCCTTCAATTTCTTCGAGGCATATCCGCCGACAGCGACCGTTCCGGCCCACAATGTCGTCCCCACGGCGGGGTTGCCTAAAAGTCGGGCGTTGATAGGCAGAAGGATAACATGATTCTTGGCCAACTCTTTTTTTAAATCTGTCTCGGTATAATTTTTAATTTGCTGGACCGTGATACCAAATGTTCCTTCAGCCATGCGAGAGGTGGCATAGGCGCCTGTATCCGCGTTGTAGCCAATATTAGCCTCTTCCCAACGCTTTAATGAGTTTATGTATTCTTGGGCCACCGCCGGTGGGAGTTTGTCGTCTCTATTTCCATTTAAGTAGGCGTTAGCCATAGTAATGCTGGCCTCTTCGCAATCTTCGTTCCGGTCCCATTTCCCCGTCGGAGCTTGGTCGGTAAAAGGCACGGCCAACAGGAGCGTGGCCGGGAGGGGTCTATTATTAAACACAATTACACCAATGACGACTAATCCCAATAAGATGGCGGGATATTTATAAGACACGGTTTTTATTTTGAAACCACAATCATGAGAGATTTATTTTCGTCGATGGTGTTAGTGGTATGATTCCAATCGGCCGGCGCATTTTTCAGGGTTGAAAAATAATATTTATAATTCTCGCCATTTTTTGTGCCGGGATCATTGGTGATGAGTTGGGTAGCAGTGTAACCACGAATAACGAGCATGTGGTAGATTGGTCCCGGTTGTTTGTAATAGGGATTGCCAATTAACCTTCCATTCACGGGAATGATAACCAATTTGTTGGCATTAAGAGCGTCTTTAATATTATTTTCGGTATAGTTACTCACAACAGTGGCATTGAGATGATAAAATGACCGGATTGTCTCCGCCGTTTCTGCTGTCGTGGTGTCCAGTGAGTAGCCAAAATTAGATTGTTCCCAATTGGTCAAAGCCGTTATTTGTTCTTCCACCTCTGTGGCTGGAATTCTTGTTCTCGTATCGCCAGAAAAATAGGCCGCCACCATAATGGCGCTCGCTTCTTCGCAGGCTTCATTATGAAGCTGGTCCCAATTACCTGTTGGAGCTTGAGGCGTGAAAGGTACTTTAAGTGAAAAGGTGGCTGGATTTGCAACTGTTGCCGAAGGTTTTGGTAAAGAAGTTCCGGGCTTTGTGGAAGATGTCGGCGTTTGGGTGTAGCCCGGGATATCAGAATAGGGCTGTCCTTCATATAAAACTACTCCGCCGATTACGGCGATAACGAGAAGCGAGACAATAATTAGACTTGATTTCTTTATTATCCAACCAGTATAAACTTAATTCTCAAACAATTAAAGCCCATGCTTTTAGAACAAGAAGTCCTCTTTGTGCTAAGTTAATAAAAGGTGTATAAGAAAAGTAATAACTAACCAGGGCCTAGCTTGGGTAGGCCTTCTAAATAATATGAAACAAATATCTTTACGGCTATTGGCTGTGTTTGTGCTTGTTTCAGGCCTATTTTTAGCTTCCTTGGCGGCTCACGCCACCACACCGACGCTGTCAATTTCGGCGACGGGGAGCGGGGATTCGGTCTCTATTTCTGTATACGGAGATTCTTATAGCAATGCCGTTTTGTATTATCAGAACAATGGCAACAGTTATGGCTACGGTACGCAATCGCAGTATATCGGCACTACGAATTCGAGCGGGTATCTTTCAACGACAGTCAGCGCTTCTACTTACGGAATCTCTGCCGGCAGTACCGTTTATGTCATAGTAAATAATCAAACCTCATCCAGCGTGGCATGGCCTTATAGTTACAACAATAACAATAATTATAACTGCTACAATTACGGGTATAATTATGGGAATTGTTACGGCTCGCTAACTCTAAGCCAGACGAGCGTGTCGGTGGCTGTCGGGCAATCGGTGAGCGTGACTATCGGCGGAGGCAATTTGCCTTACACCATGTACACAACCGGGACCAATATTTTTCAGGCCGTGATTAGCGGCAATACTCTTCAGGTTTCCGGTCTTTATAGCGGTTCCGGTTCGGTTAATGTTTGTTCTTCGGGCGGCCTGCCTGCGCAGGCAGGGATCGGTAGCGGTTGTGCTGTCTTATCTGTGACTATTAACTCAACTAATTATTATGGCGGGAATAATTACTACAACCCGCCTGTCTATAATAATCCTGTCCAGCCGGCCATAACCTTCAGTCAAAATAGTCCCACATTATATGTCGGCCAAAGCATGACTATCTCCGTCTCTGGCGGGAATGCATATAATTACGGCTATTACGGCGGAAGTTATTATGTCGGCTATAATTCAAGCTCCAGCGTGTTGTCAGCAGTTATCAATGGCAGCACCCTGACTCTTCAAGGGGTAGCGAATGGTAATGCTTCGGTCGTGATTTGTTCTTCCTCAACAAATTGCAGTGCGCTTAATGTGACTGTCGGCGGAATTAATTATGCCAATTACGGCAACAATTCTGGCAACTGGACCCAGTGTGCCAGTGAGGGCCAATACTGTTCATTCTCTGGAACAAGAAATGTCCAATTTGGCGCGAATGGTATTTATGTTTACCGAATGGTCACAAACGGCACGGCCTGTTCCAATGCCGTCTTCGGCGATCCTATCTTTGGCGTAGCTAAACGTTGCAGTATCGGCGGGTACTAGGCCTTGATTATATCTGGAAATTCAAACAGCCCCTTTTGGGGCTGTTTGAATAGATTCTCTCTTAGTTTTGATTAGAATCCGAAGAGATGCTTAAAGAACTGTCCGACACCGCCAAAGAAGTTGCCATGGGCTTCTGGTTTGCCGGTTGGGGACACGCTTGGTGTGGCTCCCTGGTCAATGACCGAATAGGCCGTGACCGCCGTGCCGTTGACGGCGCCTTGAATAACGACATTATCGCCGACGGCGACTGATGAAAGAGTCGAAAGAGCATTTTTGATTTGGACTTTCGCGGTGGAGGCATTAACCGTGTAGGTAACGTTGCTCTGATTAGTGATGGTCAGAGTTGTTCCATTGATGGCGGAAATAACACCCGCGATTATCGGTTGGCCGTTGCCTTGAATAAGGGGAGTCGGCTCCGGTTTCGGAGTTTTAGTTGGTTTGATTACGCCATCGCGGATAGTGGTAGCTACGATATTGGTACCGGTAATAGTGCCCTGAATCATGACCATATCGCCGATAGCAATTCCGGCCACGGTTGAAGCGACGCCGGCTTTGATTACGGTTGCTTTGCTGGCATCAATCGTATATGTTACTGGCGTTGGAGTTATAGCTGGTGTGTTTTTGTCTTGATTATCTTCGTCTTGGTCTTGACTCTCTCTACCCCAACCAACTTTATTGCTGGTGACCGTGAGCGTGGTGCCATTTATAGAAGCAACCGTACCAACAACTTTGGGTCGCATCATTTCACCTCGGCCCATCATACCACCCCAGTTGTCATTCAACTCGGTTGATTTTGGGGTATCTGTTTTTGCAAACACCGGCATCGCTAACACGAGACTGCCTAATACTGCCAATGTAACGAATTTGTTGTTTATCATTTTTGTTTTTTAGTTAGTTTTATTTAGTTAATAAAGAGCTAGATCGACTCAAACTAGCTCCGTGTATATTACGTATCGGTCCACCTGCTTGTTTCAGGCCTTTAGTATAACAAAAAAAGCGGGCAGGTTCTCTTGCGAGAGAACCTGCCCGTCATCGCGTTCTGCGATTTAAACCTTGTGTGCTTTAAAACCTAACATATGTTACATTTTAAAGCAGTAAATAAAATAGCAAATAATGGCAAAGAAAAATTTTCTAAGGTTATTTATGGAATTTCTTGAGGCGGTTCATTCCAATGCTCCTTTTAGATCCGCAGGTGTCTATCAGTCGCTTTATCAGTCTCCGTTAAGTAAACGAGTAATTTATACCGGACTTAAAAATCTTGAAGTGAGAGGTTTGTTAAATTTAAAAGGCGAACACTACTCTTTTACAGAGAAAGGTAAAACATGGCTTTCAAATTCGCATTTTAAATATTTTCAGCATCGTTATGGCAAGTGGGATAAAAAATGGCGGATTATACTTTTTGATATTCCCGTGGAAATGGAGAAGGAGAGACAAATATTTCGGAAAAGATTAAAAAGGATAGGGTGTCACATGATTCAGAAAAGTGTATTTGTGTTTCCGTATCCGTGCGAAGAAGAAATTGGTGATTGGTGTGAGGAACTTGGACTTAGTGATCGCGTTGACATAATAACGGCCGATTCCGTGGGTTCAAAAGAATCGGAGATTAAAAAATATTTCAGTTTGTAGGTTTTATAA
>CAIKUK010000017.1 GCA_903830625.1 Candidatus Yanofskyibacteriota bacterium
TTATTAATACGTAGAATTAAAAAAATTAAAAATAAAAAATATTTTTTGTAATTTAAAAAATCCTAACACTTAAGAAGGCCAGCCAAGAGCCAAACTGCTCTGGGAACAGTATTTAAGGATATAGGGCCTAAAGTAGGTAGGAAAGCCCATAAAACGGCTTCCTAGAATGCCCCGGGACGAATAGCAGGGTACTGGGGGTCGTGTGAGACAATCAAAATCGGCCGCTTATTATGTGTTTCGTGATGTACTTGATTATATGACCGTATACGTCGCATAACCTACAATGTCAGACGTTCTATTACTGGGGAATTTTTGTATCCCCTAGTCATGTGGCTTTTAAAAATTCTCATCTTTTCTCTAATAGAAAAAAGTTTTTGATGGTCCTCTACTGTACATCTATCCTTATTTTTTTTAATTCTATACATAATTTTTAGTGCATCACTCCACAATTCAAAATCATGTCGTTTCTTAGCTCTTAATTTATATTGATTAAAGAATGGCAAAACCTTTAAATAGAGATCATCTAAATTTTGAATTACATAATGGGCCATCCTTCTCGGGCCTTTCCTATTCAATAGATAAACCTTACCACAATCTATTGTATATTTAATTTTCTCTAGTATTTCTCGGTCATCTTCTCTGATATTAATTGCGAAGTAAGGAGTCCATCTATAGTATTTTGGTTTTCCAGGACGTTCATGTCTAATCTCACTCCTAAATGTTAAATAAAAACATCCTTCTCCATCTACAAAACCCGCTATGTAATCTCCAGGTAATTTATTTTCCATAAAATCATTATAAATTGTCGCATAAGCATCTACAATAGACCATTGTGGATAATATTTTTGGATGCTAGAATTATATAATTATGCCTAAACTTATTTTTGATATTGAAACCGTCGGCGTGGAGTTTGATAGCTTGGACGAAACCACTAAGGAGTTCCTGATGACCAATGCCAAAGATGATCAGGAGCGAGCTCTCATTCGTGAAGAAATGGGTTTCTCTCCCCTGACCGGTCGGATAGTGACGATAGGAATTTTAAATCCGGAAACAAATAAAGGCGCGGTCTATTATCAGAAACAGAATGACGAGATTGAAGAAGAGGTAGATGGTAATCTCGCTGTCCCCTGCGCTGATGAAAAAGAAATTATAAAAAGATTTTGGGAAATTGCGACGCACTACGACCAGTTCATCACTTTCAACGGCCATGCCTTTGATTGTCCGTTCCTGATGATTCGTTCGGCGGCGTTGAAAATAAAACCGACCGTCAATCTGATGCAGTACCGATACGGCGACAAACCGCATTTGGATATCTATGACAAGCTCACCAACTACGGCGCCGTGCGCTTCAAGCGCTCGCTTCACATGTGGTGTCAGGCCTTCGGCATTGCCAGCCCGAAAGATAAAGGCATTACCGGCCATGATGTCGCCCAATATTATAAAGAAGGCCGTTGCCGCGAGATTGCCCTCTATTGTGTCGGTGATCTCAAAGCCACCGCCACCCTCTACGACTATTGGGAGAAATATATGTCCGGCAAATAAAATTAAAAATCACTCCTCAAGGAGTGATTTTTAATTTGAACGATTTGCTTTGATGCGGTCGTTCTCGGTGAGGAATTTCTTGCGGAGACGGACACTCAAAGGCGTGATTTCTAAATAATCATCTTCCACCATCACTTCCAGTCCTCGTTCCAGAGAAAGAATATAAGGTGGAGCGAGCATGACATTCTCGTCCGAGCCGGCGGCGCGCATGTTGGTCAATTTCTTGCCCTTAATCGGATTAACAGTCATATCGTCCCCTTTAGAAGTGTTGCCGATAACCATGCCGGCATAAACCTCTGTATTAGCCGGAATATAGAGCTGGCCGCGATTCTGGAGATTGTAGAGGGCATAAGCCAAGGTCTTGCCTGTCTCACCAGAGACCATTGATCCGACCGCCCGCTTTTTTATTTCTCCGGCATAAGGCTCAAAGTCCGTAAACCGGCTGGCCAGAATGCCTTCGCCTTTGGTATCAATAATAAATTCATTGCGAAATCCGAGCAGACCGCGAGTCGGGATTTTGAAGGTCATGCGCACTTGGTTATGATGCTGTTCCATATTCATCATGGTACCGGCCCGCTTGTTTAATTTTTGAATGATAACACCCGAGGTCTCTTCGGGCACATCAATAATCGCCTCTTCAAACGGTTCCAGTTTTACGCCGTTTACTTCTTTAATAATTACTTGGGGCTGGGAAACCTGAAGTTCGTAGCCTTCGCGGCGCATGTTTTCCAAAAGAATAGAGATGTGAAGTTCGCCCCGGCCATAAACTTTAAAAAAATCATTGGACGAAAAATCCACTTTCAAGCCGATGTTCACTTCCAGTTCCCGTTCAAGTCTTTCCCGGATTTGCCGGCCGGTGACAAACTTACCTTCTCGGCCTGCGAACGGCGAATCATTAAGCAAAAAATTTAAAGAAATAGTCGGCTCATCAACATGAATGGCTGGCAATGGTTCAGTATCAGGCAAAGCGCAGATTGTCTCGCCGATATAGATATCGGGAATACCGGCCACCATCGCAATATCCCCCGCTTCGGCTTGAGGCGCTTCCTCGCGAGTCATGCCTTTGAATAAAAATAAATTCGTAATCTTTCCCGAACGGGTTTCGCCATTAGGTTTTCTGACAAAAACAGAATCCCCTGTTTTAATCGTGCCGTCATAGATACGGCCAATACCTAAACGACCCAAATAATTATCGTAGGCGAGATTGAAGGGCTGAAAACGAAGCGGGGCCGAAGCGTCAGCTTTGGCTGGCGGAACATATTTTAAAATTGTATCTAAAATCGGGCTAAGGTCTTTGGCCTCGTCTTTCATATCCAGTTTAGCCACGCCTTCTTGGCCAATCGCATAAACCACCGGAAATTCTAATTGTTCATGAGTAGCGCCCAGATCAATAAACAATTCCAGGAGTTGGTGATGGGTCTTATCTATATCAGCGGCCGGTTTGTCGATTTTGTTTATTATCACAATCGGTTTGAGACCGAGTTCAAGAGCTTTCTTTAAAACAAATTTGGTTTGAGGCATTGGGCCTTCCTGGGCATCAACGACTAACAGCACCGAGTCAATGGAACGTAAAACTCGTTCCACTTCCGAACCGAAATCGGCATGGCCCGGAGTATCCACGATATTGATTTTGGTGTCCTTATAATAAAGAGAGGCGTTTTTGGCATAAATCGTGATACCACGTTCCTGCTCCAGGTCATTGGTATCCATCGTAAAATCAGCCGGTACCATACCGGTTTGTTTCATTAAGGCGTCGGTCAGAGTTGTCTTGCCATGATCAACGTGAGCGATGATGGCGATATTTCTAATTTCCACGTTTTATCTAGTTATATTTTACACCCGTAATTAATATGGGTCTATTTTTTGAGAGAAAAAAAGGCGAGAACAGGTGGTGGGGGGTCGATGACCTTGATGACTGGATTGGGGCCTTTTTCAACCCAGTCATGCCACCTGCTCTCGCTCCAATATTATAATACCATTATTGGCAATTTCCCGCAAGAGTATAACCGGCCGAGATAGCGGCGGCTTCGGTCGGAAACCAAAGTTTGTTTGTTTCTTTGATTCGCTGGGCTCCCGAACACCAAGGATGATGATACAATTTGGAACCGGCGGCCTTGGAAGCCACGACTCTCGGGTCCACAGGGGTGATACTCGGCTGGGTGATTTTAATCGTCGGTAAGGCCTTAGTGGCGCTCGCAGAGCCATAGATGTTGGCCGACTGACCATTTGGACCTTGTGGGGCGCGGAGGGCCGAAATTCGCCCAATATTGTAGCCGATCCCGGCAGTCAGGACCATACAAAATCCAATAAACAGGCCGTGTTGATACTGTTTGACGATATATAATATTTTTGCTATCATATCTTTTAGTTTCACAGTTTTATAACGCAGCGCGTTTGGACGAGTCCGAGGCAAAATCGAGCATTCGACTGAGCCATATAGACATATGGCGAAGAAGAAGCGGAGATTTTAACAAAGGAATCGGACAAACCCGTAGGACCCGTACCGCTTGACTTAAGTCAGCGGAGGGCGAGCAAGTTAAATATGGCACATACAAAAGCGATAGGTACAACAAGCAACGGCCGCGATTCACAACCTAAGTATCTTGGCGTAAAGCTCTCTCAAGGGCAAGCCGCTAAAATCGGTAATATCATTATTCGTCAGCATGGTACCAAGTTTCTTCCCGGTCTGGGTGTTCGCCTGGGCAAGGATTACACCATCTATGCCATGACCGCTGGGCAGGTGAAATTCACCACCAAGCGCAAGACCGGATTTAATGGCGACCGTCGAATTGTGAAAGTGGTCAGCGTAGTTCCTAACTAAAATCCACCGATAAGGTGGATTTTAGTTTCCCGATTTGACCGAGATTTTTACTTCTGGTTTCAGGTGATCAAGGTCCAGTATAATGACATGTTCGCCGATGTGTTTGATATGTTCGCCCTGGCCTCTCAAATCAATCATGTCGGCATCTATTTTTACACCGGTGAATTTGGTCAGCTCAACGGCAATCTCTTGCTTGGTCACCGAGGAGAAAAGCGTGCCGGTCTGACTGGCCTTTTTTCTAAACTCAATGTTCGCCGTCGCCAGTACTGCCGCCGCTTTCTCGGCGTTTTCTTTATCTCGAATATCCATGGTTTCTCTTTGCTGGGTCAGAGTGCCGATTTCTTTAAGCGCAGTCTCACTGGCAATCTTGGCCAGTTTCTGTGGGAAAAGAAAATTCCTGGCATGTCCGTCTGAGACGTTCTTCACATCCCCTATCTTCCCAAACCCTTTAATATTCTGAAGAAGTATTACTTTCATCCCGTTTGAAGTTTCCCCGCCAAGGTCCTCCGGACTCGCATCCAAGATGCGAGCAGGACTTCGAACGGGATAAATATACTTAATCCTACTATTTTGCTCTCATTTCCACAATCTTGACTGATTTGTAATAAATGTGTATAAATATGTCTGGAGGAAAATCATGTTTTTAGTGAGTTGTGCTAATGGTCCACTTGTGCTCGTCTCGGCAATTTCCCTGGAAGACGCGAAGAAGAAGCTCAAAGTGAAAGAAGTCTGGGGAACAGAGTCGCGAGGAAAGGTAACAGTGGTAATTCCCGCACAAGTTCTTCAACCCTTCTTTAAGGGTTCGCGTGATGAACGAGCGGGCTATACGCTCGAAGAAGTTCCGGTTCTCCTCTAGTCCTTCGCGAAAAGCCCCCACGGACTCTTGTCCGTGCGCCCGCTCTCGCGGCCAGCCTCGCCCAAGACGCAAGTCTAGGCGGGGCTTTTCTTTTTAAATAATTATAGACACTCCTTGGTAAGTAACCTGCAGTCCCACAAAACCACGATTCGGGAGACGTTTATTATCAATGAGCCCCCACACTCATGCATGAGTGTGGGGGTGAGTAGGCCAGTTCCTCGGGAGACCGGACCTCTCTCGAAAAGTTCTCACAGGAGCCAAGGTAGTTAATCAAATGCTTTAAAATCTAACATATGTTAGATTTTAAAGCATTTGATTAACTCTGCTCCGAGCAGACCGCGCCCGCCTGAATGCTTCAGGCAGTCGGGCGGGTTTCGAAGGGGTCCGGCGGACGAGGAA
>CAIKUK010000018.1 GCA_903830625.1 Candidatus Yanofskyibacteriota bacterium
ACCGTCGTGCCGAAGGATTTCTTCGCTTGTTTGACTTGGCACTATTTGACCGCCCCTAATCCACTGCGGGCTTCGTTCCAGCCCATTCCGGTTTTCACCAACAATATCTGGGAAGCGCCGGCTTTTGCCCGTGTTTTCGCCTTCTCGACCACTTTTTGGCAGATGGTTCAGCAAGCCCGCAAGGAACAATTGGTCACGTTCTCTTCTCAATCTATCGGTTTTCAGGCGCTGGTGGATGTCGATTTTTGGCAGAAGAACGTCGTCAGTGAGGATTCTCGTATCTATTGGCAGTGTCTATTACGTTATGACGGCGACTGGCAGACTATTCCCATGTATTATCCCGTTTATATGGATGCCAATGTTGGACCGACATTTTGGCAAACTCTAAAAAACCAGTATAAACAGATTCGCCGTTGGCATTATGGCGCCGAGAACAATCCTTACTTTATGTTCGGCTTTTTAAAGAATAAAAAAATGCCTAGAAATCAGAAAATACATCAAACACTCATTCAAACCGAGCGCACGCACTCCAGTCCGACTAACGCCATCATTATATTTTTGTTAAGCTGGCTTCCAATCTGGGTCGGGGGATTGGGCTTTACCACTTCGATCCTGTCTTACAACTTACCGCACATCACCAGTGTTATTATGAACATTGCCCTTCTTGGTCTTATTACTTCGGCTATCATGAGCATTATTTTACTTCCAGAGAAACCGCCTCAATATGGAAAATTCAAATGGCTCTGGATGGCCCTCCAGTGGCTTCTTTTCCCGGTCAACTTTATTTTCTTCGGGGCTATTCCGGCGCTGGACGCCCAGACCCGCCTGATGTTCGGCCGGTATATGGGTTTCTGGGTCACACCCAAAGACCGCCGCTCGAGAGCTACTCAAAATGAATAATCGATTGGAATCTCAAGAGTTGTTGTTTGAGTTCCGGATGTTTGGTGAGGTTTTGGTCTTCGGTCAGGATTAGTCTCGCCTCGGCGCGGGATTTTTTGATTAATTCCACGTTGGCCAGGGCGGCCATGGCCAAATCGGGGAGGCCGGATTGGCCGGTGCCGAAGAATTCACCGGGTCCGCGGATGGCCATATCTTTTTCGGCCAAGAGAAAGCCGTCATCGGTCGCAACCAGCGCTTTCAAACGCTGGTTGCTTGTTTTCTCAGCGCCCGACGTAAACAACAAGCAGGTTGACTGGTGTTCGCCCCGACCGATGCGTCCGCGGAATTGGTGGAGCTGGGCGAGGCCAAAGTGGTCGGCGTTTTCAATCATCATAATAGTGGCATTGGGAATATCGATACCGACTTCAATCACAGACGTTGAAACCAGAATGTCGGCGAAGCCTTCTTTGAATCGGCTCATAATTTCATTTTTTTCTTTCGGTTTCATTTTGCCATGGAGCATAGCGACTTTTAAATCTGGGAAAACCAGCTCAGATAGTTTTTTGTATTCTTCCTGAACCGCTTTCATATCGGCCAACAAAAATTTCATTTGAGATTTGGCTTTGCCTCGGGTAGATTGTTCGGCGTTATCGGGTGTCTGAACGGCTAATTCAATACGTGGACAAATAACAAACACTTGCCGACCGGCTTTTACTTCCGAACGGATGAATTGATGAGCTTCTTGCCGGCCAGACGGTGGCACGATACGAGTGATGATTTTTTGCCGGTTCTTGGGTTTTTCTTTAATGATAGAAATATCCAAATCGCCGTAGATGGTGAGGGCCAAAGTGCGGGGGATGGGCGTGGCGGTCATGGAAAGCAAATGAGGCACGAGTTCGGACGAGCTGTGTTTGATGAGCGCGGCCCGCTGATTGACGCCGAAGCGGTGCTGTTCATCAATGACTACCAGAGCGAGTTTGTCGAAGGCCACGTCTTTCTGGATGAGAGCATGGGTACCAATGATAATTTTGGTGTCACCCCGGGCAATGCGGTTCTTAATCTCTGTTTTTTTACCCAGACTGTAAGTGGTCCAAGCGGTGGAGCTGGTCAGTAAGCCGACTTCAATATTGGTGTGGGCAATGAGATTGCGTATGGTTTCCATGTGCTGGCAGGCGAGGACTTCGGTTGGGGCCATGAAAACGGTTTGGTAGCCGGCTTTGGCGGCTTGGACGGCGGCAATCAAAGCGACCACAGTTTTGCCGGAACCGACGTCGCCTTCCATCAGTCGGTTCATTGGGTATGATCTTCCCAGGTCTTTTAATATTTCCCAGGCCGAAATTTTTTGGTCTTTAGTGAGTTCAAAAGGCAGGTGCTTGATTAAATCAGTCACCAGTTCTTTGTCGAACGGAATAGCCGGAGACTTAAGCTGGTTTATTTTGCGCCGTTCCAAGAGGGCTTTGATTTGGAACAATAATAAATCATCAAAAGCCAGGCGCTCTCTAGCTTGATCGGCTTCGGCCAAAGTCAGGGGGTAATGGATTTTTTGAAGAGCGGTGGTCAGGCCAATCAAGCCGTTTCGGGTTCGGGATTCTTCTGATAGGTGGTCAGGAATATTTAATTCGGAAAGAATAGGCTTAATCAAAAATCGCAGATATTTGGAAGTAACGCCTTCGGTTTCCGGATAAGTGGGGATTAGACCGTGAGTATGAGTGAGATGGTAAGCGAGATAATCGTCTTGGTGGAGTTTTTCGTAACTGGGACTGGCGAGATAAAGACCGCGCTTATCCAGTTTGATGGCGCCGGCGAGACTGACCCGCGTGCCTTCGGTCAAAGTCGTGGCTATATAAGGCTGATTAAACCAGACGGCTTTGATTGAACCTGAATCGTCTTCAATAATGGCTTCAATAATCACCAGCCGGCGGGGAAAAATCCTGCGGCTGTCTATTTTTACCACTGTGCCTTGGATGGTCGCTTTCTGATCCAAGGCCAAATCGGCGATGGGTACGATTTGGCTGTAATCGTCATAGCGGGCGGGGAGATGCCATAATAAATCGCGGAGGGTTTTAATGCCCAGTTTGTGCAGACGGGGGAGATTGCGGGCGCCGACATTCTTCAATTTCTCGACTGATAGGTTTAAATCCATCATTTGCGCATTATTATATCATTTAAAATAAGAAAAATGTCCACTTTTATCATTGTACAGATAGTGATATTGTAGAAGCATATCTGTCCAATGACTTTATGCCTCAAATTCATAGTGAAAAAATTAAAAAAGCCGTTAAGCTCGAAAGGGTAAAAGGGAAAACTTATCGAGAACTAACCCAAGTATTCGGTATTCCCAAAAGCACCTTGTCTTATTGGTTTGGAGATACGTTAGGTCATCCGTTTGATCGAGCGGGTCAAATTAAGCATTTAGCACGTATTAGGCCATTGGCGCATGTGGCAATACAAAAAAGAATTCAAAATGAGCATGAAGTTTTACGAATTAAAATAGCAAAAGAGATAAAACAATATCCTATAGAAAATGTCGGTACTCTTAAGTTGTTTTTGGCAGCTCTCTATTGGGCAGAAGGGGCAAAACACAAAAAAGTTAGTGGTTTAAAATTTGCAAATACTGACCCCAAGCTTTCCTTGCTTTATTTGACCCTATTGCGAAAGTGCTATAACATTGATGAATCAAAATTGAGGATTGGGCTACACCTTCATTATTATCACAAAATAGGCGAGACTAAAAAATTCTGGTCTGAATTGCTTAATATTCCGGAAGAACGTTTTTGGAAAGTATATATAAAAAAACGAAGTGTTACTAAGAAGTTTAGGAGGAATTTCATGGGAATTTGTTTCATAAATTACTCAAATAGCGATACTAGGAAAGAGTTGTTAGAAATAGCGGATCAATTTTATCAGATGATGGTTCTATAGTCATTGCTCTCGTCGTTCAACGGATAGGACGGATCTTTGCGGAAGATCTGATAGTGGTTCGATTCCACTCGAGAGCACACTTAAAATCAAAATCGCCATGAGTGGCGATTTTGATTTTAGCTGATTTCACTAGATTCCGATAAGCCTAATGATATGGTCCAAGAGCGATTGTTCGTGCTCTTTTTCCGGTACGTAGGATATCATGGCTTGGCGGATTTCCAAAGGATTGGTCTCTTCCAGTGGCACTCTGATTCTTGGCGAATAACCCTTTTTAAGTTCAAGGCTTAACTCTTTCAGGTTTGGCTCGTAATCAATCCAAAAAGATTTAATGTCGGCATAATGGTGATTCTGGTCATCAATGGAAACGCCAGTGGCGTGAATTGTAATTTCGCTGGGGCGATGAGGTCTGGTGGCGTTTAAATTAAGCACAATGGCGGCAAGAATTAAGACAATGGTGAAAAGAAAATCATGAGTGAAATAAGCGACGAGCACGGCAGTAGCTATCAGAGCGATGGTGGTATAAAGCACCTGGTCACGGCGATGAGGCGGGGAGAGGTGGGCCGACCATCTAATATCGGTTGCTTCTGGTGGGACAGAAAATTCAGTCTCAGTTTCGATAATCGGCTCCTCAATTGGTTCTGGTTCAATCGCGGGCTTAGGCGGTTCAAGGGGCGCCTCTTTTTTTCTTAAATCAATGATTTGGGACATATACTCAGAGTATATCATTTTGGCGGAGGAGGTGGGATTCGAACCCACGGGCCCCTTTCGAGGCAAACGGTTTTCAAGACCGTCCCGTTATGACCGCTTCGGTACTCCTCCGTTATTATTTTTCAGCCAGCTGTTTTCTAGATAGTGTTCTTCAAAGTGGCAGTTTGGACAAATAAGCTCCAAGTTCTCAAGAGTATTATTGTTTGTGTCCTTGTCTCTGTGATGAATTTGTAGTATTTCAAGTTTATTGTAACCACATCGTTCGCAGACATTGCCTCGTTTTTCTAATAATCTAATTTTTAAAGCTCTCTGTGAAAAAACTATATCTCTTGGCCTGTTGAGTTTATATTTTATTCCTGTCCGGTGTTTGTTTGAGCATGCTTTACTACAGGTTATTCTATTCAGACCCGACAAAATTAGTTTACCACAAACTATGCAAGGTTTTTCTTTCCGGCAAGAAACCCCATAACAAGCCATGCTACAAAAAGCCCGTCCGCCACTTCTCTCTAGCTCACAAAGCCTCCGATAGACGGGTTTATTACAAGTGGAGCAACTTATATTCGGTTTTCTTAGATACGGCTCAGACACCTATCCAGTATACCACAAAAATATCTAAAATTCACCTGGCGGAGAGGGTGGGAGTCGAACCCACAAATCCCTTGCGGGATTCCGGTTTTCGAAACCGGTGGAATAACCATTATCCGACCTCTCCAATTATCTCTAGATTATCATGCGGGTCCAGGTTTTACAAAGATTTTTTAAGAGAAAACCCTCCGAGACGACGAAGGGTTTAGGTCTCCTGTGAGACGGGCGGTCACGGCTGGGCGACATGGCCTGGTGAGATTGAAGGGGGATCAAATCAGCGCCAGAGATAATGAAAACTCTGCTTTGCCGATGGTTTGAAACCTCTTCCAGGTTTGGGCATCCGATTCTCTTTGGAATCCGGGAATACTTCAAGGGGCTCCGGGTTCTTGTTGGAACATTCCAAACAACGTGTCGCTTCTGGCACTGCCCGAAGCCGTTCGTCGGGAATCGGTTCGTGGCAATCTTTACAGTTGCCATTCCACACCGGTTTCCCTTCACGATCTCTATCGCTGAGCTCACGGATGGCGCGTTCCACTTGGATCAGCTCGTTCCGAGGGATTCTGGCGAGTCTCACTAGTTCATCTTCCCGCTCTTGGTGTGAAGCACTGTCCACGAAATCTCTGATTGCTTCTTCACCCGCCACTGAACGAAACGGGCGAATACTACCCTGCAAGACTGCTTGCTTTGCCCTGAGAAGCTGTAGCCTTTGTCCGATTGTCATCCCACCCTCCCCTGATTGGAATCAAAGAACACTTCAGCATGTATATCATAGGCCAAAATCTTGTCTAAGTCAATAGCGGTTTTAATACCTTGACTTTGATTATTTTGTGTGATATACTAAGACAGATATAGTTCTCCACAATTTGGGATTAGATGGGCCATTTTCGGCCAGGAGGTCAGAGATGAAGAAAGTAGTTTGGGTAGCCATGGTATTGATGGTCGTTATGGCCATCGATGCGCAGGCACAAGTTCCGCCTCAACCAGCACCTGTCAATTCGTGGGTCGTTGGTGCCGACATCTCACCCGGAGGATGGGTCAAGGGAGATTGGATTTCATCCCCGGGAACCATCCGTTCGGCCACAGGCGACGCGCCTGTCACTGTCGACCAGCAGAAAGACATGTGGTTGAACTTGTTCGGCGGGTACAAACCGCTGGGCAAGTTCGGCGGGGAAGTGCGTTTCTCGAAATTCGGAATGCATGGTATGGCAGACGGCTCGGTCGCTCAGACCGTAGGGACGCTGTCCATCTGGGGGCCCGACGACACGCCGAAGATCGTATCGTCGGCGCCGGTTCTCAATGGGCCGGTGGCGTACACCCTGAAGTCGTCCGTGAAAATTTCACGGGTCGACTTGCTGGGGAACTACAACAAAGGTTTCCCAAGGGGATGGTTTTCCGCATTCGGCGGAGTGCCTATCCTGCGCGTAGAGAGCATGGAGGGAATTGCTCGGTCACAAAGCTTTCTCTTGTATGCGAGGTTGCCCAACGGCACTCTTGATACGAAGGGAAACCGAGAGGACTACTCCTACTCTTCCTTGGCGACGACGAAAGGGACACTCTATGGGCTTGCCGGCGGCATCGAGAGTGAATACTGCCTTACCAGCAGATTTGTTCTCGAAGGTCGGTTTGGAGTGGCGGTGTTTCCATGGGGGAGCGCCAATCTCGACGGTCAGTTCTCGGCCGCCAAGGACATCTATCTGGTCAACGTGGCTGGTGGAGTGACCGCCGCGCCAACTCAGACGATCGCGAAGCTTAACTGGGCGCCGAATGCGGCGCCGTACAGCGAGGCCGTCAAGCAGACAGTAACCGCCGTCGATGTCAAAGCTGGCGTCAAATGGCGGGTCGGAGTAGGGAAACGAGCCTCACTCAATCTCGGGGCGGGAATCTCGGGCTCTTTCCTGAGGAATCTGCCTCTCGCGCCGGCCTACATCATCAAGGACCCGTTGGCCGTCGGAGCAGGCAAGTTCAACTCTCGCACGGTGAACATATCCACGTGGGCGCCGGTGATTACCATTGGCGTGTGGTTCTAACCGATCGTGCCATGCATGGTCGAAGAAGAGCGTCTCCTTGGAGGAGAAGACGCTCTTTTTAATTTCAATAGTGGATAAATATCTTCTTGCTTATTAAAACTTTGTTATAATGTATAAAAGGTCGATTCAGTTTTTAATTTTAATTTTATTACCCAATCTATATAGATGAATAAACTTTGGATAGGTATCATCGCTGTTGTTGTAATCGTGGTTGGGGTTTGGTGGTTCAATGGAGGCAGTTCGCAAGTGTCTCTATTTCCTGACGCTAGTACTTCTCCCACAGCGGTAGGGGTAACAAAGACACCCGCAGGTTATAAAGCTACTAAGTCAGCCACTCCTGTTCCCGTTGCTACGTCAGCTCTTTCGTACAGCCAACTTGTCGCGCAGTATGGCAATAATCGAATTCAGTTTAATGCGAGTTGCCAAGCTAACCCAAGCTCTATCGTGTTCAAAAACGGCGCGAGTATCTTGCTTGATAATCGATCGAATCAGACGCAGGTCATTAGTTTGAATGGCGCAAGTTATACGCTTGTTCCTTATGGCTATCGAGTCGTGACACTCTCGAGTTCGACACTACCAAAAGCAGTAGGCGTTACTTGTAATGGACAAGTAAATACTAGCATGATTAATCTTCAGGCCAATATCTCGGGCCAATAATTTATACTGGTATTCAAAAAGCGCCCAGGGGGCGCTTTTTGAATTAATGTTGTTGCGGGGGTGGGATTCAACTACAAACTTAGCAATCTATTTGTTAAAGCATTCAGTCTGTTAAGTAGTTGAGTGCTTTTATTTATTCTAAAACTAAATGTGCCAAAATAATTATTGTGATTTTCGTAGACTTTTAATTGCTTTGTTTTTACGTATCGAATATCCGTGAATCGTTCCAACGGAATAGTTAAATATTTTTGCCAGTATTCTTTAATAATAGAATCTCTTGATTGGTGAATGTGATTAATAATAATTGAGCATTTAATTTCATGTTTCGAAATGTTATAGAACTTTTTAAACCAACGGAGCATGAATTTAATAATTCGAGGGTCTGAATTTGTGAATTGGACTCGGCCCATTCTTTTTGAGCCCTCGGCAAGATAAAGCGCCAATCCCGCAATCCAAAATTCGTTATCAGTCAAACTTTTTAAGCGATAAGCTTCCTGTTCGGCCGCCCTAATTCTATCAAGTCTTCTTTCTCTTTGAATTTGGGCTCCGCGCAGACGTCCGGCGGTTATATTTTTTTCTTTAGATTTTAATAGCTGCCGGATTTGAGTGGGGGACAATATGATATCTCGGCACCAGATACTGGCTGTACTAGGAGATATTTTTAGTTGTTTCGCGATATCTTTAATACTGGCACCTTGAGTACGTAGTTGGCGAGCTGTAATTCTAGTTCTATACTTTGCCATATGTATATTAGTATTATATCACGGGTTCGATTATATACATAAGAATGTTGTCAACTCTTGATTTTGTTCATATTTGGCATATACTATCTATAAGAGATCGCGGGGTAGCGCAGCGGTAGCGTGCCGGGCTCATAAGAAATTGTGACCTATCATGGCAATGTGATATGGAAAAACTCTCTAAATTGCTGGAAACCCTATCCGTTAGTATCGGCGGGCAATCAGCAGCGAAACCCAATTCCTCCAAAAGATTGGGGACGTTCAGAGACTATAATGGGAGCATCCGTGTTTTTGACGGATGATGGTATAGTCCGATCCTTCGAGTAATCGGAGTAACGACAGAACCCGGAGGTCGTGGGTTCGAATCCCACCCCCGCAACAAGCGAACCAAAACGATCTCAGAGATGGGGTCGTTTTGATAAAAAATATGTCGGCGTAGCTCAGGGGTTAGAGCGGAGCATTCATAACGCTCAGGTCGGTGGTTCGATTCCACCCGCCGACACAAGAAAAAGTTTGTGTTAAGATAAAAATATCTATGTCTAAGGCATTTAATTACAAACTCCATACCTTTGATTCTGGTCTGCGTCTTTTAACCGTGCCCATGGAAGGAACCAAAACCGCGACTGTACTTGTCATGGTTGGTACTGGCTCCAAGTACGAGACCAAAGAAATCAATGGTATTTCTCATTTCTTGGAACATATGATGTTTAAAGGCACGACCAAACGTCCGGGCAAGATAGACATCGCTAAAGAACTTGATGGCATCGGGGCCGATTACAATGCTTTCACTAGTAAAGAATATACTGGTTATTATGCCCGGGCTGCTTCTTCAAAACTGGATACAATACTTGATGTTGTGTTTGATATCTTCTTGAATTCAAAACTCGATGCGGCTGAAATTGCTATGGAGAAAGGGGTCATTATTGAAGAAATTAATATGACCCATGATAATCCCCAGCGGTATGTTTGGGATATTATCGAGCAGCTTTTGTATGGCGACCAGCCGGCGGGATGGGATATCGCCGGCAGCCCGGAAACGGTGTCGGCTCTGACCCGGGAACAAATCGCCGATTATTTTGACAGTCATTATGTTGCGTCTGATACAGTTGTGGTCGTATCGGGGGATATTGATCCGGATATTACCAAGAGCAAAGTAGAACAATTCTTTTCTAATATTCGCCAAGCTGAGAAAGTCTCTAAAATTCCAGTCGTTGAACAACAATCAGAATCTACTGTCCGTATTCATTTTAAAGAAACAGACCAATCTCACTTTGTGATCGGTTTCCGTTCTTACAACATGTTTGATGAGCGTCGGTACGCCGAAGCTGTTCTAGCCACTGTTCTTGGTGGCTGGATGAGTTCGAGGCTCTTTTTGGAAGTTCGTGATAAGCGTGGACTGGCCTATTATGTAGGAGCAGACGTAAGTCATGAAACCGATTCCGGATTCTTTTCTGTGTTTGCGGGTGCTAATAACGAAAAAATAATGCAAGCCATTGAGGTTTCTTTAGCTGAAGTTGCCAAGATAAAAAAGAGCGGTATAACACCAGAGGAACTTCAGAAGGCAAAAGATTTCACTGAAGGCAGGATGGTCATGGCTCTGGAAAATTCAATGGCCGTCGCTCAGATCTATGCCAGCCCGGTGTTATTTGAAAATAAAGTTTTGACGCCTGAGGAAGAACTGGATAAAATTAAAGCAGTAACCAAAGCCGATGTTCTGGCGGTAGCCAATGATATTTTCCAGAATTCAAAAATAAACTTAGCCCTGATCGGTCCATTCAAAGATTCCGAACCGTTTAAAAAATTATTAACTTTGTAATATGGCTGGAGAACGTGTCCAATTAGAGATTTCAAGTGGGACCATTATTAAATCTATTCTACTGATTCTGCTGTTTGTTTTTCTGTATATTCTTAAAGACGTGGTCATTATTTTTCTCTTTGCGTTGGTCATCGCTTCCGGTATTTCACCATTTGCGAATTGGCTGGATGAACGGGGTTTTCCGCGCGTGGTCGGGGTATTGGCACTCTATCTCATTATCCTTGGTTTGGCAGTTTTTGTGCTCTCTCTTGTCGTGCCATATATTTCCGACGATATTAACCGGCTAATCAGCGCTTTGCCGAAAGTGGTGGAACGAGTTTCAACCTCTCTTGAGACCGCCCAAAATTCATCGCCCCAATATTTGGATTTTCTGGGAGAAATTCAAAATATCCTTTCCAGTCTTTCCTCGTATCTGCAACAAGCGTCACAATCCGTAATCGGTTTGATTGTTAGCATCTTCGGCGGCGTGTTTTCCTTCATTGCGATTTTGATTATTTCTTTCTATTTATCGGTGACGCGCAAAGGTATCGAGACTTTTTTGGGTTCGGTGGTGCCGGAGAAATATGAAAATTATGTTATCAGTCTCTGGAAAAGAACCGAGATAAAAGTAGGCAAGTGGCTTCAAGGCCAGATGCTCCTGAGTCTCATTGTTGGTCTAGCGGTCTATATTGGACTTTCACTGCTCCACGTGAGATTTGCTTTGATTTTGAGCTTGCTCGTTATGGCCCTTGAGATTGTGCCAATGGTGGGTCCAGTAGCTGCGGCAATCCCAGCTATTTTCCTTGCCTTCCTCCAGTCGCCAATGTTGGGCCTCTGGGTTTTAATTTTATATATTGTGGTCCAGCAGTTAGAAAACCATATTCTTGTGCCGATTATTTTGGGTCGAACCCTCAATCTTAATCCGGTTGTTATTCTTATCGCACTCTTGGTTGGTCAAGCATTGGCCGGCATTCCGGGCATGATTTTAGCCGTGCCTATCTCGACGATTATCGTCGAAATACTCGATGATGTCGCGCGGCAAAAAGAATCCCGCCGTGGGGCCGTCTAGGCCATGTCCACTCTTTTTATCGTTGCTACTCCCATAGGTAATCTGGCCGATATTTCTTTGCGGGCGATTACGGTCTTGAGCAACGCCGATTTGATTTTGGCCGAAGATACCCGAGTGACGCGAACATTGCTTGAGCATTACAATATTAAAAAAGAATTATTAAGCTACCATCAGCATTCGGGGCGGGGAATGATAGAAAAAATTATCAGCCGGCTGAAGCAAGGCCAAGACATCGCTCTGGTGTCTGATGCCGGTACGCCAGGTATTAATGACCCTGGCAATTTCTTAATTCAGGAAATTCTAAAAGAAATGCCGGAAATAAAAGTGGTGGCCATTCCGGGCGCCAATGCCGCCATCTCGGCCTTATCTATCAGCGGTTTTCCGACAGATAAGTTTACGTTCTTAGGGTTCCCTCCCCACAAAAAAGGCCGACAGACATTTTTCCGAAACATTGAAGACATTGCGCATACCGTGGTACTGTATGAATCTAAGCACCGTATTATCAAGGCGCTTGAACAATTAAAGCCCCTGAACCGTCCGCTGGTTGTTTGTCGCGAGCTGACCAAACAATTTGAAACCGTTTATCGCGGTAATGTCGAAGAGATTTTGTTAAGACTTCAAGGCAATAATTTATTAGGCGAATTCGTGTTCGTGGTCGGGCCTAAACAAAAGAAAAAGAAAACCGATGAAGAATAAATTCTATATCACTACCACTATTCCATACGTAAATGCTGAACCGCATATCGGTTTTGCCATGGAATTAATCCAGGCGGATGTCATCGCCCGATATCATGCGCTGGTGGGGGACGAAGTGGTCTTCAATACCGGTACCGACGAGCACGGTATTAAGGTTTACAAAAAATCAGTGGAATTGAAAAGAGAGCCGCAGGATTATGTGGATGAATACTCGGAAAAGTTCAAAACTTTGGTCAAAGCCCTTAATTTAAGCGTTACTAATTTTATACGCACTACCGATAAGAATCATAAATCTTCGGCTCAGGAATTCTGGAAGAGATGCCTGGCCACCGGCGATATTTACAAAGCCAGCTATAAAATTAAATACTGTACCGGTTGCGAGTTGGAAAAAACAGAATCCGAACTTGTGGATGGAAAATGTGAATTGCATCCCAATCTAACGATTGAAGAAAGAGAAGAAGAAAATTATTTCTTCAAGTTTTCTAAATACCAAAAACCGCTTTTGGATTTATATAATGATAATCCAAACTTTGTTTTGCCTGATTTTCGGTTCAATGAGATAAAGCGGTTTGTTGAAGGCGGGCTTAACGATTTCAGTATCTCGCGCTTGAAATCAAAAATGCCCTGGGGTGTGCCGGTGCCTGATGATTCGGAACAAGTGATGTATGTCTGGTTCGATGCGCTCGTGAACTATATCTCCACTCTGGGTTGGCCGGAGGATGCCAAGAATTTCTCTGATTTTTGGCCTGGGACGCAAATTGCCGGTAAAGATAATCTTCGCCAACAATCCGCCATCTGGCAGGCCATGCTTCTGTCGGCGGGATTGCCGAACTCAAAACAAATCTTGATTCACGGATTTATAAATGTGGACGGCCAGAAAATGAGCAAGAGCTTGGGCAATGTCACCAATCCGTTTCCACTGATTGAAAAATACGGCGCCGATGTCCTGCGCTATTTCCTATTACGGGAAATCCCATCTACTGAAGATGGAGATTTTTCAGAAAAGAAACTCGTGGACCGCTATAACGGCGACTTGGCCAATGGGCTGGGTAATTTAATAGCTCGCGTGGCGACTTTGATAGATAACAATTTTGGCGAAGGATTAGAGTATAACAAAAGCTTAATTGACCCAGCGACAGCCAGTGCCATTGATAAAATGCAGAGTAGTTATCAAACCAGCATCAATAATTTTAAATTGCACGAGGCTCTGGTCGCGATTTGGGAATTAATTACTTATGCCGATAAGTATGTGAATGATACGAAACCGTGGAAGAAAGCGAGCTACCTACTAGCAAGGTTAAAGATATTATCATACAGATTAGAGATATGGGGATTAACCATATTATTTTTTCAGGAGGAGAG
>CAIKUK010000019.1 GCA_903830625.1 Candidatus Yanofskyibacteriota bacterium
GGCAGGGGACTCCCCTACGGGGATTCCAAAATTAGATCCCTGATATAACCCCTCCGCATTAATGCGGAGGGGTTATATCAGGGATCTAATTTTGGAATCCCCGTAGGGGAGTCCCCTGCCCTTGGCCTATCGCCCATTATTTTTTAAAGCTTTGAGATATTGTTCAATTTTAGATTTAAGATATTTTTCATCCGTACTAAGCCGGCGATGTTTGCCGATAGTATTCAAGAACTTAATTTCATCGCTCATTTCGTCCATCAGCTTATCGAGAGTTGAATCAGCTTTGCGTTCAGTCTTTCTAATTATTCGGCGATTATCCCATTTGTGCCAAAGCTTATCGATGCTGGCTCCAAGGAATTTGAAGATAAGAATAAGAGTGCCGATTATAGCTGCCAGAAGCGCGATCAATAGACCGTAAGCACTTAGGGCGTTTACAATACTGTCGAATAATTTGGCAATCCAAGTACCAACAGTAGAGCCGATTGCCGTGCCGGTTATTGAGAGCGATATTGATTCCGTGGTGGTATTCCCGGCCTTATCAACCGCTTTCACAAAAACTGTCTGGGTTCCGATTCTATCAAAGGAAAGCCGATACGGCTTTCCGGCCTGGTCGGCAGAAACAGTTATCCAATTACCGCTGTCCCCGACTTTAATTTCATAGTGATCAATACCGGACAAAGCATCAGTAGTTTCAAATGTAATCTGGGGTTGGATATCATCGCCGGTAATTGCATGAATCTCAAATCCAACCGGTGGCGCGGTATCTATATTAAATTGGAAATGGGAAATGGGACCCCAGGTACCGCCTTGGCTGAATTTAATATTAAAATATTGAGTGCCGTCGGTAATACCCGTGAATGTCGCCTTACTGACGACGCCATCACTTTTGGGTCCGGGATTAGAGGTGGCTTTATCGGTAATAAGATAACTCACGCCGGTTACACTCGAAGGCAAAGTCCAGGTAAAAGTCGGATTATTGTTTGAATACCATTTTGCGGGATCGGGATGAGTTGAAGATTCAACTTTTGGAGCACCCGCCACTATACCGGAAGTGTCAGAAGTAATTTCCGGCTGAAGATGGGCCGTATCGGTCGTTGGAGAAATTGTCAGAGTTAATTTTCCAAGACTGGACAAAATATTGGTTCCAAGACCATCATTTGCGAGAACAGCTCCGGAAATAAGCGTGATATCGGTAGAACCCCGGACGGTAGTCGCAGTTTTTGCCCTAAACGATATGGTGATAATTAATCCAGATGTACCGGTATATCCTGGGTTTGGAACACCACCTTCAAAATTTACAGTCCCTTCGGCATTAGAGAATATAGGTTCTTGTGTCCAAAGATTAAAAATGGAGCCTGATTTCGAAATAGAAACAACTTCCACTTTTGCTGGATCAAAGACAATTGATCCTTCTGCCGCATTAATAGCTTGAGCATTTGTACTGACTCTGACAGTTCCACTAAAAGTTTCTTTAGCCGCTCGAGTAAGCGAAGACGGAGAAAAGTAGAGAGAGGCGGCTTGGGCAAAACTGGCCGAGAAAAACAAAAGCAATACAAAAGCAAAATTTCGAATATACCCTGCAAGATATCCCTCCTTGCGTATCATATTGTCAACTAAAGTATACTACAAACACAATTCGTCTACATATTTAATTATCCACTCTTTTAATAAAATGAGCTTTTATTGTCTAAATAATCTAAGAATCGACCACCAAACTCTTATAAACCAGTTTGGATATACTTCTTCACGATAATTACCACCCACATCATAAGTGCGAACACGAATGACACTATGTAAGGTTTGGTCTGATAATAAATATGGGCTGCGAGCCAACATATATGGTCCATCTCCTTCTTTTAATTGATAGTGGTCCACGCCCGAACCGGAATCGGTGGCAAAAAACGAAACAAAATATTGGCCTGAAAATAATCTGCCATCAGAACCGATATTAATATCAAACCCATTGGGTTTAATAAAATCCGAATTGGCTTGTTTTACAGCAATATCTCCGGCATCGCTTAAAACCTTCGGTGATTCATTGGGTTTTCTGGGAATAACGTGAATAGTCGGCGTCTGAAGAGAAATAGGCACACTAGTTCCCGAACCATCATTTAGAAGAATCGAAGAGGCAGGGCTTAATCCTAAAGCGCCGTCCCCCACGGATTTAGCTTCAAAAGTAATAGTGGCGGCAATAGTATTGCCGGAAACAATTCCGCCCGGCAATCCCCCGCTTAAAAAGATAGTGCTATCCGTATAGCTCGGTTCTTTTACCCAAAGCTGAATGAATGATCCGGATTTTGAAATACTTTTAACCGATAATATCCCCGGATACATAATACCAAGATCAACAGCGTTAATCGAAGCCCCTTCGGTATTTAATCTGACATGAAAAACAATCGTATCACCTACCGCCGTCGTCGTCACCGGAGTTTCAAAAGATATTTGAGCAGCCTGAATAGACCCAGTAACTAAGAAAGCGGCCATAATCGATACAGCTATAATTGTTATTTTAGATATTTTCATAATTTTATCCGGTCCACCGGGTAGTGAATTTTTCAATTGCCTCCGGCATTTGCGCTGAAAGCGCATTTGAAAAATCTACTACCCGGTCCATTGGAATAACATGATACTGAAATCGACAATATTAACTTTTCCGTCTTTGTTCGAATCTGCCACATTCAATCCTGTTGGGTTTTTTGTATTCCACCAATATAACAAAACGCTGAAATCAATGATATTAACTTTTCCGTCTTTGTTCGAATCAGCAACTTTACCAAGAGAACCCTTACCTAAAATGAATTGTAATACTTGCGAAAACGGACTAACCATTTCACTTAATACCGCTCTTGATTTCGTAGTGTGGGTGGTTTCGATTAGGAGTTTAGTGTTAAAACTTAAAGTGTAGGCACCGTCGCTATCAGCAATGACTTTATTTATAATCTCATCAGAGAAAACATGGATATTCACCTCGGAAATAGGCTGAGCTTGGCCAAATATCCGAAGCGTATCCCCTTTGGCCAATTGAAAGGCGCTAATATCAATCGTTGGTGGTAATAAGATATCAGCCAAAGAAATCGTCGTGCCGGCGGTGATATTCACAATAAAACTGATGGTTAACGATTTACGCCCATTCGGATCTTGAGAATTTAAACCAATCGTCGTTGATCCGGACGGGAGATTACTAAGCGTGGTCTGAAACTTGGCATTTGCCCCGGCTTGAATAGAAGCCACAACAGCCCCGGCGCGGTATATGGTCACGGTCGACTGGGGATATGAAATCCCGCTCAAAACGACAGTTCCTGTTCCTGACGGAGGGGCATAACCACCTCCTCCGCCACTAGGAGGTGGAACCGGTGTTGGAAGAAGCAAGAGTGCCTTTAGTGGAGATGTTGCCACCGATAGAAGCGGTACCGGTTAATTCAAAGTTAGCGGAGAAAGTAGCGCCGGTTCCAATAAGATTTCCGCTCAAAGTACCACCGCCACTGGAAAGGAAGTTGGCGGCGTTGAAACTAGTGGAAGCAATGCTAAGAGTGCCAACAACATTGGTAGCTAAGTTAATCTTGTTGGCCGTGATTTCTTGACCATTGAGAGTGAGGTAGGTTAGGCCGGCTAAAGTGAGAGGAGCATGAATATCAGAGGTTAAAGCGAGGGTACCGGTGCCGGCGGGAATGGTATGGGTGTTGAGAGTGCCTTTAGTGGAGATGTTGCCACCGATAGAAGCGGTACCACCAATTTCAAGATTAGTAGAAACACTGGCGCCATTAGAAAATGTCCAGAGACCGGAGATGGTTTGGGCGATACTGCGAGAAGCGGGACCAGTAGCATAATCTAAACCGATATTTGTTTCATAGGAACCTGATGCAATAAGCGAAAATCCATTAAAAAAATTCAAAGCCGCCGACCCAGAAAGAATTGTTGCCCCTTGTTTTACGGTGCGTACCGTACTGCCAACACCAGCAGTGGTTTGATCATTACCACAAGAAAATAATCCATTGATATATAATAATTTTTGAGACGCATTATTACTGCAATCCACATTTGATAATCCCCCTCCAAAATATTTTGATGCTGAAGCGTATCCGCCCACTTCAAAATTAGTTGAAACCGAAGCAGAGGAATTAAAAAATGCTTGACCATCGGTTTCAAACATTCCACTAACCAAGGCGTCTGAAGAAGTATTGAGCCCATGCGAAGTTACTGCCGTACCGAACCGAGAATATGAAATTGTCGCCAGTCCACCGAACTGTCCGACGCCCGCCGCGTTGATGAATCTTCCGCCATGAACCGTATCAGCATTGATTGCAAAACCGGAAGAGACAATTCGCTGACGAGGTGTTAGTACTTCGAAATCAGCGTTGTTCGAAGAAACTTGAACTTCGAGATAATAATTCGTCGTCGAGTCAAAATCTAAATTGAGACTATTGAAACCGGCGGTCGTATCGCCGAGGAGTGTGTTAAAGACACCTTGAGTAACTTTGATTGCTATACCAGTAGCGCTTGAAGTCCAAAGTTCGGTTCCACTGGAAGAAGCGTTGTAAATCGAAAACTTAAAATAGTAATCGGTGCCACTACTGCCAAGTAGATCCCCGGCTGAATTTGTAAGACGACCTTGAAAGCTTAGAATCCTGGGAGTAGCGGCTGAAATGGATAGACTACTAGAAAAAACAAAAACTAATACAAAAATCAAACTAAATAATCTGAGAATTGGAGCCTTTTTATATCTATCCTCTTTCATTGAAACAGGATATTTGTATTTATGAAATAAATACAAATATCCTGTTAACAATTTTAACATTTTTGCGGACTTTTGGCGTTAATCCTTATCAACAGGCAAGGCACAAACTAAAAACAGGCCTTGAGGCCCGATTAATCATAGAAATAGAGATATATTTGAAGCACTGTTAACAAAAGTATCAACATTATCAAACATCTATAAAATATACTAGATTACTTAGATAAACTTATATAACGGATGGGCACGCTTTGAAACACTACAGTAGATAGTTAAGCGGATTTACTGTTCCTTCAAAGTAATTAAAATATAATTGGCCGCCGCTTTTATCGCTTACGTAAGTGAAAAAATCACTGTACAAAGAGAGATGGAGGTGGGAACCGGTAACTTTGCCGGTATTGCCTTCATAGCCGATTGTCTGGCCAGCCGTCACTTGCGTTCCGACTTGCAGGAACGATAACGCGCTCATGTGAGCGTAAACACTGACCAAATTATATTTATCCGGATGCCTAATCGCCACCCAGTTCCCCCAACCATCATTTTTGCCATTGGCAATAATCTCGCCATCAGCGACGGCTTTAATTGATTGACCATAACCAGCCGCGATATCTATTCCATTATGAGGCGCACCGCCGTATGGACCCCTGGAACGGCCACAACGAGCATAAGTGGTACAGCCATAACTCTGAGTGATGCGATATCCGGATTCGGGCCAGGCGAATAATCCTTTTTCTTTTTTAGGCAGATTGCTCGAAGCATTTATATGAACAATATATAACCCTCCTTGAATGATATGAGTTTCTAGTTCACGTAATTGATTGAAAAAATCTGATTCCTGTTGTTCGATTGAAATTAATATTTTTTGATATTGCGCCTCTTGGCCCTTGGTCACGGTCAGCAATTGATTCTTATCCGCTTGAACGCCGGATAAGGATGTTTTCTGAGCGCTCTCCTGCTGATGCAGTGTTTGGAGATTGCTCTTCTTGTTTTCTAAATCATTTTTTTGATTGGTTAAATCTTCTTGAGTTTGTTTTAAATCATCGACTAAACTAAGGAGACTGGAATTTACCGTCATTGCATATTGTTCCTGATTGAAATAATCGGAAAGATTCGCACTTTTCATAAGGATGCCGACCAGAGTTTCATTATCGCGTTTCGCCAAATACAACAGTAATTGTCCAATGGTGGATTTTTGGTAGTCTATCTTTTTTTGAGTGTCGGAAATATTACCCTGAACGCCTACAATTTCAATTTGGGTTTTGTCTATTTTTTTACCGGTTAATTTTATTTCCGTGTTGATAGCATTAATTTGATTCTGAAGATTCTGGATTTGGGTTTTAAGCGTATTGGCCTGTGCTTGGGTCTGGGCAATTGTCCCTCGGTATTGCTCGGCTTGTTCTTCCAACTGCTGAATCTGAATCTTTAGTTGGTCAATTTTTTCCTGTTCTGTTTGAGCTGAAGCAAGATGGTTCCCAAATACAAAAAATGCAAAAAAACAGCCGGCAAGAATTTTATATTTGATTGACATGGCTTATTACTCTAAAAACTCAATCGCTTTCTTTACCCGCTTAACTATTTCGTCTTTGCCAAGCACTGTGGCTAATTGAACCGGGTCAGGAGATTTTTCTTGACCGGACAAAGCCACGCGAAGTGGCCAAAATACTAATCCCCGCCCGACCGAATGGTCGTTCGGGCGGGCCTTACTACCTATAGATACGCTCTGCGTCTCCAGTTCGTTCCGTAACGATTCGTCGGTTATGACACTTAATTTCTCTATAATGGCTAATGTTTGGGTTAATGAATTTTTAACGTCTTCAAACGACGAATCTTTCCATTTTAATAATTCTTTTTCATAAACCGGTGCCTGCCATAAATATGAAAATCCTTGAGCATCGCTTAGTTTTTCCAGACGTTCGGTTACTAATGGCACCCCCGTGTCGGATATTTCTTTGATTCCGCTCGCGGCTCTGAATTCTTCCGGCGACAAACGCTTAATATACTGGCAATTTATCCAGTTTAATTTTTTAATATCAAAGATGGCCCCGGATTTATGGACTTTGGGCAATTCAAATTCTTGTATCATTTCCTCGCGAGACAAAACATCCTTGCTGAACGTATAGCCCAGACCGCCCAGAAAATTCACAATCGCGTTGGGTAGGTAATCTTTCTTGTAATCCACGACGGCCATAGCGCCATGGCGTTTGGAAAGTTTGGTCCGGTCAGGCGCTAAAATTAAAGGCAAATGGGCAAAGAGAGGCGGAATTTTACCGAGAGCTTCGTAGATTAAAATCTGCTTGGGCGTATTGGAAATATGATCTTCCCCGCGGATAACATGGGAGATAGCCATCTCGGAATCATCAATGACCGCCGCAAAATTATACAGCGGGTCGCTGACTGAGCGGGCAATGCTAAAATCTCCCAAAAGCCCGGCTTTGAATTCAATATGGCCTTTAATCTGGTCTTCAAATGAAATTAATTGCGAAGAATCGCCGACATTCAAACGAATAATGCCTCCGCCTTCTTTGCCCAGAGGCAAATCTTTGTGGTTGCACTCGTGCCGAGGCGGGACTTTTTCAAATTCTTGGCGTTGACGTTCGGCTTCCAGTTCTTCTTGGGAATGATGACAATAAAAAGCTTTGCCTTCGCTTAATAATTTTTCTAATGCCGTACGGTATAATTGCGTTCGTTCGCTTTGATGGACCACTTCGCCTGACCAATCCAGACCCAGCCACTGTAAAGCCCCCAAAATGCTTTCTTCATATTCTTTGGTGGAACGTTCGCGGTCGGTATCTTCAATTCGAAGATAAAACTGACCGCCCATCTTCTTGGCAAACAGCCAATTGTAGA
>CAIKUK010000020.1 GCA_903830625.1 Candidatus Yanofskyibacteriota bacterium
ATAAAGAAGCTTAGAACATTATTAATGTTTTGTCTACCGTTTATTATAACAAGTTATCCTGGAAAAAACAAGACATAAAAAATAACCCAATAAATGGGTTATTTTTTATAGATTTGCTTTATTCAACCATTAAATCTTCGACCAGCCGATTAGCCGCTTCAACCTTATCGTTATGGCCATTATCGTCAATATTGGATTTAGTTTCCACTAGGATTATAACCTCTCCAAGTTTTTTGCGTAGCTCCCGAATAAGTGATCGCCTGCATTGCATTCCACTCTTCAGTAGTTTGCGGCGTATGGCCGTAAATGGCTTTAAAAATCTTAATGCCATTTGTTTCGCTGGTCAAATTCCTATTTTCCGCTTTTTGCCTTAAACCATAGGCCATAATGGTTACGGCGGCATTATCTTTAGCGCCGTTCATATCCGCCGCTCGCTTATAAATTTTCTGAAACTGCGCTTTAGCCTGATTTTCGGCATCCTGACTGGTAAGGCTCGGCCAGCGACCGTTAGCGATTTTAATAACATCAACCAACTCAGCCTCGGTCGTTGGCAATTTGTCAAAAGCAGACTTATAGGAACTGATAACAGCCGCTCTTTCGCCGGCGCCCAATTTCACCGTATTCGCGTCCACGCCATAAGTGATGAAATTATTGAGCACAGCCTGGCTGTCTGCTGACACGCCATTCATATCTTTCAACAGCGAACTTAAATATTTAATTTGGGTTTGCTGTTCTTTGACAATACTGCGGAGCTGATCTAACTCGACCAAAATAGAATTAAAATTATCATTGGATAATAATTTTGATTTTTCGTTTATTTCTGAAATTTGCGTATCTATTTTAAAAGTTGATACATATCGTGCCGCCGGCGCTACTAAAGGGGTTCCGGCTGGGGCTAGTTGCAATCCGCTAATTTGGGCATCGTGCAATGCGCCCGTATGCGGCTGAATTAAAATTTGCAATCGTTCAGCATTACTTTTTACATCAATGGCAAACTTCACATATTGATTGCCTTCTTCCCATTGAGCTGATCTTTCGGAGCCGGAATCGGAGGTTGTCAGCTGCCTACCATAACTCCGCTCGCCAACCGTAACCGTATAATCGCCATACTGCGCCGCGGTAGATGTCTTGTTGTAAAGATAGAGATCATAGGAACCGGTCGGAACATTATAAAGAATAATATAAGCATTGCCGCCTTTATTACTGGCCGGATAACTATAACTGTCTAGCATCGTATCGGTTTTAACCAGACCGGCTACTGTATCGCTATTAATGTAACCCAGACTAAGCGACCCACTGGTAGCCCATGAACCGCCCAGATTTTTCATCTCGACGGTGATCGGGCTTTCAGAGCTATCGGCATTCTTAAGATACGAATTGGTGTGATCGTCGCACCAGGGCACAGCAGTGATATTCCAAGAATCTCCGGCTGATCCGACCGCCGCCGGTCCGGTTTTCGCCGACCTTGGATCTACTGGCGATGTCGCCCAGACACCAAAATCAATATTGAAAAGGCGCGGCGAATAATTAGCTAAGAGATCGGACGACAAGGATGGAGTGTTCACTAAACAGGTAGGCTGAGTGGAAGAAGCGGTGATCGGAGGTTGGACCGAATCAATAATTTTAAAATACGAGTCGCTTGAATCCATGACCAAAACGTCATTTACATAAGTTTTAATTTCAAGCGTATAGAATCCGATTGGCCCAGAAGATGGAATTTGCATAACTTCTTGACCATCATTTAGAACGTTGGCCACCAAATTATATTCCTGGCCGTTCGGATAAGCCCGAAGCCTTACAATATCAAGTTTTTGAGATGACGGCACGCTGGTCGTCTGCCATTTCACAGTAATTGAACTGCCATTTTTTTTATATGCCTCTCCCCCGTTCGGCGAGAGAACGGTGACAGAAGGTTGGCCGTTAGTTATAGTAATTGATTTTTCAAGA
>CAIKUK010000021.1 GCA_903830625.1 Candidatus Yanofskyibacteriota bacterium
TCCCCAACTGCTTTAAAATGTAACATATGTTACATTTTAAAGCAGTTGGGGAAAATTAGAGGAAAGATGGGGGAGGGATGATTGGTAATATAGATACTTGACCCCCACACTCATGCATGAGTGTGGGGGTTGACAAGTTTTTTACGAAAGAGCACTGTGACATTATAAACAAATCTTGTTGAAAAACGCGGGTTATTAACTAATAACTCCCGAAATTCAATAGATACCTCAAACCGTGAAAAACAGCACCGGACTGGTCGGGAGTGTAAGCGTTAGTAAGTCAGTTTTCGCAGTCATTATCGCCGCTACCTTTGTTGTCAGCGGTTTTTTTGCGGCTAATGCAAGGGCAGCAATCACTTCCATTACTATCAATTCACCTACTAGTCACCTACTAGTATTGATATTTGGAGTGGTATACGGCAAATAGGGTGGGCAGTAGTTGGTGGCGAAGGAAGTGATACGGTAGCTCTTTCTTATGCTCCTGCTGGTACTGAAAATTGGGTGAATATCCCTAATGGTGTAGTGCCCTTTACCACAACCTCTTTTCTTTGGAATACAACCGGACTAAACGGTAATTTTAAGGTTCGTGTATTGGAGGGAGGAGATCCAAATTCTGCTCAAGGTGTTTCTAATGACTTTGTTATCGATAATGCTTTTCCAGTTGTTAGCGCAGGCCCCGATAAAACAACTAAAGTTCTATTCACACAAACGGGGACCGTTAATGATCCTGCACCAAGTTCAGATATTGCCTCAATTCAGTGGGCTAAGGTTTCTGGCCCTTCAACCGGAAATATTACTTTTGGATCATCGATTGCCGCCATAACAACTATCTCGGCCGATACAGATGGCACTTATTATATTAGTTTAACCGCCGTTGATAATGCTGGGAATACCTCAACCGATACAATGCAGTTGATTTGGGATACCACTGCACCAATTCCAACATATACATTAAATGGTTTGGTGCAAAATGCTTATTTCAATCCTCACGCTGTATCTAACAATACTATTGCAATCGCTATTACAGCTAATGAACCTGTTAAGTTTGACAGAGTCTATATTTGTTTAAATGGCGACGATGTCTGTAGCAATACCACAAATATTAGACATTATTTTCAACTGTTGCCCTTAAGCGCTTCGTATGTTGGCTCTTGGAACGGTAAGAAAGCCGGTGACGTAGATTTTGTTGCCGATGGCCTTTATAAAATAAAAGTTCACATAGAAGATGAGGCGGGGAACGATACCACATTAGTTTTGTCTCCCTATCTAATGGTAGTGGATACTGTTAATCCGACTGTTTCTGTTCCGACAAGCCCAGTAGCTGAAACGGTTTATAGAACAGATCCGGCTTTGACATTTACCGCTACCGACCCGGTTCCGGGGACGGATATTTCTTGTACTTATAAAATAGACACCCTAACTCCGGTTTCTGTGCTTTGCACAGGTGGGAATTTAACTGGTCTAACTGACGGCAGACATTCTGTTGTGGTAACGGCAACCGATGTAGCGGGCAATTCAAAATCATCTGACCCAATTTTGTTTGTTTATGACAATGATAACACCCTAACAGTCGGAGCCAACGCCGCAGATTTTACTACAATTCAGGCCGCGGTGAATGCTGCGGTTTCTGGCATAACTAAAATAAATGTTTTCCCCGGTCCCTATGCTGAAATTGTACATATTGCTATGCCTAATCTTGTAATTGAAGGAGCCAACGCCGACGTGTCAGCAGTCACGGGAACGAGGACGGCGGAATCAATTTTAGATGGCAGGTTTGATCTCTATGCGAATAGCATTACTATAAATGGCTTCAAATTGTTAAATGGCAGCGCCGTTGGTGGCGTTGATAAATCGGTTGTCTATATGGTCGCTAACACGACCGGTCATACAGTTTCCAATAACATCGTAACCGGCGCCAATGAGTCGGGTACACGAGGGATACTTTTTGGTTACACCGTGAGCAATGTGACGGTCAGTAATAACGATGTTAGTGGGTGGAATAGTGGCATTTATATTAACCCTTCTGCGACTCTCATTTTTAGTCTCAATAAATTCCACGGCAATGTGGTCGGGATTGGTTCGGACGGCATTAGCAATGTTCAGGTGAACGGGAATGTTTTTGACGGAAATACAGTTGAAGGTTGGGGAGCTTCAGCAGTCGGTATTAATGTAACCGGCCGCAATAATAAATTTATCAATACGCCAGTTTCTGATAAGGCAGTTGCGCAGTATAGCGGTAATGCCATTGATGCAATCCAGAACTGGTGGGGAACGGCCTACAAGCCAACAATCCAAAGCAGGGTAAGTGGTTCTGTAACTTTTGAATCGTATTATGTTGATGAGGCAATGACCACATTGAGTAACGTTCCGGTAAGCACGGTTTATGTTGACGATGATTATATTGATGGCTCTGCTGGCGGACATATTTTCGGCTACAATGCCTTTTCAAAGATACAAGATGGTATTAACAAAGTTCAGGCAAGCGGAACAGTAAATGTCGCGGCGGGAACATATGATGAGTCAATAGATATTACCAAACCATTGACCATTCTCGGACACGGACAGGCAGATACCTTCCTTGATAGATCTACCAATGCTACTGCCGGAGATGTTGTTGATATTCATAACCTGAGTGGTGATGTAAGGGTTGACGGATTTACCGTCAAAACAGGGCCCGCTTCATCAGTGGCTTCCAATGGTATTCATATCTATAGCCTGACGGGCCCGGGTACCATCACTATCTCCAACAACACGATCTGGGGTGTACAATCTGCAATACAAACAGCGAAGGACAACTATGGTCTTATTGCAGGTTATTTTACGGCGACTACCCCAAAACTGGTATTTGATCATAATACCGTTCGTGGCGGAAGCGATAATCCTATTCTTATTGAAAAATGGATGGGACCGACTGAAATCACCAATAATACTCTTTACCAAAATCCTCTTAAAGACCTTAGCTCCAGTGATGTAATCTTCATGATGAATCATGATGGAAGTCATAACAATGCTAAGCAGTTGATTTCCTGCAACACAATTGATATGGGCTGGGGAACTGTTTATACCTATGACACAAGAGGCACAGGCATTACTGTTGCCGGTTCCTTTACTGGTAATACTTCTCTGGGTGGATTCACTAATGTTGAGATAAAAAATAATATACTTCTCAATCTAAAACCATTCCGTCGCGGTATTGGCCTTTGGAATAATTCAAGCAACGGAACGAGCGGAGAAATAACGAATGCTGTCATTTCGGGCAACACTATTTCAAATGCTACGGGTTATACAGGTGAATTTGGTATCAGAGATCTTGGTAAAAATACTGGAACTCAAATTACAAATAACCTCATTAGTGGTGTTATAGATGCAGTGAAGTTTCAAGCCTATGCTGGTGGTAGTCCATCAGGAGCTGTGGTGCATAATAATTCCTTAGTTGCGACGACATATGGGATTAATAATACCATTACAAATTTGGTAGATGGAATTAACAACTGGTGGGGCAACGCGACTGGTCCCTACCATTCGCCGGAAAATACTCTTGGCGCTGGTAATGCGGTAAGCGACAATGTTGATTACAGTCCATGGTGCACTGACGTGCCATCCGGAGATCCTCTTAGTTGTCCGCTTGGTTCAAGCGATCCGCTTGCTCGCTATGACATTACTACCTCATCACCAACATCCGTTGTCAGTACACCAATTACCTTAACTATAACTGCCAAAGACAGCGCGGGCGTTACTAGAGTCAATGATACAAGCAGTGTAACAATGAGTGCCGATCACGGAGCGTCACTTGGTGCGCTAGTTGTCGCCATTGCGGATGGTGGTGCAGACGGCTCAAATACCGTGACAGTTAATAATTCTGTGACTGGTACGGTTAATGTTGCCGCAGTTCAGGTTGGTGGCACCAAGACAGGCGCTACACAGGTTGAATTTACCAGAAGCGATACTGTCGCGCCGGTCATTTCCGGTCAAACACCAGCAGATGGGGCAATCAATGTTCCAGTTTCTGTTGTTCCGACAATTACTTTTAGTAAGTCCTTGAATTCAACGACTGTCAGCTCGGCTACTGTTCAGCTGAAGAAGAAGATGGACGGTACACTCATTGGTGCAACCGTGGCGCTGGTTGAGGGAGGTAAAAAAGTTACAATTACTCCAGATTCTACATTAGAGAATAATACCCAATATTATCTGGCTGTTACTACTGGTGTTACAGATTTGTCGGGTAACCCCTTGGCTTCGGTTTGGGATACATCAGCCACTCCGTTCACGACAGTGGCAATGCAGCCGATTGTCGTGGACGAAATTGTAGTGCAAAGTAATACTGCCACACCAACAGATTCATATCTCAATGGCTGGCACTACACTTTCCGGATTACAGTCAATGATGGTTTAACTCATCTACGCATACTGTTTACTGACTGGGTAAACAGCGCAAACCATACAGCGAGTGTCTCGGCCAATGGCAATATGCAACTGCTCTTCAACACTTCCACTGGCAATGGCCTTGGCTCTATCGTTGGTCTGACTGATGCTGATATTATCGCTGGTGTTGGCCCGATTAAAAGTTATGAGATTGGCAACAATTACGCAGATCAGAAGCTTCTCATCGGTGGTGTGCTAACACCGACCGCGATTAATATAAACACGCTTGATATTAGCACTGATCCGGGTCAACAGATTAAGTTTGACGTCTTTACTAAACTGCCAATTACCACCGCGGCCGGATTCTACGAGACCACGTACGGTATTCAAACTGAATAATTTATGACGAACATGACCAAACAACTTGTCAGTTTAATTATTGCTCTAGTATTTATTGCGACTGGTTCGGTATTGGCCTCGGAAATTACGGGCGGACTTTCAAATCAGGGCAGTGTGCCCGTAGCTCCATCTGGTATATCCGCCCGTAAGACCGGAGATGGTCAGATAACTATAATTTGGAATGCCGTTGGAAGCGTTGATGGTTATAAAGTATATAGAAAGAAAGACAGTGGAAGCTTTGAGCTGATTGCTGGAAATGTTGTGGCTTTAAACTACGTTAATTCCGGCTTAAGTAATGGAACTTATTCGTATCAGATTCAGTCATTTCTAGGTTCATTAATGCCAGATCTCAACAATATCACGCCGACATCTCCCATTACGATTGTTATTCCAACACCCACTCCGACGCCATCTGGGGGGGGCGGTGGAGGTGGTGGAGGCGGAAATTATATTCCACCATCTACTCCGACTCCAACCCCTTCTTTAGCCCCATTGAGTCCAGAAGCGCAGGCTGTAGATGTGTTCTCTGATGGCAAGATTGATATTCTGGACTTCAACGTTTTAATGGGTAATTGGGGAGGTTCAGGCACCGGAGACATAAATCATGATGGCGCAGTCGATATTCTAGACTTTAACATGTTAATGGCCAACTGGTCGTAATCAATGAATCCCGTTAGAGACATACTGGATGGTCTATTGCTAAAAAGTGGTGGACAGAGTATCTTAACGGGAATCAAAAATAAACTAAATTAGGCACGGTTGCGGCCAGGTCGCAACCTGTCTCTAACGGGATGAAAACAAAAATAGCTTTAATTTCGGTAGTCGGAATTTTTCTGGGAGCATGCGCTTTTGCGTCGACTATGTCTTTGTCGCCATTGAGTGTGGCCGTGAAGCCGGGGCAAACTTTTAATGTTCTTGTCTCGCTTGACCCTCAATCCGGGAAAATCTCAACCGCCAAAGTTGAATTAAAATACCCAGCAGATTTAATTGAGGCGACTAATTTTAGTTTTGTCGGACCCAGTTGGATTGCTCTGGCTCAAGAGGGATATGATTTGATGGATAACGTAAATGGCTCCATGATAAAAACGGCTGGTTATCCTAAAGGCGCTTCAACGCCAGTAGCGTTCGGCACGGCTACATTTCGAGCCAAAAAGGCAGGAGTGGCTACAATATCAGTGGGCGACAAGACATTGCTTTTGGGAGCCGATGGTAAAAATAGTTTATCAACTGCCGTTACGTCAGTAAACGTAGCTATAACAACGCCAATTGTTTCTGTAAGGCCAGTTATATCTGGAACAGTTGGTTCGCCAACTCCTACACCTAGTGTATCGGCCGCGCCAACACCATCAGTTGCCCCTGCAGTCCAACAGGCGAGCATTTTGGGTACTATTGGCAATGTCGTCAATTTAGGGACGGGCAATTGGTTTCTGGGCTTAATCGTAATCCTTGTCTTAATTTGGGCCGCCTACTGGCTTATCAAGCGAGTCCTCAAAAAGTAGTACTGTTCATAACTCCATTTATTGATTTCTTAAATTGTAAGATAATGGTATCAGGATCCCCAGAGGATCGGTCGAAGGTATATTTAAATTATTCCTTTGTACGCATAATTTATGTTAAAAAAGATTGTTTATGTCCTCGTAGTCGTCGGGGCTCTTAACTGGGGATTGGTCGGTTTCTTTAACTTCAATCTCGTGACGGCTATTTTTAGAGCGCCGTCAGGAATGTGGAGTCTCACGAATATTGTCTACGACCTCATCGGTTTGAGCGCCGTCTACATGGTTCTAAAGAACAAATAAGATTCAGATTAAAAGAATCCCGGCTAGCCGGGATTCTTTTAATCTGATAATATAAAGCAAATGCTCAATAATATTAACCATTGGTTGTCTAAAAATAGCCTGTATTTAGCCTGGATTATGGCTCTTATTTCTTTGGTGGGGAGCTTATATTTCAGTGAAATTGTCGGTCTCGCGCTTTGTAGTCTGTGCTGGTATCAAAGAATTTGCATGTATCCGCTGGTAGCGATTATCGGGGCGGGTATTATCCGCCGAGATAAAGCCGTGGCCATATATGCTCTCCCTCTTAGCATTATCGGCGGGGGCATCGCTTTGTATCAAAACCTGCTCATTTGGCGTATTATCCCTGAGAGTCTGGGGCCGTGCGCGATTGATACTGTTTCCTGTGTAACCCAGAGTTTTGTCGTTTTAGGTTTTATCACTCTTCCATTATTATCACTGGTATCTTTTATTCTAATAACCGGACTGATGCTTGCAGATAGGAACTCGTCCCGTTAGAGCCATGACGTGCTACTATGTCTATATTCTGCAAAGTGTTAAGGATAAACGTTGGTATACAGGGTTTACGGTGGATTTACGGAAGCGCTTTCGGGAACACAATGACGGGAAGTATACTTCGTGGACGAAAGGAAGAGGCCCATTCAAACTGATATATTATGAAATGTGCATTAATAAAACAGATGCACGAGAACGGGAAGTGTATCTTAAAACTGGCATGGGCAAGCGCTATATTCAAAATAGGATTAAGCGCTTCCTGGCTCTAACGGGATGACTAAAGAAGTAAAAATAATGGCTTTGGTCTTTATTGTGATATTCGCTGGCCTTGGTTTTTTGATTGTCCGCAATAATCAAACCGCACTGGCGCCCATATCCAAGGAACAGCTTATTAGACCAACCAGCCACAGTACTGTCAGCCCAAATGCGAAAGTTAATATCGTGGAATTTGCCGACTTTCAATGCCCGGCTTGCGCCGCCGCGTATCCGATTATGGAACAGATTCTCGCTTTTTATAAAAATAACCCCCAGGTAAATTTTGTGGCTCGGAATTTCCCGTTGCCCCAACACCAGTACGCGCTTTTGACGGCCGAAGCCGCCGAAGCTGCGAGCGCTCAGGGGAAGTATTGGGAAATGTACGGACTTATTTATACCGGCCAGAATGATTGGGTTAATTCCGCCGACCCGATGTCAATCTTGGTGGGTTATGCAGCCCAATTAAAACTGGATGTAAACAAGTTTAAAGCCGAAGTGACTGCCAATAAATACGACAATATCATTCAACAGGACAAACAAGATGGCGTCGCTATCGGCATTAATTCCACACCCACCTTCTTCATTAACGGCGTGAAAGAAATAGGTATTCAAAGCGTCAGTGATTTTAAAGCAAGGATAGACTCAGCTTTGACTAAATAATGAGATTATTCCATAAACATTCCCGAACCGTAATTGCGATTATTGTTATCGCTGGTGGGGCGGTATTTTTGTATTTTGTGCCGATTACGCAGTCATTATTTAGTCTGAAATTAAAACCGTCGCCGACAGCGACGCCTGATTATTCCAGTTGGCGGAACTATACGAACAAGAAGTTCGGTCTGGCTTTAAAATATCCAGCCGAATTTTTGTTGAAGCCTGGTCAAACCGGCCCTCTGGCTGAATGGGCGTTGTACGGGTTAACCGCCGGCAACGAGATTGCCAGTATTGAAATTCCACGTTCGGTCCAAACCAGAACTAATTTTGTCGGGGCTTCGCTTCGGATAGGCATAAGCACGGAAGCGACAGCTGTTAAGGAATGCTTGAATCAACCTTCATCGTCCGGATACAGCGACACCTTTACTAAAAGGATTATCGGCGGAGTGCCTTTCGGTAAATTTACCCGCTCAAATTCGGCTGTTGGCAATAATTATCAATATACCAGTTATCGCGCCGTGCGTAATAGCGGATGCGAAGTCTTTGAGTACGTCATTAACCACAGAGATATTCAAAACTATCCGCCAGAGTCGGGGATTAAAGAATTTAATCAAACCATGGTCGTAAATTCTCTGGAATCAATATTGGATACGGTGCAATTTATAAAATAATCTGATACAATCGACACATGAATAACCAACTAGACGACATTGATGCTGAACCAGTCATTCAACTAACTGATATGCCTGCCATGTCGGCGCCAATACCGAATTATCATCCTCCAGTTCAGCCCAGTTTTGATAAAACAAAATTGATTCTGCCGGTTTCGATACTAATCGCCGCCGTTTTAATAAGCGGTTCGATTCTTTACACCCAATACAGCACCGGCCAAAATACTGGTACTCCGACTGTTACTCAAAAACCGGCCGGCAAAGTCACTATCGATCTCACAAATGCGATGGTACTTGGCGATGCCAAGGCGCCTGTTACTATTGTTGAATATGCCGATTTCCAATGCCCTTTTTGTGATAGATATTATCAACAAGACCAAATACAATTTATCAGCCAATATGTTAATTCCGGCAAAGCCAGATTTGTCTGGAAGGATTACGCCTTTCTTGGGCAGGAATCAGTCTGGGCGGCCGAAGCGGCCCGATGCGCCAACGACCAGGGCAAGTTTTGGGCTTATCATGATTATCTTTACAGCCATCAAGGCGCAGAAAACTCCGGCGCGTTCTCAAAAGCCAATCTAAAGAAATTCGCTTTAGCGCTTGGTTTAAATGCAAGCCAATTCAACACTTGTCTTGATACAGACAAATATGCGTCTGCCGTCCAGCAGGAAACTCAGGCCGGAAGCGCCATCGGTGTCAGCGGTACACCGGCGACGTTCATTAATAATCAACTTGTGGCAGACAGTAACGGCAATTCTGTTGGGGCAGCTTCGTTCGCCACTTTTAAAGCTATTATCGACCAAATCTTAGCCCGGTAGTAGATATCCGACTGGCGACTTCGTCGCTTTCTGCAATGGTCGGATATTCACTATCCGGGTTGGGCAAATAAGCCGTTTTCGAGGCTTTTTTGTTGTGTATTGCCTATACTCCGCTAGTATGCTATAATTCAAATATTGTAGGAACTTCGGTAGATCCTCACAGCGACCTTTGTCGCTAGCAGGGACTCGACGAGGGGTCGCCCTACTAGTAATTTTTGTCTGGGAACGGAATAGCGGGCGGGTAGAATATTCGCTCTCTAGTCTGGTTCGCAGGCAATACACAATGGCAAAACGATTATACATCGGCAACCTGTCGTTCAATACGACTGAAGCCGGCCTCCGCGAAGCTTTCGCGGCCGCTGGTGAAGTCACGTCCGCAGTAGTGATGATGGACAAAATGACAGGCCGATCGCGTGGTTTCGCTTTCGTGGAGATGGCAACTGATGAAGCTGCCCAAGCCGCTATTGATATGTTCAATGGCAAAGACTTGGATGGCCGAAATCTGACAGTCAACGAGGCTCGGCCTATGACTGAACGTCCTCCTCGACGCCCGATGGGCGGCGGTTTCGGCGGAGGCCGAGGCGGCTCCGATCGAGGCGGTTATGGCGACAACGATCGCTAAACTCGCAAAACAAAAAGCTCTGGCAATTGCCAGAGCTTTTTGTTTTAATAAGTTTGTGATAATCAACCTGCCAAAAAACGACGCCAAGTATCATTGGACCAATCATGTCGCCCAGAAAATGATATACTATGGATTATCGGCTGACAGAGTGAAACGGGTAATTCGCAGTCCGCACCGAAGCGAAAAAGGTATTGCGCCCGACACGATTGCAGTGATGCAACCCTCCTCCGCTAAAGCTTCGGCGGGCAAGCCGGGCCAGCAAACATGGAAAGAAGAAATTTGGGTCTTGTATGCCACTAAAAAGACAAAAACCAAAGAACAAAACTTCGTTGGTCCCAAGAAAGTAATCATCACTGCCTGGCGTTATCCCGGCAAAAGCCCTATTCGTGAAGCCATTCCCATCCCCAACGACATTCTTGAAGAATTAAAGAATATTAAATATTAATATGCGAAGAATTGGTTGCCATGTCTCAATCGCGGAAAGTATCACTAAAGCGCCAGCGCGGGCGAAAGAATTAGGGTGTGAAGTTTTTCAGATGTTTACACGGCCTCCTCAAGGCGGACCGGCGCCGAAAATTACACCGGAAATAGCGGAACAATTTAAATTGGAAATGAAAGCGAACAATCAGTCCGAGTGTTATATTCACGCTCCGTATTACATTAATTTTGCTTCGGCCAATAAAGTTATCCGGGCGACCTCGGCCAAGAATATCAGGGAAGAACTGGAGCGGGGCAGTCAGATCGGCGCTAAATACGTTATGTTCCATCTAGGCAGCGCCAAAGATATGGAGCGGGCCGAAGCTCTAAAAATAACGGCCGAGGGCGTGGCAAGAGTAATGGATGGCTACAAGGGTTCTACTGAACTTTTATTGGAAATATCGGCTGGGGCGGGGAATATAATGGGCGACACTTTTGAAGAATTAAAAGAAATAATTAAATTAAGTGGTTATAATCTCGGCATTTGCCTGGATACGGCTCATATTTTTGCCAGCGGATATGATTTTCGAACCGCTGAAGAGATGGGAAAAACCCTGGATGCCATTTCCAAAACTGTCGGTCAGGAGGCGATTAAATTGATTCATGCCAACGATTCCAAAAATGATTTAGGCGAACATAAGGACCGCCACGAACATATCGGCGAGGGCAAAATCGGCCAAGAAGGATTGGTTCAGATTATGTCCACATTTAATCTTGATTTAATCCTGGAAACAGAGCATGATAAAGTAGAACAGGACATCAGGATTTTAAAGGCGATTAGAGATGACCTTTCTAATGGCTAAGTCCTAAGTCCTAATTACTAAATAATGAACTATCCATACGCAGAGCATGGGCAGTGGTGGTTGAGTACGCCGTTCGGGTTCGGGCTAGGTGTAGTGGTCGCGTTGGTGCTCGTCTGGAGTCTGTTTTGGAAGGGGATGGCTCTCTGGAAATCAGCCCGTCATGGCCATAAATGGTGGTTTATCGCTTTATTGGTTATAAATACCGCCGGTATCTTGGAAATTCTTTACATCTACGTCTTTTCGAAGAGAATGAAGAAAAACTAGGAGGTAAACTTTTTCAAGAAATTTTTCTTATAACGTTGATACGAGCCACGCGCGAGCGAGGCTCGTATTTCGTTTAGGAAATTATTAAAAAACCACATGTTGTGCAAAAGGCACCAGCGCTGACCCTGGGCATTGAGTTCTCGGTCCGCATTTTTAACCAGGGCTCGGATTTCCGAGCGATGGATTTTACTTGAACAAGTGAAGCAACCGCAGTCTTTTTCAATGGTTTTTTTGTCGCCGATGTATTTGCCTTTACGTATGTCCATATGGCCGTGCCTGGTATAAAGCCGGCCATGTCTGGCCTCTCGGGTTGGAATGACACAATCAAAAGTATCAATGCCGTTTTCAATGGCTTCAAAAACATCAGCCACTTTGCCGACACCGAGTAAATGTCGGGGCTTCTCTTCGGGCAAATAGGGAATGACCCACTTTAGCATCTTGGAGATTTGTTTTTTGGTATACGAACCGCCGATACCGAAACCGTCAAAGGGAAGCGAACCAATGTATTTGGCACTTTTTTTGCGAAGTTTCGGATAAATACCGCCCTGAACAATGCCGAAAAGCTCTTGCCTTGGCTCGCCGGAGCGTTCGCGGAGGCGGCTTATTCTTTCGTGTTCCTTTAAACAAATCAGGGCCCATTTGTCGGTCAGCGCCAGCGCTTTTTCGTTGTATTTAAAATCGTCCAACGGGGAAGTGATATGGTCAAAGGCAAAAATAATGTCGGCGCCGATAGCTCTCTGAATTTTCATGGATAATTCCGGTCCCAAAAACAGCTTTTGGTCGTTGAATTTAAAGTGAACACCTTTTCGTGTAATACGAATTCGGCTTCGTTTGTAGGTGGCGTCCACCTTAGCTGAATCGGTCATGAACTTGCCGACCCTGTTTTTGTCGCCGAAAGCCAAAGACAAGACCTGAAATCCGCCACTGTCAGTCATAGTCGGCATGGCGACGCCGAGTTTTTGGGTCAAAAACGTGTCTAGCTTTCCTTTTTTTGGTTTTTTATTCTTCAGTGCCTGTTCCCAGAGGTGGAAAGTGTTGGCGATTATTAGTTGGGATTCGGTCCGTTTAATGTCCGATGGAGTGAGATGGCGGAATTGGCCGTAAGTGCCGACGAATACATATGAAGGCGTTTGAACTGTGCCGTGAGGCGTGGTTAAAATACCCAACCGGGCTTTTGTCTTCTTATCTTTTTTGATGATTTTGAATGGCATGATAATGAGAAGGCCCCACTAGGGGGCCTTGAGACGGAAGTTGTAGAATTCAAAACTGGTGTTGTCGTGTGAATGGTGCCAGCCCAGGAAGTAAGAGAACTCGGCTTTAACAACAATCTCTCTTGGGACCCAGATCTCCCCAAGCCGGTCCTGTTCCAAGGTCGACTCCATGCTATAAAGTCGTCCGACGATGAATATCTTTTCGGGCGGATTATTGGCATGAGTGACTACTCGGACAATGCCGAAATCGTCCTGGTCGACATAAACTGTGCCTCGCAGATGATTCAGGATCTCGTTCTTTATCTTTCCGCGCTGGTTAGCCCCTTTGGGTGCATCAGGCTGATTGTCTGACTCCGGGAAGAAGTTAATGAGATACACTGGCCGCCCACTGAGACTAAGAGGGACATCGTAATCCATCTCGTAGCGATAGCGTACTCGGCCAAATAGTTCCTCGATGCTTAGGCTGTCACTAGCTCCTTCATTACCCGATGTCTTCTGGTTTTTGATGACATCGAATTGGTACTGTTCCCGAAGAATCTGGCGATCCGAGACGCTTTTGGTCACGCCCTTTCGCATAACTTCATTCACGAACTCTTGATCGCCTGTCTGCTCTGTCTGAGCAGACAGGCTGGTCTGCACGGTCAACAGAGTTAACAAGGCAATCACGATTCTCATGTGGGCTCCTTTGTGTGAATGTCGAAGAACGATTTGTCTATTTTACCACAGAAAGCAGATTTTTCAAGAGACTTGGAAACGGGCTAATTGCATCTTTTGTAGATGTGATATAATACCTTTGCTAGATTTTGTAATTAGGTATCATTAACTAAATTAAATTTATGGCCAAAATAATTATTTATAGCACCCCCACTTGCCATTTCTGTCATTTAGCCAAAGATTATTTCAAGTCCAAAGACATCGCCTATGAAGATATAAACGTGGCTGGCAATGTTGAGAAGCAAAAAGAACTCGTGGCTAAGTCCGGCCAATTCGGCGTGCCAGTTATAGATATTGACGGCAAGATTGTTATCGGCTTTGACCGGCCCAGGATTAATCAATTACTGGGGATTAACTAATATTTAAAAAAGATAAAGGCCGGAACGTTCGGAAACGTCCGGCCTTTTGGTTCGCGGGTCTCATCGGCCGCCATAACATGGCTGGCCCCTCTGGCAGCGAACAATGCGTGGAGGTGGTGGTTGGAACTGAAAGTCGCTGGCCGGCGCGGTCGGCGGCGGTGATGGATTTGCCGGCGTCGATAAAGTAGGTCGCGGTGTTACTGGCGTCGTCGGCGGAGGCGGAGGACATGGCTGGGCCAGCTGTTCTCCAGTCAAACCTTCAGCGATTCTTCTTGCCGGTCCCCCCGAGGCGTCAATTAGAATGTGGTCTCCGGCGACAATCGGTCTGACCACTGCGGGCGCTCTTGGCGTGGGGGCAGGTCTCGCTGGCGCTGGCCTGACCGTCCGCTTGATTGGTTTGGCTCTGTGGCGAACCTCATCGCATTGACTGTTGTCGATGCAGGGTGCCCCAGGAGTTCCAGGGCAATTCAACGTGATGCTGGCTGGCGCCTGTTGACCGCAAGTTGGACAGGGCACCATTGAAGCACGATGCCATCCTCGGGAAGCAACACTTGCCATGACGTAGACGGCGCCGAAGGCGAAGAAAAACGAGAGAACTACCAGTACAATTCCCCCAAGAACCTTCAAAAGCGTGTTCATGTGCCGGCTCCTTTTTGGAAAAAAGCTCGCGTTGATCAGAGTCTATATATTGTCATGAAAGTCCCTATTTTGTCAACCCCGTTAGAAGTAGCCTCGCCGAGGTCCAAAGGACTCGCGCTTGGAGCGCGAGCGAGACTTCTAACGGGGTCAACTTCTATATTTTATTGCCACGAGGAGAGCCACAGGCGATTTTGGAGGGCGTGAGCTTCCAGGGGTAGGCCATAAGAAAGCGGGGCAAAGTAGAGAAAAGCAATACCAGCTATAACCAAAGCGCCGATTAAAATATTGCGCCGGTTTCGGCTTTGATCAATTAGGTAAGATAAGATTAGGATGGCAAAGATAAGCGAGGCAAAATAATGATAAAGAAACATGACTCGGCCGATACCGATAAAGGGCAGATAATTTAAGAAATAGCCACCGATGAGTATTAAGGGGACTGTATTAAGGGATAAGGCGAGCCGTCTTTTCGAAATCCATTCTGCCATAATACTTAATACTAAATACATAATACTGACTGTACTTGTCCACCAAATGACCGGATTACCGACAAGATAAATTTTGGATTCGGTCGGCGTGGTTGATGAGGCTTGATTCCAATAGTAAATGGGTCGTATCATAAACGGCCAGGTGTACCACTTGGAACTGTAGGGATGAGTGGCGGTAAGATTTTTATTGGCTTGATACATCTCTACATTTAATTCGGTGAATTTTTGAAAGATGTTGAGCGGTTTTAAATTTGAATTTCCGGCGTAACCGGAATCTTGGAGAGAACTTTGAAAGGCCGGCGTCATAAAGGCGTCACCCTCGCCGGATTTGGTCAACAAGGAAAAATGAACCACAAAGATTGAAAAATAAACGGCAGTTGGAATAACGGCGAAATAGAGAATCAATTTTGGTAGTTGTTTGAGTATATTTTGTATTCCATAATACTTATCCCTTATCCCATGCCCCACGATTGTAATGAGCTCAATGATTCCGGCCAAACCGAGAAAGGCGATACCTGTCCACTTAATAGACATGGAAAGTCCGCCGAACAAGGCCATCAGTATTAAGGGGTATGTATTATGGGATATGGCAGAATTTTGAGCCCTATTTTTATATTTAAAATAGAACAGCAGAGCCGAAAAACCGAAAAGAAGCAGGAACGGATCCAATAGGATAAGACGCGATTGAGTAAGCAGGGCGTTTTCCAAGGCTACCATCATGCCGGCGCCAAAAGCACCGAGTGTGGAAAACCCCAATTCAAGAGCGAGGAGATATATTACAACGACCAAGAGTGTTCCAGCTACAGTTGGCAAGAATCGCAGAGACAAATACTTATTGTCCGGGAATGTCTGGCCAATCTCAACAAAGCTATATTCCGGCGAGAAGTTGAATAACTTAGCGAATCCGGCGATAATGAGTTTGCCTCCCGGCGGATGAATGTCAAAATAGTATTGATGAGTGTAGTAGGCTGAAACAAATTTGCCGAAGTGAACTTCGTCAAAAACCGTCTCGTTTGGATGGCCGAAAAAAGCAAAGTGGACGCCGATACTGACCAGGATGAGGATAATAAGACTTGTCTTCTTGGACATTACGACCATAATATACTGAAGAGCATATCAATTCAATGTTTGACTTAATTATTATCGGCGGTTCAGTGGCGGCCACCACGGCCGGAGTATATGCCGCTCGGCGCGGTCTTAATTTTAAAATAATCGCTAAAGAATTCGGGGGCGAAGTGGCCACATCGGGAGAGATTGAGAACTGGCCCGGTATAGCTCATACCGACGGTATCCAGCTGGCCGAACAGTTCAAAGCCCATCTTTCGGCGAATAAAATCGAACCTATTGAAGGGGTTGAAGTCAGTTCAGTTGTCCGTCAAGCGGATGGCCTGTTTTGCGTTTCAGTGGCCAAAGACGGTCTAATGATGGCTTCTGACAAGATGGAGGAAATAAACACAGAAGGCGCTCCTACAGAGATTCTAAGGGCGGCTTCGCACGCCCCAGAAACTTCTCCGACCTGTGATTATGAAGCCAAAGCGGTTATCGTCGCGACTGGCGTTCATCCCAAACAGCTTAAAGTGCCCGGTGAAAAAGAATTCCGCAATAAAGGCGTGACCTATTGCACCACTTGCGACGGGCCTTTGTTCACAGGGAAAGTCACGACCGTTATCGGCGGAGGCAATTCGGCTCTTGAATCGGGTCTGATGCTGGCCGACATCGCTTTGCAGGTATATGTGATAAATAAGAATGCTTATTTTAAAGGCGAACAGGTTTTAATTGACAAGCTTAATACTAAATCAAATGTTAAGATTATTTACGAAGCCAAAACCACAGGCATTAAAGGCGAGCAGATGGTAACCGCCGTGACTTATACTGATGCTTCAGGTGTAGAACAAGAATTAGAAACAGACGGGGTGTTCATTCATATCGGCATGATTCCGAATTCCGGGATTGTGTCCGAAGAGGTGCTTAAAGATAAATTCGGTCAAATTATCGTTGACGCGCATTGCGCCACAAATATACCGGGACTGTTTGCGGCCGGTGACGTGACCGATGTGCCATTTAAACAAATTGTAATTGCTGCTGGCCAAGGCTGTACTGCGGCACTTTCGGCTGTGGAATATTTGAACCGAAAGTGAATTTAAAATTTTTAATTTAAAATTAATCATATGATATATATCGGCGCTGACCATCGCGGGTTTGAACTAAAAGAAAAGTTGAAAGAGTTTTTTGACGAGCTTAGTTTTGAATATGAAGACGTAGGCGCTCTGGAACCCAATCCCGAAGACGATTATCCCGAGTTTGCTTTGAAAGTAGCCAAAAGTATTATTGACCAAGAAGACCGGGGTATTGTCATTTGCGGTTCGGGGGTGGGCGTCGACGAAGTGGCCAACAAGGTTTCCGGTATCCGTTGCGGTTTGGCCATCAACAAAGAACAGATTCGGGCGGCTCGGCACGATGATGATATCAATGTTTTAGCCTTGGCGGCCGATTTTACCCCCGAAGATGAAATAAAAGATATAGTAAAAATATTCCTTGATACCGATTTTTCCGGCGAAGAACGCTATAAACGCCGTATTCACGAAGTAGAAAATATTGACGAAGAGTATTAAATTCCATTGATGATTGAAGTTGTACCATCGATACTGGTGGCCACGAAAGAAGAATTCGAAGCGCTGGTCCGAAAACTTGAACCGGTGACCAATCGGGTTCATTTGGATATCCTAGACGGTATTTTCACTTCTACTCAAAAAACAATTTCAGGTTATGAAGAAGTACTGGCTTTGGATACCCGTCCGAACGGTTCATCCGGGCGGGCAAAACTCCAGTTTGATGTCCATTTGATGGTGGCGCATCCTCAGGAACTTATGGCTCAATGGTTCAAGACCAAAGTTGACCGGATATTTATTCAAGCGGAAGCCCAGGGTGATATAAAGGAATTACTCCTGGAGATTAAGTGCCAAGGTCGGAAAGCGGGCCTTTCATTAAATCCAGAGACATCCGTGGATACTATTACGGAATGTTTGCCCATGTTAGACTATGTGCAGTTCATGACCATTCATCCAGGCGCCTACGGCCGGCCGTTTTTGGCCGATACGGTTGATAAAATATTAAATTTCCACGATTTATATCCGGATATCACGATTGCCGTTGATGGTGGCATGAATCCGCAGACCGCTCGTCTTGTCCGCAACGCCGGCGCCAGCATTATTATTTCCGGCAGTTATGTGGAAAAGAGTTCTGATATGGTTAAGGCTATCGCCGAATTAAAAGGCGAAATTATATAAATGAAATACGATATTATTACCATCGGTTCGGCTTCAAGGGATGTATTTTTAAATTCACCGGATTTTAAAATTGTTCCTAATTTGGAATTTTCCACCGACCAGGGCTTGTGTATGCCCTTTGGTTCTAAAATAGAAATTAAAAAAATTGTCTTTACCACCGGCGGAAGCGGAGGCAACACCGCCGTCACTTTTGCCCGCCAAGGGTTGAAGACCGCCTGCATCAGTATTGTTGGCAATGACCTCCATGCCGGTATTATTCTTGATGAGCTAACCAAAGAAGGCGTGGATACCGGTTTTTTCCAGAAACATACCGATGATATGAGCGCCTATTCGGTCATTTTGGTTCATGATGGCGGGGAACGAACCATTTTGTCATATAAAGGCGAAGCCCAGCATTTTGAGGCTTCAAAAATTTCTTTTGAACAGCTGGAAACACCGTGGCTGATGCTTAGCAGTCTTGGCGGCCATTTTGATTTGTATGAAAAGGCGATAAATTGGGCAATGACTCATGGAGTGAAAATCGCAACTAATCCCGGCACTAAAGATCTTGAACTGGGACTGGAAAAATTAAAACCATTATTAAAACAATGCGCGATAGTCTCTATGAACCAAGAAGAAGCGTCGCAGCTACTGGGGATAGATATTGGCCAAGAAGATGAAATATTTAAAGCCATGGACGAAGTTGTGGACGGAATTTTTATCATGACTAAGGGCCATGACGGCGTGGCGGTGTCAGACGGCCAGCATGTTTATCGCGCCGGCGTGCCCGATTCGCCGATTGTGGAACGTACCGGAGCGGGAGATGCCTTTATCTCCGCTTTTGTGGCCGAATATTCCCGTTCAAGCGATATTACAAAAGCGATTCAGCTGGCGATAGCCAACTCGTCATCGGTGGTTACTCAATACGGTTCCAAAGCTGGCATTTTAAAAAAAGGCGACATGGGTCCATGGCCCTTGGTAGAAGTAAATATTGATTCAAGAGCGTAGCGATTGATTATCAATATTTATCCGCCTCTGGCGGATTTCGTGATTATTTATGAATAACATAGAAAAACTGGCCCAAATATTAAACACTTCGTCAGAAGCGCTTTTGGATGCGGGCAAAGCCGACGTTTTAGATTCGGTGATTAGTAATAACGACCAGAATGTAGATAGGGTGTTGGTCGACTTAAATTTAACCCGCGTTTCGATGGCGGAAGAGGTTTATGACGCACTGACGCAAAAACTTTTAGAAATTGATAAAAAATTATTTGAATTGCTAGGCAAACCAGATCTTTCTCAAATGTCGTCAGATTCAAGCAAACTTCTGGATACGGTGTTGAATGCTTTTAATCCATCGGAAGGGTTCTATATTAAGAAAGAAAAAGCAGTTGAGTTATTGGCTAAACAACCGCCCCAGTCTTTGCTTGAACATTTTGGTTATCAAAACGTCAGTGAACTGTTTAAGAAAGAAGGTTTTGCTTCAGTCGTGGCGGCGTTGCGCTTTACTCAAACCGAAGAATGGATGCATCAATTATTTGATGTCGCTTATCAGGATTTAAAACCGGAAGATTTTGAAGACCGAGACGTGGAAATTAAAGTGCTGGACACTAAATGGCTGGCCATATCCGAAAAGTTCATGGGCAAGAAGTTCCACAATGTCAGTCATCTCAAAGAATACGGAGTTATTTTTATCAGTCCCGACCCGATTGATAAGCCCGGAGAAACTTTGCGTTTGGTTTTGCTTCTGCTTCATTATCTACACGAGGTGCCTTTCTATTCAAATTTGTTTAAAAAGTTTTCGGCTGATGATGATTTTATTTCCAAGTTGCAATCATTGTTGAGAAGTGATGTCCTAGCCGGTCCAATCCCACCGGGTAGCTGGCGCATCGCCCAGCGTTATCTGGCCAAAAGTAATCCGGCTGACCCCAGACTCTCGGAACGTCATGTTAATCCTGAAGCCGAGCATTGGTATAAAGTGTCCGAAGATTTTAAAGGAGTTTTATCTGAATTAACTTTTTGGACCGGTCTTGACCATGTTGGAGATTTCTTTAAAAATAGAGATGGTGTTGATACTTTTGTGAGCTTCAATGTGGTAGATTTAGTGATGTCTATGGTGACGCAAGGCGAAACCAAATACACTTACCATCAAAAAGAAGCCCTGTGGAATTACATCTTTTCCGAATATATGGGCCGCGACAAAATGAATCAGCTTATAGAAGAAAATATTATTAAAGGATTTATAGAACTCTAATGTCATTTAACGAATACTTAAAACAGGCGAGAGAAGGAAAATATGCTATCGGGCATTTTAATTTTGCGACCGGAGATGTCTTGAAAGCCATCGTGGCCGGAGCCAAAGAAGCCGGCGCGCCGTGCGTGATGGTGGGGACTTCGGAGGGGGAAGCGGATTTCATCGGATTAAAAGAAGCTGTCGCCTTGGTTCGGGCCGTGGCCGACGACATGCAGTTTCCAATATTTCTTAATGCAGACCATTTCAAGTCATTCGAAAAATGTAAATCAGCCATTGATGCCGGTTTTGACTCGGTGATTGCCGATGGTTCCAAATTGTCGATGGCTGAAAATATGGCTTTTGCTAAACAAGTGGTTGATTATGCCCGCCTTCGCCAAGGCTCCGGCGGGCAAGGCCCGATTTCCGTGGAAGGCGAACTCGGATATCTCAAAGGTGCTTCTGAAATCCAAACCAAAATAGAAATAAGCGAGGCCGATTATTCCAAACCGGAAGAAGTGGCCGATTTTGTGGCTCAAACCGGTGTGGACCGGATGGCGGTGGTTTTTGGCAATATTCATGGCATAGTCACTGACCAGGAAGAGAAGCTTGATATAGAACATTTTTCTAAAATTGTGGCCGCGGCACCGGCGCCGTATTATGTTTTGCATGGCGCATCTGGCCTTAAAGACGAAGACATCGCGGCATCCATTAAAGCCGGCATCGTAAACGTGCATTTCAATACCGAACTCCGCGTCGCTTATCATAACAAACTCAAACAGGAATTTGCCGATTCAGCCACAGCCGGCGAAACCACGCCTTACAAATATCTCGGTCCCGCCGCCGAAGAAGTCAAAAAGTTAGTCATGGCCAAAACCCGTCTCTTTATGGCCAAATAGGCTATTGATTTGGATGCTTAACTATGATATTATATTAGGGCTTAATTTATATGGTTACTCAACAGCACAAAATTGAGTTAAATGCCCAGCTCCGGACGGTCATGGGGAGCAAGGTCAAGCAAATACGCAAATCCGGCTTTATTCCGGCGGTTTTGTATGGCAAAGGCCAGGATTCAATCGCTATTCAAGTCCCGAACAAAGATTTTAATAAGACTTTCCGCGAAGCGGGAGAATCCACGCTCATTTACGTGAATATAGACGGCCAAACCTATCCGACCATTATCCATGATATTGCTCGTCATCCGGCTTCAAATGACATTATCCACGCCGATTTCTATAAAGTTAACCTGTCCAACAAGATTAAAACCAAAGTTCCGGTGGCGTTCATCGGCGAGTCCCAGGCGGTGGCAGATGGCGGTATCTTCATCCGCAACGTGAATGAGGTGGAAGTTGAAGCTTTGCCCCAAGACTTGCCTCACGAAATTACCTTTGACATGGCCAGCCTGGTGGCATTCGGCGATCAGATTTTATTGAAAGACGCCAAGATAGATAGCAAAGTTGAAGTTATCGGCCATGCCGATGAGATTGTGGCGACTGTGCAGGCTCCTATTTCAGAAGAAGCTCTGGCGGCCTCTCTCGAAACTCCAGGTGAGACTGTTGACGATGTTAAGATTGTGGAGAAAGAAAAGGGAGCCGATGAAGTGCTTGATGAAGCTGAAACTCCGGCGCCAGCGGCTATTCCGGTCACCGATAAAAATCCAGCCGAAAAGGAAAAGAAATAAAATATCCCTACTAATTACCAATCTATACAAATCTACAAATACAGCCAGTTTCAGTAATTCGTATATTCGTAAAAATTAGTAATTTGTAGTAAAACTTATGAAATCTGACATACATCCAACATATTATCCCAAGACCAAAGTGACCTGCGCTTGTGGCCACTCCTGGCACGTCGGCTCCACCGCCGAGGATATTCGCATTAACGTTTGTTCCAAATGTCATCCGTTCTATACCGGTACTGAAAAGATCGTTGATACTCGCGGCCGCGTTGAAAAATACCAGAAGCGTGTCGCTGCCGCCAAAAAGCCAAAAACCAAGAAGTAAGATAGTATTAAGGGGTAAGTAGTATGTATTATGGCAGACAAAATACAAAGCTTTACCGACCTCAACGCTTGGCAAAAAGGCCATACTCTTGCCATCAACGTCTATAAGCTCACTCGCGATTTTCCTAAAGATGAATTGTTTAGTTTAACGAGTCAATTGCGAAGAGCTGTGGTATCTATTACGTCAAACATAGCCGAAGGATTTAGTAGGGGATTCCCTAAAGAAAAAATTCAGTTTTATACTATCGCGCTTGGTTCGCTGACTGAAGTTCAAAACCAACTTTTGATTGCTCGTGATATTGGTTATATAAATAAAGATCAATTTCAAAAAATAGCAGAAGAAACTGTCGTGGTAAGCAAACTCATTAACGGATTAATTAAGAGCTTAAGAATTAGAACCCTTAATACTTAATACATATCCCATATCCCCATGTCTCCTGAATACGACTGGAAGCAGTGGCAGAACTATCAGCCTGACCATGCGGACAAACCGAAACCGGATGGTCCTAAGCATGGTCATGAGGCCATTATTGAAATCCGGGCCGGGGCCGGAGGCGATGAAGCGGCTCTCTTTGCCGCTGAAATAGCGGGCATGTATAAGAAATACTCGGCTCTCAAGGGTTGGGGTTTTGAAGTCATTGATTCCAACATGAACTCGCTGGGCGGATACAAATCCGTCGTCTTTGAATTACACGGCTCGGATGCGTTTGAAAAAATGAAATATGAATCCGGCGTGCACCGGGTCCAACGAGTGCCGGATACTGAAAAGTCCGGCCGAGTCCACACTTCCACTATTACTGTGGCGGTCTTAGCTAAAGCGACTGAAAAAGAACTGGTTATCCGGCCCGATGAAATTGAAGTTAGTTTTTCACGCGCCGGCGGACCGGGCGGGCAGAACGTCAATAAAGTGGAAACGGCGGTTCGCATTTTACATAAACCATCAGGAATTGTGATTTCTTCCCGTTCCGAAAGAAGCCAGCAGGCCAACCGGGAAAAGGGGATGGAAGTTCTGCGTTCCAAACTCCTGGAAATTAAAAGATTGGAAGAAAGCGGCAATGTTTCCGATGAACGTCGCAAACAAGTCGGCACCGGCGACCGCTCCGAAAAAATACGAACTTACAATTTTCCTCAAGACCGTATTACCGATCACCGCATCAAAAAAAATTGGGGCAACATCAACAAGATACTCGAAGGCAATTTAGACCCCGTCTTTGACGCTTTGGCGGAAGGCATGAAAGTAGAAAAGTAAAGCTGGACTGGATTTTTCTCAGGCTTCCGCTCGGACTATTTCTAGCCTCTTCTCCTCATTTCTTCGGCCAGCCGAAGCCACTCCTGTCAGGCCATGCGGACTTAGGCCGTTCCTGACATCCTCGGACTGGCACCCGAAGAAATATCATCGAAGTAGCTGAAATAGTGGCCGATTGTGCAGATTGAGAAAAATCCAGTCCAGCTTTACTTTTTAGTTGTATCGTTTTATAATCTGTGCAGGTCTGGGAGGGCCGACAAATGATTTCACACGACGTTGACCGTGACCGAATTCTAAGCCACTGTCTGTCATTGATAGAGGCAAAAGCGGCTGTCAAGAAGTATTCGGATGAACTTGGCGAAATGCAAGAACTTCTTTCCTCGCTTGTTCCGTCGCCGGAGTTACGGATGTTCCTCGATTCGTCCGATGTTTTCCTACGGCTTTTCCGGGATCTGATGGTCGAGGTTACATTCGGTGCAGCTCCAGACCGCAACGTTTTTGGTTTTTCAGAATCGGAAGCTCTCCAGAAATGCAAAGAGCTCAAAGCGGCATTGTCTGACCAAGTAAACCTGGACATTCATCCCTCTCCGAGCAAAATCACACTCGTCTTCAGACTGAGGCCATAGCCTCGACATCAGGCCTCGCACATTGTGCGGCCCTATGATGTCGGGGCCTTTTGTTTTTGAGCGGGGGCTTGATTAACCATTATAAATCCTGTATCATAGAAAAGCTCATGGATACCATACAAGACAACCTTATTTCGTACGACGACATGCTCAAAGCGGGGGCTCATTTTGGGCGCAAAAAGACCGTCTATAACCCGAAAATGGCGCCGTATGTCTATACTGTCCGGGATGGTATTTGTATCATTGACCTTTTAAAAACTCAGACGGAATTGATAAATATGGTCAAATTCTTGAAGAAAACCGTTGAAAACAGTGGGATGATACTTTTTGTCGGTCTAACTAAACAGTCATCAGGTGGCATCAAAGAACTGGCCCAAGCATTGAACATGCCCTATGTCATTGACCGTTGGATTGGCGGGACGCTAACGAACTTTAAAATCATTAATGACCGCGTCAAGAAACTTGAGGAAATGGAGAGCGGCTTAAAAACCGGCGCTTACGACAAGTACACCAAAAAAGAACGCTTGATGCTAACCCGCGAGATGAATAAAATGTCCACCCATTTTGAGGGTCTGAAGAAGCTGACCCGCATGCCGGACGTCGTTTTCGTATCATCTTTGAAAGAAAGCGCTTTACCTCTTCATGAAGCGAAAAAGATGAGCGTGACTTGTGTCGCTATCACCAATACCGATTCCAATCCCAAATCCGTAGATTATATCGTGCCCGCGAACGACCGCTCCAAGAAGTCGGTAGACCTCATTTTAGACGCACTCAAGCGAGAATTGACCGCCGTAGTTACCCAATAATTAGTTACTACAAATTACTAATCCTTACGAATATACGAATACAATCAGTTTCAGTAATTCGTACATTCGCTTTATTCGTAATTGGTAGGAGAATTTATGCTTGATAAAATTAAATCATTGCGCGACGAAACCGGATTATCGGTGGCCGATATTAAAAAAGCTTTAACCGAAGCCGGAGGCGACATTGAAAAAACTCGCGCTTTATTAGCCTCCCGAGGCGGGGATATTGCCGCTAAAAAAGCCGGGCGTGATTTGAAAGCCGGCATTGTGGATGCTTATATCCATAACAATAAGCTTTCTGGCTGCATGCTGGAATTGCTTTGTGAAACCGATTTTGTCAGCCGGGGAGAAGTCTTTCAGGCTTTGGCCCATGACCTGGCTCTCCATATCACGGCCATGAAACCCCAGAACATCGAAGAGCTGATGGAGCAGATGTTCATCAAAAATCCCGAACAAACTATCCGCGATCTCATTACTTCGCACGTTGCCAAACTAGGTGAAAATATCCAAGTTGGCCGATTCGAAGTGTTTCAGATATAAGTTTTTGTTCAAGAGTGAAACGATTGGGTAACAAAAAGTTACCCGCCAAAATTTTCCGAAGGAAAACTTAGGCGGGTGCGAAATTGTAACCACTCACTACATTCGCGGACAATTATCGCATGTTTATTACTATTCCGCTTATCTTAATTGGCCTCTCTCTTGTCGGTATGGCCGTTATTATCCAACGAAAGATGCCGTATCTTCGGAAGCTTTCCCCTGAAGCCCATGAGGTCAGCGACAATATTCTTGAGGATTTTTTCCCCGAGCTAATCATATGGTTTAGCCAAATTCCATGGCACCAATACCGCCAAGTAAGCCTCCAAGAGCTTGAAAAAGGCCTTCGTCGCCTACGATTGGTATTTTTGAAGATAGACCACGCTTCGGCCCGCTTAATCCAAAAAGTACGCCACATAAACCATGCTGCCCATATTGAACACGCAGTATCAGTTCAGTCGGAAACTTCAATCGAGGCAATAGAGCCTGAAAAAACAGCTATGGTGGCTGAACCCGAACCGGAAGATTTGAAAGGCCAAGAACAGCAGCTCATTATTGAAATTGCTCAGAATCCAAAAAATGTAGTGCTTTATGAAACACTAGGGGATTTGTATTTGAAAATGGGCAATATTCAAGATGCCAAAGAAGCCTATGAAGCCGGATTGGGATTTAATCCTGATAATCAAAACCTTGCTCGTAAGTATTCTAAATTACTAAAGAAGGACGAGGTTATAGTCTAAAGCCGGCGTAGCTCAGTGGTACCCGCCCGAACGACTGAGATCGTTCAGTCGGGCGGGGAGCAACTATATATGTATACTGTCTATATATTGAAGGATAGAACCGGGAAACTGTATAAAGGGGCAACAAGTGATATTCAGAGGAGATTGCGTGAACATAGATTTGGAGAAGTAATCACAACAAGTAAAATGAGAGACCCTCGTCTGGTTTACAAAGAAGAATATACATCATGGGGAGAAGCTCGAAAACGAGAGGTATATTTAAAATCAGCTGCAGGTCGTCGGTTTCTTAAAACTAAATTGCCGGTATAGCTCAATGGTAGAGCAACGCATTTGTAATGCGTAGGTTGTGGGTTCAAGTCCCTCTGCCGGCTCCAGTGTGGTAGAATAGGGTAGGGAATGGGGGTGTGGTGGAGTGGTCAATCACAACAGACTGTCTTTAAAAGCAGCTTTTTGCCGAGAGGCAGATTGAAACTCTCTGGGATAACGGTGAAGGCTAAATCTTCAGCAAGACATGCGAACACCGTGGGAACTTATCTTCAGTAAGATGAGAGCGCCGTAGAGACTAGATACCAGAGCATCCACAATATGGATGAAGATATAGTCCATGCCAGTACGAAAGTATTGGATACATGAAATCTGTCGGCCGTGTGCCTACGTAGGTTCGAATCCTACCGCCCCCACCTTCGCTCGCCGTAGCGAGCTTCGGCGGGCAAAGCCCACAGGAGCTTGCGAAGGAGAGAGCTTTTATGTATTACGTTTATATTTTGATCTGTGCTGACAGGCTGTTTTATACTGGTTGTACAAATAATTTAACAAATAGGTTGCTTAGACATCAACAAAGACAAGTTACTGCCACAGCAACCAGGCTTCCTGTTAGACTTGTAACATATATTGTTTTTCAAGATAGGTATAAAGCATACGATTTTGAAAAATATCTTAAATCCGGTTCAGGCCGTGCTTTTTTAAATAAACATTTAGTCTAGTACCTAAAGATTTAGAGAGTTGAAAAAAATGGGTTTTCGTGATTAAATAAGTAGTCCCAGCTCCTTTCAATTATGCCGTTGTAGCTCAGTGGTAGAGCACCTCCATGGTAAATAATTGCCCGCAGAAAAGGTAACTTCTCTGTGAATCCCGAATAACGGTTAAAGCCCGCCTAAGTTTTCTGAAAGAAAATTTAGGCGGGTAAGACCGTAGCGCTCTCGGATAAGTTTCTAAGCGTGCTTTAGCCGCTTAAGAATCTCTGTGGCGCTCGAACGACTGACAAGGGGTCCCGCCAGGGCGGGACAAGATACAGTCTAATCCTCATATAAGATTTTCAAAATTGAGGTACTCATGAAGGAGGGGGTCGTCAGTTCAATCCTGACCAACGGCTCAAGGTAAGCCTGCCTACCGGTAGACAGGTAGTTAAATAATAATTGCGTAAGATTTTGGAGTATTTAAGTAGTTAAGTGCTGAAACTCTTACGTGGTTCAATACAATTTATGCCACAGCCAAATCTGTTGCGTTTGAGGTGTACGGTTTGCAAAAGCGCGAACTACTATACCAGTAAGAATAAAAAGAAGGTTGAGCGGAAGATTGAACTTAAGAAATTTTGCAAAAGATGCAAAAAGCGAACTCCACATAAGGAGGCGCGGATGACCGGGTAGCAGAAGTTCAAGCGACTTCGTCGAAAGAAAACTTGAACTTCGCTACCCGGCTATGCCGGAAGGGAGCTTAGGTAAGTGGTATACCGGCGGTCTCCAAAACCGCATTCGGGGGTTCGATTCCCTCAGCTCCCGCAGAAACTAAAAATCGCCCTCAGGCGATTTTTAGTTTCGTTCTACTCTGATTCTATCTTTACTTTGACTGGGCTATATCCATCTTTGCTGTGCTCAATTTGTTTTAGAATAGATTCTACTTCTTCTATCTTATACATCCGATAGTTATTCACAGGGTTGCGGTAAGCCCGAAGTTTGCCTTTGTGGTCCCAGTTGCGAACCGTCAAGGGGCTAACCCCGAGTAAACGGGCAACGTCATTTACGGTTAGAAATTTTTTGGGCATAGATTTATTCGTTTTATTTTTAAGACTCTTGGCTCATATACCTTGCTATTGATATTCGGTAGGATTTTTAGATTTTTATAAAAGATATCCATCCACCATGTTACTAACCTTTTATAAGGATAGCATACTTTTATACTCCACAAAGAGTCAATGTGGATAAGTACAGCTATTTTAACTTAATTAACGAGGATTAATGATGAGGCTTGCCCGCTTGAGTTTTTGTTCTACAAAAAATCTGGCGGGTTATCCACTTTTTTAGAGTTGCCAATGGTACAATTTATCTAGATTTAAAGCCGAGATTTATATCTATCCGATATCGTATCGGATAGATATAAAAAATTTAAAAAAAGATGCACGTCTGAATGTCGTCAGAACCAGAAAAACACTTGCCCCTCCGTGAAGGGAGGGGCAAGAGGAATGCACGCCTTAGCCCCGTCGGAAAACGAAGCCTTTGGCCCTTCAAGTATAACGTAAAAAGGGAGTCCAATCAATAAAAAAACACTAGTCCACTCAATCATTTCAAATGTCCGATTATCAGCCTAAAAAATCCCTGCCCGCTAACCGGAGGGTCCAAACATGGATCTCAATCCAAGAAGCGACGCATCACGCGCCGTACTCTCAAGAGTATTTAAGTTTACTCGCTCGGCGGGGTAAAATATTTGCTAAAAAAATTGGACGCAATTGGTATACAACTCATGAAGCGTTGCAACGTTATATTTCAGAGCAAGCCCTACTATCTCCGATAGCAAAAATTAATCCGAAAGTAGAACTGGCAACTGCTCCTTCAGCGCCTAACGATTTAGTGGAGGAATTTAAACGTCTCAATCCTCAAATTTTTGCTTCGCAAGAAACCAAACCCGCATTACCTAATGTTGCGCCGGCGCCGGTTGTAAAATCGCCACTTTCTATTCCAAGTACTCCGGCCAATATTATTCCCCAAAACACCAACAATATTCCTTCGACAAATCTTCAAAAAAGCGAGGAATTAAATCCAAGGCCAGTCGAAAAAGATATCCTTGGAAAACTGGATCGTTTATCCGATTCTTTGGAGACGTTCGCTTCAAGCGTTACTCAAGCCATTCCTTTGGTCGGGCAAGCGGCTATAAATCAAGCAAATCAAGCGGCACCGTTAGATCCAGAAGTGGAAGAATTCGTTCAAGAAAGAAAAAATTCGCAGTTACATCGGCTCAAACATTTTAATAATTTTGCCAAATCAACCGCTCGGTCGCCGATACGTTTGATGACGATTATGGTTGCGGCTATTGTCTTGTTATTTGTTCTAGTGGGCGGATTCAGTTTTGGCCAAGCGGATGTTATTGCCCAGAAAATTAAAAAAGCTTTTACCGATGCGACCACGATTGACGGCCATTTCGCCGGGACACACGCGAACGAAGTTTTAGTGCTTGATAAAGCCGGCAACGTTTCCATTTACGGCCACATTGAAACCGAAGGCCAGCTTCGCAGCCATGCTCCGGACGGCGTGGCGCCAATTGTCGTTGACTCAATGACGAAGGTGGAAAATCTAAATGCGAGTTACTTGGACGATCTCGGTTCAAAAGATTTTACTCTCGCTTTCATCACTAAAAATGGCAACCTCACTTATGAGGATGTAAATCTAGAAGGCAATGTTGAAGTTGGTAAAACATTAACGGTTAAAGGCGCGACTAAATTACTTGATTCGTTGCAGGTCTACGGCACGCTCGGCGTCTTCTCCGACGCCGTTTTCGGCAAAGACGTAACATTAACGAACGGCGATTTAATTATCGGCAAAGGCACCATCAAGATTTCCAATATGACCTTGGTTAAAAATCTCAATGCCGAATATTTGGACGGCCTGACCAAGAGCGGTATCAATCTGCAGTTTGTCACTTCCAATGGCGCGACCACAACCAGTGCTATTACTATTGGCGGGTTGAACGTCAATGGCGCCAGTAATTTCAATGGCGTCGGGTTTTTCAATAATGGTCTCTGGGGTTCGGCCGGAAGTTTCGGTTCGCTTGGTGTGACGGGGGATGTCAGTATTGGCAAAAAAGATAATCCTGAAAATTCCCGTTTTGTAGTTTATTCAAAATATTTTTCCGTCAACGATGCCGGAAACGTAAGAGCCAGCGGGACCCTGACTGCCGGGAACACGACCATTGGCAATTTGCTGGTTGGAGGAAATGTTCTCTCCAGTCTCATTCCCTCCGGTTCGTTTGATCTTGGCTCAGCTGGTCAGCCCTGGTCTAATCTCTATGCTATCAACGGAACTTTCAGTGGGGATGTAAATTTTTCCGGCAGTTTGAATTTTGCCGGCACGGCCTCTAATTCATTTGTTATCAATACTGACAACGCCACCGCTGATGCTGAAAATTCATACATTCGGTTTAACCGAGGTTTGGTAACACCAAGTGCCATGCTGACTTGGAACGCTGTATTAAAGAGATTTGATTTCAATGAGCCGGTCAATGTGGCTAGCGGTTCGCTTACTATCGCGGTCGGGCCGGTCAGTATTGGAGCCACTTCGGCTGACCCGACAGCGATTTTGGATCTTACTTCCACGACCCGAGGTTTTCTTGCGCCTCGGATGACTCAAGCCCAACGAGACGCAATATCTGCTCCTGCGGCTGGTTTGCTCATCTTCAATACCGATACCACCACCTACAACGCTTATAACGGTTCAACTTGGTTGCCAGTCGGCGCATTAAAAACCAGAGAAGGTTTGGTCAATGTGCAATTAAATAGCAATACTTTGTCTTTCTCGCCGAGCGGTTTTACTGTGACCGCTTCCGGTTCCACTGAAACACTCGTCGGCATCGATTATCTCCATGGTCCGGCTTCCCGTTCCATTGACCAAAGTATTACTGGTTTATGGACCTTTACTAATGGCACCTCGGTTTCAACAAATTTTGAAGTTGGAGGGCGTGCGTCTATCGGCGGAAATTTATTTGTAGGCGGGAGCTCTACGCTCTCTGGACTTCTTTCTTTTAATGGCACCAATCATGCCGGTCTTAAATTAAATAATCTAACCACTACCGAAAGGGACTTGCTTTCTCCAGTCTCGGGTATGACTATTTTCAACACCACCGCTACCAAGATGCAGGTTTATAACGGCACCTCTTGGAAAAATGTCGGTAATCCGGAAATCGGCGCCGAAGTGACCGGGGGCACAGCCGGTTCGGTTTTGTTCGTGGATGCCTCCGGCAACCTTGGTCAAAATAATAGCAATTTCTATTGGGATGTGGCCAATGCAAGGTTGGGCATTGGGACAACGAGCCCGACATCTTTACTTTCGGTTACAGGTACTTCGGTAAATCAATTTGCTCTGGCATACGATAACACCAGCTACATGACTGATAGTGTTTCTAATGTGGGTGGAGTCACGCGCACCCTCAACGGAAGCAGCCCTAACTACACTATTGCTCTGAACAAAACTAATAGTTTGAATTTAATTCCGACGATGACGAGCAACACTTCACCGAGTGGAATAGCAGCGGCCAGCAGCATATTTAGCGGGGCTTACGATGCCTTTAATGCCTTCGATGGCGTCGCCGACAATACTCATCGTTGGACATCTAGTGCTGTTATTAGTTGGTTATCATATGAGTTCACTTCCACTCAAGTAGTCACTCAATACAAGGTGAACTCGGCATCTAATCCGACTTACGCCCCTAAGAACTGGACATTTGAGGGGTACAACGGGAGTACTTGGATTCCCTTGGATACCCAAACAAACCAAACGAACTGGAGTAGCACAAATACTTACTCGTTTGCGAACACAACCGGGTATATCTCATATCGTATCAATATCGCAACGAATAATGGCGGTGCCGGTGCGACTGCCATTGATGAGTTACAAATGTTTGGTTCATCGCCCAATTTCGTCAATATCTCTGGTGGTAATCTTGCGGTGAACGATACGGCTCCTGCCTCAAAATTGTCCATCGTAGGCAATGCCCAGATTGGATATTTATCCGGTCAGACAGCTCCTGTCAACGGCCTCATTGTTTCCGGCAATGTCGGCATCGGCACGACAAGTCCTCAAACCAAACTGGAAATTGTCGGTACTTCCTCTGCTTCCTACGGAATTTTAACCGGTGCCCTGAATGCTGGTTTGGGCAGCGTGGCTACGGTAGCTTATTCCCGTTTTGGCGCGTTAACTGCCAGCCACGGGCTTTCAACAGCATCAGACCTATTTGTCTCCGGCAAAATGGAGGTCGGTGGAAATATTTGGTTTGATGGTACGGTCAATTTCCCCGGCATTGCCTCATCGGCTTACTTTTATGCCCAGCCGGGTTCGGCAAGCTCGCCATCTTTCTCATTCGTCAATGATCAGAATACCGGTTTATTCAGAAAAGCGGCTGATTCCATTTCCATTTCCGCCGGAGGAGTAGAACGGCTGAACTTAACCAACACCACTGCTTCCATATCCAATACTTTATTTATTGATTCTGCCAGCAACGTCGGCATTGGGACGACGGGGCCCTTGAATAGACTGGAAGTTATGGGAGCTAATAACATAAGGAGCGGAGAATTTATCAGAGTTTCCGGGAATCTTAATGGTGTCCGTGATAATACTGGTGGTTTGGGGATAGACGACAGCGGCACGTTTTGGGGAACATCGTTATTTTTTGGTGGTGTACGATTATTTACCTTGGAAGCTAATGGCGGATTGTTAATAGGCGCAGGATATCAAACAAATGATGCGCCGACTAATGGTGCAATAATTCAAGGCAACGTCGGCATCGGGACAACAGCGCCGGGAGCAAAACTGGATGTAGTCAGCGATGTTATCTTCCGAGAGGGATTGCAAGTGGCCGGAACAGCGACGGCTTCATATTCACGATTTGGAGTCAATAATACCGATCACGGATTATCAGTTGCTTCCGATCTTCTTGTCTCGGGGAAGCTAGAGGTTGATGGGGTGGCCTATTTTGACGGCACGGTTAATTTTAATATTTCTTCATCTTCATATTTTTATGCCGGGAATGGCACAGCCGCTTCGCCTAGTTTCTCTTTTGCTATTGACCAGAACACCGGCCTCTTTAGAAAAGCGGCCGATTCCATTTCCGTTTCTGCTGGAGGATTAGAAAGATTAAATCTTACTCCCACTACTGCTTCCATTTCCAATGCTCTATACATTGATTCAACTGGCAACGTGGGGATTGGGGCGACAACGCCGGGTCAAAAATTCCATGTAAAAGGAGTTTCAGAAATCGAAGCTGGAGGTGTGAGCGGAACTCTCGGAGACAGTATCCTGTTTAGTTATACAGGTTTTCCAACAACATATCTTCATAGAATCCAAACTTCATTTGACAGTAGTATTGCCGCAAATAATAAAATCGATTTTCTGCTTTCAAATGCAAACTCGGCTACAAATGTAAACGTTTTGTCATTGAGAGGTAGTGGCTATGTTGGTATCGGCGCCATCGGTCCCGAGGAAAAGCTTGAAGTAGCCGGAAATATCATCGCTTCAGCATCGGGCAATGTGGATTTAATATTGAGAGCAACCAATGCCACCTCCAATGACGGAAAGTTTATCATCCGTTCCACTGGTGCTTCCGATCGCCTCGAGTTCATGAACGGCACGACTCCGACTTCACTAATGACCATTGCTTCAAGCGGTTATGTCGGTATTGGGACGACGGGGCCAAGCACGCAGTTACATATTCTTACAAATTCTAATGCTTTGGCTCCAGAATTGAGGATAGATAATCCTAATACAGGTAATGCTACATATTCACAACTGTCTTTTTACCAAGGGGCTACCAGTAAAGCATTGATACGCTCGGTTGGTTCTGGTTTTTCCGGTGCCGATGGGGGAGCTTATGCTTTGCAAATTATGAATGTGCAGAATGCGCCAATGTTGTTTTATACCAATAGTTCGGAAAAGGTAAGAATAGATGCCAGTGGCAATGTTGGCATTGGTACCACTTCTCCGGTCGGCACTTTGGATATTGTCGGTAATCAAACTGGAACTTCCGGCGCCTTATTCAGAGTGGCTTCCGCTTCCGAATTGTTCAGAATAACCGAGGCAGGCAATGTCGGGATTGGGGCGAGTGTGCCATCGTCAAAACTTGAAGTGTATGATTCAACTGTGACGGGAAGCACTGCTGGAACTGTTCTAACTATCAGACGAAAGGGAGCATCCAACAATACCGACGGGCCTCGGCTTCTCTTCCAAACACAGGACCCTGGTGCAGATATTGCGACCATAGACGCTGTTAACGATATAGCAAACGGCGGTTCACTTCGGTTCTCTACCCGTAAAGCCGGGACTGTTACGGAGGGGATGAGGATAGACACTAACGGCAACGTCGGCATCGGCGCCACTTCTCCTGAACAAAAGCTTGAAGTTGGCGGGAATATCATTGCCTCAAGTTCTGTAGATACTGAATTAATCCTCAATAGCCTCGGTACCGGTCTTAATGAAGGTAAATTCTCAATCTTAGCTTCCGGTGCCGCTGGAATAGACCAACTCCGTATCAATAACGGGACCAACAATACTAATCTGGTTACCATTTCTTCTATTGGTTATGTTGGTATCGGGACAACGGCGCCGAATTATATTCTAGATGTGCAAAGAGATTCTGCTTATGCATTTATACATACTACTACCGGACTAACGGGCAGCTCGAATCGCTATTCAGCCTTAGCATTTGGCGATGGTGCCAACATCCGTTCCCAACTTATTGTTTACGATAATGCTACTTATGGCGGGAGCGGTTTGGATTTATTGATTAGAGCCCAGGGGGGCATTGGTTTTACCGCAGGCAATACTGTTGCCGGCGTTGCAAACCAAATGTACATAAATAGTACTGGCAATGTCGGCATCGGTACAGCAAATTTGGAAACCAAATTCGAAGTGGCCGGTACAGCTTCAATTTCGGGCAACTTGCTTGTCGGCGGGTTCACTCAAGTAAGTGGCACAGCCTCATCATCATTCGCGGGCTTACTTGAATTAACGGGCTTACCAACGGGGACAGGAATCAATCAGGGTTCGTTGTATATTAACCCTCTCTCATCGGGTGTAAATAATGTTCTCATTGGTGTGGCGGTGGCCGATGTGGAAAAAGCTCGCTTGGATGCATCGGGTAATTTGAGTATTGTTGGTAACTTTAATTCAACTACGACCACAGGGACCAGCCAGTTGTCAGGCCACTTGTCGGTTCTGAACAACACGACTCTAGGCGATGCAAGTTCAGATTTATTGACAGTCAATGCTGGTCTTAATTCAAATTTACTCCCGTCAGAAGACAATACGGTTAACCTTGGTTCGCCGGCTAAACGATTTGCTAATTTCTATGCCGTTAACGCAACATTTTCCACCAATACCGACCTTCCTGGTACAACCTCCGCTTCGTTTACAATTTTCACTTCTAATACCACCAACGATGCCTCCAGTTCGTATCTGGCTTTCCATCGCGGTACAGCTACGCCGGATGCAAAATTAACTTGGGATGCGGTCAATAAAAATTTCAGTTTTAATTTTCCGGTCAGTTTAAACGGCGCATTACTTGGTCAGGGCACGACGTCTTCGTCATTTGCCGGTCCGGTTTGGTTTACGGGCATTCCGACTGGGGCAGCTATTTCAAACGGCTCGGTCTTTATCAATCCTTCTACTGCCGCTGTTAATACCACCGTTTTTGGGATCGGAGTAAATAATGTTCAAAAATTCAAAGTTGATGCCGAGGGCGATGTTTTTGCTTATAGCGGATTGACAGTAACAAACGAAGCGACTATCCAGGGGGTAAATGGTTTAACTCTTTCCGGTGCAAACGCCCCAATCACATTCTCTGGCGGGGGAACCAATATTCTTTCTTCAAGCGGTGTTCTTCAGATAAATGCTTTTACACTCGGCGGGACAGTAACGGGCAACAACCAAAATGTTGTCGGGCTTGACCATCTTTCGGCCAAAACGGCTTCTCTCTCGGTTGGGTTAGAAATAATTAGCGGGGGAACAGCTTCAATTTCAGGCAATGCTAATTTCTGGGGCAATGTGGCTATCGGAGGAACAACACCGCTTAATATTTTTGATATTACGAAAGTCGGGACCACAATGGGGGGGGCAGCGGATTCGGGATTGCACATCGGCCAAGCTGGGGCCACAAATAACTTAGCCCAAATCGGACTCGGATATGCCGGAACATATGTACCGGTGGCGATAGGATCAAAAACTACCACTCAGACTGGGAGCACAATTGCTGATCTATATTTTGCAACCAGAGCATTAAATACGGATACCGCCCCAATAGAACGAATGAGAATTACGGGTGCGGGTAATGTTAGTATCGGCGACGAAACTACGCCAGATGCGGCGCTTGATATTAATCCCACCTCCACCTATGCCGGCCCCCTTCTTATTGTTGCTTCTGGTTCTAATGAAAGATTTCGTATTACCAGTGCCGGCAATGTGGGAATCGGGACAACTGCGCCGGGCCAAAAATTACACGTTCATGGAGGAGACATGCAAAATACTAACAGTACTACAGGAGCTGCGAGTACAGACGGCTTTTTATTCGGATTAGATGGCTATGATTCAGATTTAGGAGTAACACTATGGAATTTTGAAAATGCCGGAATGAGATTTGCAACTTACAATGCCGTAAGGATGACTATTCAAGCAGCCGGCAATGTGGGTATCGGGACGACGGGACCTTTAGCTAAATTAAATCTTGCCGGGAGTGATCAATATATTCGTATCGATAGCACCAACTATTATGGTGGTGTATCATTTTATAGTTCCGTAAGTGGTTCGAGTAGAAGTAATGGTTCTATATTTCAGTACGATGGCCAAGGGATGTACCTTGACGCCTTGGCCAGTATTGTTTTCCGGCCGAATAATGGCAATGAAGCCATGAGAATTGCAACTACCGGCAACGTCGGCATCGGGACGACAAACCCTTCATCGGCAACACTACAAATAGCAGGTGGTACTTATGGATTGTATGTATCTGCGGGTAATGTGGGATTTGGTGATTTAAACGCTAATGTTAAATTGTATGCTAGAAGAACTACTGATGGCTACGCGGCTTATTTTTCAAGTACCGCTAACTCAATCAATGCAATTGGCATTAGGGTTATTGCCGGTAGATTTGATCAGGCCGGGACTAACACGTTGATTCAATTCTCTGATGGTGATGGTGATAATATCGGTTCTATCGATTTTACCGGAGGTACCGTTACCTATGGCGCATTTACCGCTGGCCATGACGCGATATTACCGGATGCAGATAATGCCGCTGGCTATCCATACGGCACATTAGTGTGCACTACTTCATTGGCATTAGTGGATCCTTTATTGGAGCGAAGTATAGAATATAATGTTACGAAGTGTACTGAACCGTATGCAAAGAATATCCTTGGCGCTTATGCCGGGAAACGTGATAATCAGCCGAATAAGCATCAAGTCTATGTATTGGGTGATGGCCATATCTTAGTGAATGGAGAAAATGGGAATATCAAAATAGGCGACCCGATAACAACCTCGTCTACTACCGGCCAAGGCATGAAAGCAACAATGTTCGGCATGATCATTGGCTATGCCCAAGAGAATTATGATTTTTCTAATCCTCAGGAATCAAAACTTATCGCCGTCCAATACGGGCTTAACTACTGGGTGCCTAACATAGCTTCTATTGAAGGCACTACCGCATCTGGCAGCGCGAGCGTAACCATGACTTCTGGGAATGCGGTTACCGATGTATTGGGGACTCTGGCAAATGCGGTTTTGACTCGCGTCCAGTCATTGTGGGCAACAGGGGATATAATCGCCGAGGGGATAAAGAAGACATATTACGCTATCGCTAATATTTCAATATTTAAAGATTTAAATATAACCGATTGGGGGACACGAAGCATTACCATCGCCAACACGGCTGATGATACGACAAAAGCATTATTTACCGGCAATTCCGCCCAAGCGGCTGACCAATCTAAGGTTGATTTGGCCGATGAAGGCAATTATTTGGCTACTTATGGCGTGGATTCCACCAGGGGAGAGATACAGCTTTCCGGTTCTTCGCAAATTACAAGCGGTGAAGCCAGGGTGTACTTTGATTTCTCATTCTCATCTATTATTTCCGAAAAAGCGCCGATTAGAGTGATGGTTACGCCGACAACTCAAATGACGGGCCAGCTATATATTGATACAAAGACACAATATGGCTTCGTGGTGAAAGAACTTAATGCATTCGAAAGTGGTAACTTTGACTGGCTTGTCATTGCTCGCAGAAAGGGATTTGATACCGACATTGCTTCCGGTTCGCCAAGTATTGTAATAACACCCACACCGACCCCAGAATCTACTCCCGTGCCGTCAGAAAGTCCGACCCCGACCCCATCACTAAATCCGACGCCCGAGGCAACACCGGAAATAACGCCGACTCCGAGCGAGACGCCGACTCCGTCTGAGACCCCCGCTCCGTCCGAGAGCCCAACCCCAACCCCAGAGATAACACCAGTACCGAGCGAGACACCTGCGCCAACGCCTTCAGAAACCCCGACACCGGATGTCAGTCCTACCCCCACTCCTTGATTTAAACATTTAAATATATAAATATTCAGACATGGCTACTATTGAAAAATTCGAAGATCTTATTTGCTGGCAGAAAGCGCGTTTGCTGACAAAAGAGATATACCGACATTTAAATATTCAAAAATTTAAAAATTTAAGCATAGCGCCGGATTACGGATTCTGCGACCAGATACAGCGCGCGAGCGTGTCAATCATGTCTAATATTGCCGAAGGATTTGAGCGAGGGACTAAACAAGAGTTCTTGAACTACCTCTTTATTGCCAAAGGTTCGGCCGGTGAGGTACGCGCCCAGCTATATGTGGCTCTGGATGCCGACTATTTAAATATTGAAACATTTAAATATTTAAACTCGCTCGCGACCGAGTGCTCGCGTCTTTTGTCGAGTTTTATCGCCAAAGTGAAGATTTCAGAGGTTAAAGGACTGCAATACAAAAAAGAGAAAACGGAAGCCCAGAAGAAAAGCGAAGAATTTGACTTGTACTTGGCTGAAATTATAAAGAAAAACAAGACTGGTGTTTAGGGATTTAAAGTTTCAAGATTTAAAAATGACAATATTTATTGAAAATTGTTATACACATAGCGGCCTTTATCCTGGTTTTTAATGGTATATAATGTATGTATTAATCAATATTTAAAGCGTTGCCTATCCGGAGATGAATGCACGGATAGGCCACTCTTTAAGTATCCATAGTGATGGATATATCTTTTATGGGCGGGGAGACCTCGCCCGAGATTGAAGCAGATTTGGCCATGGCCGGTTCAGATCGTGGCCAATCGGCTGATGGAACAAAGGTTTATCGGGCTATTGTCCGGTGGGCGTTGGTAATTGGCGTGTTTTTGACGCCGATTTTCTTTTTGCCATGGACGACGAGCGTTCTCGAGTTAAATAAAGGGCTCCTAGTGCTAGGTGTAGCCGGTACGGGTTTGATTGCCTGGTTGTTGGCGCTTGTATCCAGCGGGCGGTTCACTTGGCGGCCGAATGTTTTTGACAAAGGCGTTCTGGCAATACTAGGCGCGACGCTGGTGGCGACAGTATTTTCAATTGCCCGGGTCAATAGTCTTTTCGGCGTGTCAAATGTGATGTCATCATCACTGATGATGGTCTGCGCTTTTTCTATCATTTACTTTCTTATTGTCAATTCAGTCCAAGATGAAGGCCAAGCCTTGTCCAATATCCTCACTACGTCGCTGACCCTGGCGTTATTATTCGGGTTTCTTCAGGTTATCGGAGTGCATGTCCTTAAATATTTGAGTTTGTTTAAATTCACCGACTCATATGCATTCAATTCAGTCGGTTCCGTCAATGGTCTGGGTGTTCTGGCCGCTATTGGTTTACCCTTGCTCGGCGGGAGCAAGGCCCAGGGCTGGCTTAAATATGTCCACATGATCGGCGTCGTTATGGCTGTAGCCATTCTTGTGGTTCTGAACTGGTGGGTGCTCTGGACCATTGCCATTGTCGGTATGGCCGGCTGGATTACTTTTGAAAGCCTGGCCTACGAGCGATTTTCTATTTCCAGATTTATCGTGCCGATGACAGTAATTGTGATTGGAGTTTTTTTGATGGTTGTTAATTTTAGTCTGACGGCTGTTAAAGCTAATCTTCCGACTGAAGTAGCGCCGTCATTCCGGCTTTCCAGCCATGTGACCAATGCGGTTTTTAAAGAAAGCTTGGCGACCGGATATGGGCCGACTAATTTTTCAGTGGCATTTGATAAATTCGGAGCCAGCCAACTGGTTGATTCCACGCTTTCCAGCGCCAAGTTCTTCGCCGGAACGTCCGAATTTTTCAGCAGTATCGTGAATGGCGGACTCATTATGATACTAGCCCTGCTGGTTATGTTATGGGCCGGGGTTCAAGGCGTTATCCGCTATGTTCGTGACAAAGAAGCAGTTCATCAAACGAATGCCCAGTATATTTGGGCTACTCTCTGCGCTTTAGTTGCGGCTTTTCTACTGTATCCGTTTAATGTGACCCTGATGTTCGTGGCTTATCTTGTTCTCGCCTTGGCGGTGCTGACACTTTGGGGGAAAACTTCCAGAGTTTATGACGCTGAACACAATGTAGCTGTTTCATTGGCCTCGTCTCTGGGCTTTATCGGCGGATTGATTCTCGTTCTGGTCGGCGCTTACTTTGGCGTTTCGGCGTATATTTCCGATGTTCAGTATGCCAAGGCGCTGAACGAGCCGGATATCGGCAAAGCTTCGGCGGATTTGGTGAGCGCGGTGAATTGGAATGGCCAGAGCGATATTTATTACCGGGCAGCGTCTCAAGCGGCACTCGGTCTCTTGAGCCAGGAATTAGGCAAGAAAGCCGACAAAACCGATACCCAGCAGGCTACTCGTATCCAAAATTATATGAGCTCGGCTATTAATTTGGCCAAAAAAGCCACGGATCTAAATCCCCGAGAGTCATTAAACTGGAGCAACCTCGGCAATGTTTACCAGAATCTTCTAAATCTTGTCGGGGGAGTGGATATTCTTTCGGCCAGTGCCTATCAGAAAGCGGCCGATTTACGTCCCGGCGACCCGGCCTTCTACAATCAGATCGGCACTCTCTATCTCACTGAATCACAGCTTTTGCGCCAAGCCGCCGCCGGCAGTACCAATGCTGCTCAATTAAATCAGCAAGCCACTGCCGCTTTAGCCACTGCGGAGACAAACTTCAAGAAAGCGGTTGATATGTCTAATAATTTCGGCCTGGCCATTTATAACTTAGGCGTGGTTTACGACCAACAAGGCAAACTGACGGACGCTATAAAACAATTGGAAAAAATTGCGCCCTACAACAACGACCAACCCAATTTATTATTTGAGCTGGGCTTACTCTATTACCGCAACGGCGAAAAAGATAAAGCTTTCAGCACCTTGCAACAGGTATTGCTGTTGCAACCGAACTACTCTAATGCCAGCTGGTATTTGGCTTTAATCTATGAAGAACGCAAAGATGTCCCGAATGCAATTATTCAGCTTAAAAATATCTTAGCCATAGAGGCGAATAAAGATAATCAAACCGTCTTAGATAAACTTAATCAACTTGAAGCCGGACAAGCCGCAACGACTAAGGGCATCAATCAGAAGCCGTTGTAGAAGGTCGCTAGTCATTAGGATTCTAGGAAGCTAGTCTGAAAACTAAGCACCCTAGACACCTGAGCACCCTAGATTATCGAATGTCCAACTATCAGTATTATCAAGCCCATAAACATCAAATTCATATTATAGCCATCATTTTGGTGGCTATAATAGTTTTATGGCTGGGCTGGGTTATCTTTGTCCCGACGCCGTCTATGGATGCGGCTCAGCGCATTCATATTAGTTCGGGCCAAAGTTTGACTGCCATCTCCGGCATGCTTAAAGAACGCGGGCTAATCCGCAACGCAATTGTCTTTAGATTTTACGTTTCGGCTTTAGGTCGGGAGCGGAATCTTAAAGCGGGGGATTATACTCTTCCGGCCGGTTCAACGCTTAATAGTATTACTTGGCAGATTGCCGGTGGCAGCGGTTCATCAACCGACATCGTTGTGTTTATCCCGGAAGGCTCAAATATTTGGGAGATAGACAAACGTTTGGCCGATGCCAAACTGATTACTGAAGGCAAATTCGCCGCTGCCTACGGTTCAAAAGAAGGTTATTTATTTCCCGATACCTATCGTTTCCAACCCGGAAATCTGATGATGGAAATAGAACAAAAGATGGAATTGAATGGCCAGGACAAAACTCAGGAATTAATTGGCGGTTTGAGCGCGCCGGCCAGAGACCGGATTCTCATCATTGCCTCTATCATTGAAAAAGAAGCCCGCGATGAATCCGACATGCGTCTTGTTTCAGGAGTGATTGCCAATCGTCTGAAGCGGGGAATGGCTCTTGCTATCGATGCTACGGTTAGCTATGGCGCTTGTCTCCGTATGTTCAATGCCAAGCCAACAGTCGATTGCCAGGTCAATCTCGTCGGCGTTGGAGCCGAAATTAAAATAGATTCCGCTTACAACACTTATACCCGTGCCGGTTTGACGCCTCACCCCATTTCTAATCCTGGGCTGATGTCTATTGAAGCGGCCCTAAATCCTACCGGCAATTATTTATATTATCTCTCCACTCGAGATGGCAGCCAGATGTTCTTCTCTAAAACCGCCGCCGAACACATCGCTAATCGCCGTAAATATTTAGGATTATAGTATCCACTTGCGGGCTTAAACTGACGGGGTATAATTCAAACATGAAAATAGAAAATAAAAAAACAGAGAAAATGACACTTGATAAACTTGGTGTCATAGTGGAGAAAGGTTTTATTGGCATCGATAAACGTTTTGAAACGGTTGATAAACGTCTCGATAGTATTCAAAAAGAGGCTAGTTTTTTGGCTAGTTCGACGGCCAGAGAATTTAAAAATGTGTCTCATAGATTTGATTTGCTTGAAATAAATGTAGACGGAATCAAGAAAGTTATAATCAATGGCAAATTTGATAAAAGATTAGAACGGTTGGAAGGGGATATGGACAAGGTTAAAGAAACCCTTGCATTATAGGTTTTAATTTGTTAGTATATCTAGGTACATCGTAGACAGGGCACTAATTGCCCCGAGATGAGCACTCAAGTCGCAAGACTGGTCGAAGCTTATTTCTGCGGTAGAAACGCGGTTTTTTAATCAAAAAATCCGCAAACACAAATGAAGTCCAAAAAACAGAAATCGGAAGAACTTAAGTCGTTAAAGAGTAAATTGCCGAAATCGCAAATCACGGTCTTTACGTCGTTTGCCCGAACTGGCGAGAAGGGTTTGTCGGTGGCCCAAATGATGCAATTGAAGCGTCTTTTGCGCGAAGCCCATTCCGAGTACGTCGTCACCAAAAAAACATTGGTGGAAATGGCGGCCAAGGATATGGCCAAAGATGCCAAGATTGATGTTTATAGCATGGATGGTTCACTCGGATTGGTAGTCGGTATGGAAGAGCCGTATGGTATCGCTAAGAAACTCTACGAATTCGCCAGAAAGAATCCGGCCTTGAAATTCTTCGGCGCGGTGGTAGAGGGAGCCTTTATTTCCAAAGA
>CAIKUK010000022.1 GCA_903830625.1 Candidatus Yanofskyibacteriota bacterium
CGCTGAGGGTTAATTAGGTAGTGATGTAATTCAAAAGCGCTCAACGGGTAATTGAACCCGTCATAATAGGCCAAGGTCGCTAAAATCGCATCTTCAATCATGCTTCCATCCTAAGAAAAAATGGGTAAAATCACTACTGTTCATTTTGTAAAAAATATTGTATAATATGGCCTTAATATGGATATCGCTCAGCTCAAAAAACTCGTCGCCCAAATCCCCGACACTCCCGGTGTGTATCGTTTTCAGAATGCACGTAAACAGGATATCTATATCGGCAAAGCATCTTCAATTAAAAAAAGACTGGCCTCGTATTTAAAAACTACAGACTTTAGAATACAAAAAATGATTGCTGCCGCCAAACGCCTGACTTTCATTGAAACCGATTCAGATATTGAAGCTCTTATTCTTGAATCCCAGCTCATCAAGCAGCGCCGGCCACAGTTCAACATCATGCTCCGCGATGATAAGCAGTATTTTTTTGTCGTTTTCACTGATGATAAATTTCCACATGTCTATCTTACCCATCAGCCGACCGGTCATTATATCGGACCTTTTACCGACGGCACGGCGTTCAAAGCCACCCTTAAATACCTGCGCCACATTTTTCCTTACTGCACATGTAAACAAAAACATCACAACTTCTGCTTAAATTATCACATCGGCAAATGTCTTGGCTTTTGTTGCCTAGAAGGAAACCAACCCCGCGAACAGCACCGGCGCTACCTGGCCAACATCAAAGCCCTGCAGGATATTTTAAATGGCCGGCGTTCAACCCTAGTTAAAGAATTAAAAAAAGAAATGGAAAAAGCCGGCAAAAAACAAGATTTTGACAGTGCTATTGAATTGCGGACAAAAATGGAACGTCTGGAACAAGTTTTTCATAACGCCCAAATTATAAAACATTCTGAAATTATCAAATCATACAGTTCGGGCTTGCCGAAATTACTAAAAATAAAAAAGCCCCTCATTCGCATTGAGGGCTACGATATTTCCAATATCCAGGGCACTCACGCCACCGGCTCCATGGTTACATTCATCAACGGTTTGCCCGATAAAAATTTCTATCGCCAGTTCAACATCAAGACCGTCCGAGGCGCGAATGACACCGCTATGCTCCGAGAAATATTAGAGCGCCGACTGAATCACCCGGAATGGCCATTCCCTGATTTGATCTTGATTGACGGCGGTAAGGGCCAGGTTAGTTCCACCTTAGCTGTTCTCAAAAGCATGAACATCTCTATTCCGGTTATCGGCCTTTCCAAAAACGACCGCCATATCGGCCACCGGCTAATTATTCCTGGACGCAAACAGCCCCTCCCGCTCATCAAGCTCGGCCCGACCGATAAAAATCTCCTCTTGTCCGTTGACGCCGAGGCTCACCGTTTCGCTATCTCTCATTACCGCCACCTGCACAGTAAATCTGTATTTAGCAAGCTAGGGCAATAACGGTTGAATAATCCTGTCAAAAATGCTAGTATTAAAATCGTCAAAATGCCAGGTAGTGAAAATCCGACAAAGGGTTTTTGGCGCGCCGATTCACTACACGTCTGGCAATGATAAAACAGTAGATGTACCTTCACGTTTTGGCCAGAAACCCCAAAGCGCAAGTCGGATTTCTACTACCTGGAATGCTTAGGTTTATCGTCAGAATTTTAGGGAATGCGGTGGCTTTATACGTGGCCTTTAGACTGGTTGCGGGTTTTACGGTCTCAGGTTCATGGGAGCAATATCTGATTGCCGGACTGGTTTTAGCACTATTAAACTTGATTGTCCGGCCGGTGCTCAAAATCATCTCGTTTCCGCTCATTCTTTTGACCCTCGGCCTGTTCACGTTCATCATCAATATCCTGATACTCTGGATGCTGGATTACCTGGTGTCATTTGTTACCATTGAAAGTTTCATAGCCTTGGTCTGGACAACAATTATCGTAAGCATTATTAATTTACCCTTCTCAATAGTTACCAAAGTCGTTTAAATTCATCCCGTTAGAAATTAACCCTACGGGAATAGCACAATAAATTATTAATTAAAATTACTAGCCATATCCACTGCTACAAAACGGTGGACGGTCAGTAAAATTTCTAACGGGATGCAAAAATTAATTAACCTTTTACCGTACGCGCAGATGGGTCTCGCTTTTTTGTTAGTAGTTGGTATTTTACTCCAACAGCGCGGGAGTGGACTGTCTTCAACGTTTGGCGGGTCTGGTGTCGGTTATAGCACCAAGCGCGGAGCAGAGAAAGTTATTTTCCAGGTTACCATCGTCATCGCCACACTATTCATAGCCACCTGCATCCTCGCAGTCCGGCTCGGCTAATAAAGCTAACCCGCCAAAAGCGGGTGGCTTCTTTGTTCATGGGAAACGACCCCAATTCAATAGAAGATTTTTTCGGCCTTAAACAGGATTCCTCGTCTGAAACGAAACCTGACGATCTCGGCGACAAAGAACGTATTAAACATATACTTCGCCGACGGGTCGGTTGGTCTGATAAATTACGCCTTCTCCCGAAAGTGCTTTCCAAACGAGAGCGATATTGGATTCTGGCATTTTTATTAATTATTACCGGAAGTATTATCGCCATTCCATTCACGACTTATAGCCACTTCACTACTCCGATTGCCAGTTACGGCGGTTCATTCAGCGAAGGCATTGTCGGCCAACCTAGACATATCAATCCTCTCTTGTCTCAATCAAATGACCCCGATCGCGATCTGGTCAGTCTTATTTATTCGGGTCTGCTTAAACACAATGAAGCCGGCCAACTTGTTCCCGACCTGGCCAAATCGTATGAAATTTCCAGTGACGGTTTGAATTACACTTTTTATCTCAAGGATAATATTTTATGGCATGACGGCGAAAAGTTTACCGCCGATGATGTTATCTACACTATTCAAACCGCCCAGAACGCCGATTATGGCAGCCCCCAACGCGTGAACTGGCAAGGGGTTACCGTGACAAAGATTGATAATACAAAAGTCATGTTCAAGCTTAATAATAAATACGCTCAATTTTTAAACAATCTTACGCTCGGCATTTTGCCGAAACATATCTGGAGCACTGTCCAACCGATTAACTTTGCTTCTACGGATTATGATCTAAAGCCGATTGGCTCCGGGCCGTATATGTTTGATAAGTTTCAAAAAAATGATCTTGGCCAGATCCAATCGTATCAGCTTTCCGCCAATAATGGTTTTTATGATGGCCAGCCGTATATTGATACGATAACGTTCAAATTCTACGATTCGGAAGAAAGCATGATTACCGCCTACAACAGTAATGATATTCAAAATCTTTCTTTTGTCTCGCCGGAAAATCTAAACAAATTAAAATTCAAACAGCGCGTCCATATTGCCGAACTGAAAGTACCGAGATACTTTGCTGTATTTTTTAACCAATCTCAAAACCCAATTCTGGCCAATAAAAATGTCCGCCTAGCTCTTAATTATGCCACCGACAAACAAGCTATTATCGATACTATTGTCAGCGGGAAGGGCACGGCTATTTACTCGCCCCTGATTGAGAACGTTCTGGATGTGGGCCAGGATATTCCTAAATACGTCTTTGATTTAAACCAAGCTAAGACCGTGCTGGCGGCGGACGGCTGGACCGCCGATAGCAGTGGTCTTCTACAGAAAGGCAGCGGCAAAAATATAACTCGCCTGACCATTCATATTACCACTTCGACCTTACCTGATCTGGTTCAAACCGCCAACATTCTTAAAGACCAGTGGCGACAAGCAGGCGTGGAAGTTATTGTTGATGCCTTAGCCACGCCTCAGCTTCAGCAAGTTATTAAAGACCGGGCCTATCAGTCGCTTCTATTCGGTGAAATTCTGGACCTTGACCCCGACCCGTTCAGTTTCTGGGATTCTTCTCAAACTCAAAAACTTGGCTTGAATTTGGCGCTTTACAGTAATAATATCGTTGATGGTCTTTTGGCCGATGCTCGGCAGTCGCTTAACCCGCTTGATAGAGCAAAGAAATATGATGATTTTCAGAAAATCGTCATCAGCGATGTTCCGGCCGTATTCCTTTACAACCCTCTCTATCTTTATCCTCGGGCGGCTGATATCCAAGGCGTCGCTACAACTATTATTGCTACGCCGGCGGACCGATTCGCCAACATTGATAAGTGGTATATCAACACTAAGCGAATTTGGCGTTAAAAGGCCATATTTAACGGCTATTGCATTCGTTCCCAGGATAAGGTATAATGGCAGTATTGATGTTTTATCTCGCAGGTAGAGATAAAACAATTCCTCCTTAATGATTTAGAAATACAAATAGACACCGAAGTGCCTCATGGCGCTTTGCCCTCGTGGTGGAACTGGCAGACACGCATGCTTCAGGTGCATGTGACCGCAAGGTCGTACAGGTTCAACTCCTGCCGAGGGCACCAAAATGGAACTTAGCGGTTGAGAACCAACCAAGGAGTGGGCGTGCCGAAGGCACGCCCACGCTGTTTCGCCCGTTTTTGCCAATGAATTCGGATTCCCGCCTTCGGCGGGACGGATTGTTTTTTCGCCAAGAAGCAG
>CAIKUK010000023.1 GCA_903830625.1 Candidatus Yanofskyibacteriota bacterium
AACATAAAATAGTATGAGTAAAGAAAAAATAGATAGAAAAAAATTGGAAGAAATGGTGACTGGTATAGTGGAAGGATATGCGGATGAGTTTAGGGAAGCAGGAGTGGAAGCGGGTAAAAAAATTGAGGGTAATAATTTTACTATGACGCAGACCAATAACCGTAAACCAGGCGGAGAGCATCCAGTCCAGTTTAAACCAGGAGAGTCGAACGTGGATTCTATAGAGAAGGACAAAAAATAATAAACATAAAAGTACCTGGTTTCGTATTCAGAATCATAAAACCGGCCTTATGGCCGGTTTTATGATTCTACTGGACTGATTTGAAAATATATTCGAAAACTTTCGGTTCGTGTTCAGCGAGGTCGGCCAGAATCTTCCTATCAATGGCCACTTCGGCCTTGAGTAGTTGATTGATGAATTTGGAATAGGTAAGGCCATGTTCGCGAACGGCGGCGTTTATCTTGATAGTCCAGAGCTGGCGCATGGTGCGTTTCTTTTTCTTGCGGTCAGCGAACTGGAAACTCCAGGCATGCAGGGTAGCTTCTTTGGCCTGGCGGTACTTTGATTTGCGGGTCCACAAAAAGCCCTTCGTGTGCTGAAGGAGTCGCTTGCGTCGTTTGGTGGCTCTTACGCCTCGTTTAACTCTAGGCATGGGATGTTTACCTATGAGCAGAGCGAATAGCTGTAAACTTGCCACCCGCCTAAGTTTTCCTTTGGAAAATTTTGGCGGGTAACTTCTTACAACCACTCACTTTGTTCGTGGGTAATCAGTTAAAAATTAAAGCTTTGACTTTATCGTTCATTTCTCGGGGAGTTTCCATGTCACCGTGTTTCTCACGGGACTGGTTGCCATCAGCTCGGGCATTAAAATGATTCTGCTTGGGCGGTCGTTTCATTATTTTCCCCGTGCCGGTGATTTTAATCCGTTTCGAGAGCGCTTTTTTTGTTTTTCCTGAATGTGCCATTTTCTTTTTATTTTCAAGCGAGCGAGCGAAATGGAATTATTTACATTTCCGAGCGAGCGCTGAAACTATGAGCGAAGCGATTACTTGACTTCTTTTTTTATGGTAATGACCCAACCGTACGGGCCGCGTTTAATCTGTTCTTGAATGGTGTAGGGGACAGTAATGTTCGTGAGGAACTGTTGGAGCTTTTCTTTGCCCATCGGCGCGAGCGCTTTTTCCCGTCCGCGAAGGGTTAGCTCCAGTTTCAAAATATTGCCCTCGTTCAAAAATTCCAGCGCCTTTTTAGCTTTGAAAGCCGCGTCATGAGCGCCGGTCTTGAAACCGATTCTGACTGTCTTTAATTCCACCCGCTGTTTCTTGGCCCCGCCGGTTTTCTTTTCCTGGCGTTCCTTTTGGTAAACATATTTGCCGTAGTCCATGATCTTGGTGATCGGGGGCTGGGCATTCGGACCGACTTCAACCAGGTCTAAATCATTATCCCGAGACAACTGAAGCGCCTGCTGAATGGTCATGACGCCAAGCTGTTTGCCCTCGGAGTCAATCACTTGCACCTGAAGGGCTCGGATTTGGTTGTTGATTTGTAGATGTTTTACCAACTTGTTGGGATTTCTGTCAGAGGTTATTCTAACATGCCTCTTGAGAATACGCAACGCCCAGCCTTATCCTTACCTATTACGAACATTCCTATTGACACATCAGTAAACTTAGTTGTATAATATTGTATCAGACATTTTGTTGTTCCTTGTAAGGAGGTCAAATGGGTAAACGGAAACCCGCAGTTCGGACAGGAGTCAAGAAGTCTGCCATCAAGCCGGGGAGCGTGAGGGACGTTCGATTAGCTGGTACCAGTGGCACGCAATCGACTCCTCTTGGAGGGTGGGTGCTTGATTTCTCCATCAGTTTTTTCAATCTGCGTGCCGCTGCCGAAGTGGAGGTACAGAAAATCCGGGCCATTATCAGCCGGGACGATGAAGTTACCGGCGACAACGGAATCCCCGAAAGATCCCGATGGGGGAAGTCCCGCTGACCCAGGTTTTTGGGTCGGAGTTGGTAGCTAAGCACTATCGACTCCGACCTATATTTTTTATAATTAATAAAATGATAAAAGTTCTATACGAAGACAATCATCTCATTGCGGTCTATAAACCAGCGGGAGTTTTGGTTCAAAAAGGGGAGGGGCCGGAACATGACGACGACACGCTTTATTGGCAGACCAAGATGTTCCTAAAAGAAAGAGACAAGAAACCCGGTAATGTTTTCTTGGGTGTTTTGCATCGCCTGGACCGAAATGTATCCGGGATTATTCTTTTTGCCAAAACTTCCAAAGGCGCAGCCAGATTATCGGAGCAAATCCGCGAGCGAACGATTAAAAAAATATATCACGCCGTTGTTATCGGCACGCCAACGCCAGCCTCCGGCACTTTGGAACATCGTTTAACTAAAGATGAAAGTTCCAGACAAGGTTTGATTGACCCGGAAGGTGACTTGGCTATTCTGCATTACGAAACTTTAAAATCAGGCCCGAAAAATTCTTTGCTGAAAATTGAATTGGAAACGGGAAGGTTCCATCAAATTCGCGTTCAGCTTTCGTCTATCGGCCATCCCATCTTGGGGGATATGAAATATGGTGCGCCTGCTTTGCCCGCCGAAGCCTTGGCGAAGGAGGGAAGCTCAAATTTTCTAGCTCTCTGCGCCACCGAGCTTCATTTCAAAACCGCGACTACTGACGAAGACGTCAAAATAGCCATTGAAATACCTAAAGAATGGGGCAAATTCGTCATTTAGATTAGCTTTGACTTCCGTCTCATTTTCTGGTATACTGTAGGGATGGGGATGAAAGGCCTCGACACTGGTTCTTTCTACAACTGACGCTGAGAGTGGATGGTTGTTAACCACTTTAATTTCCCGACTAAATCTTGTAACTGGCAATCAAAATACCAATTACGCTTTCGCCTAACGTTTCGTTAAGCGTTCGTCCCGCCTTGGCGGGATAAGCCATTCCACCGCGATGCTCGCTAGCGGATCATGGAGTGTCATTAGCGAACTTTAGCAGAACCGTGGTCCTTCCGAATTCTGCCGAAAAAATTGTAAGGGCTAGCGTGCGTTTATTTTGTTCATTTTTTAAGCGCTCGCAAAAAATCAAATGAAATATCTCAGTACACGTCGTTGTGGTAAACCTCTGGACCCGGATTCAATTTCCGGCATCTCCACTAGATATTAATCAAAACTCGCCTGACGGCGAGTTTTGAGTTGGATAAAAAAGAATTGGCCCACCGCGGGACGTGCAAGGCGAAAGCCTGGACGTCGCGCGGTGGGCCGGACTGTGGGGTGGACCTCTCGGCCTCCTCAGTGACCTGCTAAGCAGAGTATGGGATACGCTTGGTGAGATCCCTTTTACCCCGGCCCCCTTGATGTGGGGGTCATTGGCCTTGCGGGCGACTAGCTAGCCCGGAGCACCACGGATGAGGACTTCCAGTAGGTTGGCCTCCCCAGGAAACCGAGTTTACTCAAAAGTGCTGTGAACCTTTTAATAATAGGCCAACGTTATTAATCGTCAATACCTCTCTGTTGAGAACGCCTGCCTGCCGGCAGGGGCGACTTAATCTTCACTAAGCCCTCTTTGTTTTCGTCTTGCCGAATCCTTGTTCTTTAACGATGAGCGTTTATCGTATTTCTTTTTGCCGCGGGCAATACCAATGAGGAGTTTGAGCTTCCCCTTAGAGTCATAAATCTTTAAGGGGATAAGGGTGAGGCCTTGAGATTGGGCTAGGCCGGTAATAACGTTGATTTGTTTTTTAGATAATAGAAGAGTGCGGCTGGCGGTGGGGTCATAATCGGGAGGCGTGTTGTTTGGTTGATAGGGAGAAATAGTGGCGCCGATGAGCTGAGGCCGGCCGTTTATCATTTTTACGAACGAACCTTTGATGGAAGCCTTGCCCGATTTGATAGCTTTGACTTCGGTGCCTTTCAATACTAAACCGGCCTCGAGCGTTTCCAGGATTTCATAATCAAAGCCCGCTTTGGAATTATTCACGTATTCCGCCATAGAGCCATAATACTTGGTTCTCCGAAAAACATAAAGCGCGCCTTTCGGCGCGCTTTATGTTTTATTTTCTTTCTTCAAGTACCGTCTTCGTCTTTATTTCTTTACCCTCGCGCAAGATAGTGAGCTCAATCTCGTCACCAACTCGGTGCTTTTTTAATATTTCTATCAGGTCGGTGTCTTCGGGAATTTCTTCGCCGTTAACGTGAGTGATGATGTCATTTTCTTTAATGCCGGCTCGGTCGGCGGGGGAACCAGGGACAACGGCGATGGAATTCGGACGGTGGTCTCGGACAACCAACGCGCCTTTATCGCGGACAAGATGATATTGATTCTGTAATTTTTTATTGAGCGGGAGACAAAGTAGGCCGAGAAATGGTTTGACTATCCGGCCGTATTTAGTGATATCATCCAAATCTTGTTTGGCCCAATTGATTGGTATGGCAAAGCCGATGTTCTGGGCGCCGAAGATAATGGCAGTGTTAATGCCGATGGCTTCGCCATTTAAATTGATAAGCGGTCCACCGGAATTGCCTTGGTTGATGGCGACGTCGGTTTGAATGACGCCTCGGAGATGTTCCATTTCGCCTTCAGTGCCGAGAGCGGCCGAGATTGAACGAGCCATGCCGGAAATAATGCCTTTGGAAACGCTGTTTCGGAACATGCCTAACGCATTACCGATGGCGATGGCCGTTTGGCCGAGTTCAATCTTGTTGGAATCGCCGAGCATGACCACGGGCAGGTCTTTAGCTTCTATTTTAATGACGGCGATATCGCTGACCGGATCGCGGGCCAAAACTTTGCCGGGATATTCTTTGCCGTCGTTGGTGATAACCGTATAGTCAGCGTCCGTATCAAAAACAACATGCTTGTTGGTCAGAATAAGACCATCGGCTTGAACAATGAATCCGGAACCGCCGCCGACTTTAACTTTTTCTCCGGTGGCTGGCGCGCCTTCAGCCGGGCTCTGGCCGAATCCGAACGGGTTGGGAAATTGCATCATCGGGAAAGGCATCACTTGATGGAGCGTCGGGACATATTTTGAGATAACAATGCTAACCACGCCCGGGTAAACTTTTTTGACCGCCTCGATGGGTAGCGCGTCGTATTGAGTGGAATCCATATAGATAGTATATTATCACAGTAGATAGAAAAGACTAGAAGCAACTAAATGAACAAAACAACCCCGCAATTAATCAGAGAAGCCCTGGCCGCGGTCAGCGGTGATGTTTCTTTTGACGTTTTGGTCCCGCTGGATCGCCGGCTGGGCGATTATTCCACCAACGTTGCTTTTGTATTGGCCAAAAAAGAAGGCCAGAAACCTTTGGACGTGGCCAATGAATTAAAAGAAAAACTGGAAGCTGGGGAACTAAAGTCAATCTGCGAAATTAAATCGGCACCGAACGGCTATTTGAACTTTTTCCTGAAACCGGAATTTTTACAGAAACAGCTGGTGGAGATAAATAAAGACGAGAATTATGGCGCCGGCACCGAAGGCGCCGGCCAGAAAGTTATCGTGGAATATTCTTCGCCGAATATCGCCAAGCCGATGCATATCGGTCATTTACGCTCTACCATTATTGGCGATGCGTTGGCGAATGTTTACGCCAAGCTTGGTTACGAAGTCATCCGCTGGAATTTTATCGGCGACTGGGGAACGCAATTTGGTAAATTAATTTCGGCTTACAAAAAATGGGGCAATGCCAAAGCGCTGGCCAAGAATCCAATCAAAGAAATGCTTCGCTTGTATGTTAAATTTCACGACGAACTTAAAAATAATCCCGAACTGGAAAAAGAAGGCCAGGCAGAATTTAAAAAGCTAGAAGAAGGTGATGTTGAGAATAAAAAGATTTGGGATTCTTTCCGTGCTGAATCTTTGGTTGAGTTTAATAAGGTATATCAAGAATTGAATATTAATGCCGCCGGGATAGTGAAAGGGGAAAGCGATTACGAATCAAGATTGAAACCGCTTATTGCGGAGCTGGAAGAAAAAGGCCTTGCTAAAGAAAGCGAAGGGGCTTTAATTATAGACTTGGGAAAATATAAACTACCGCCGGGCTTATTACGCAAATCGGACGGTGCGACTTTGTATCTAACCCGCGATATTGCCAGTTTGGAAGACCGCCTCCAAAATTATAATCCGGCAAAAATTTTGTACGTTGTCGCCAATCAGCAGACTTTGCACTTTGAACAGTTGTTTGCCGTGGCCAAAGAATTAAAAATGGACAGCGCCGAGCTGGTCCACGTAAAATTCGGCATGGTTCTCGGCGAAGACGGCAAGAAACTGGCCACGAGAGAAGGGAAGGTTGTCCCGCTTCAGGAAGTGATTGATAAAATAACGGCCATGGCTTATGACACGGTCAAACAAAAAAATTCCGGTCTGAGCGATGACCAAGCCAAAGAAGTGGCGCGCACAGTCGGTATCGGCGCGTTAAAATACAACGACCTCAAACAGCATCCGTATTCCGATATTGCCTTTGACTGGAAAGCGATGCTGGATCTGTCGGGCAACAGCGGGCCATATATTCAATACACTTACGCGCGCTTGGCGAACATCTTGAACAAAGCCGGGGAACATGGAAACGGCGATGTGGGTTTGCTGGTTGAACCGGAAGCGAGGGCGCTGATGCTCCAGCTTTTGGATTTTCCGGAAGCCATTTCCAAATGCGCCGAGCTTCATACTTTGAACGGTTTAGCTTTGTATCTCTATGACCTGGCCCATCTAACCAATCAATTCTATGAACGAATTCATGTTTTGGAGGATGAAAATATTGAAAGACGAAATGCGCGGTTACTCTTAATTGAAACTGTGGCTAAAACACTTAAACAGGGTCTTGGTATTCTTGGTATTGTCACTCTAGAACGGATTTAAAGCCAGGCAAAAAGGCGGTTTTTTCGTTTGAAAAAACCGCCTTTTTGTGCTAACGTCAAATAGTCTATGCCGGGTAGTGACAAATTCGACTGTTTTGCAAGCGCAAACCTAGAATTAATGCCTAGCTAGATAATTTGGGTAATATTTATATTGCGTCTTGTCTGACAAAACAGAAAGCGCAAGTCGAATTTCTACTATCCCGGTATGTATGATTTTAAAGAGACGGAAGAAAAGGTCGGAAAATTTTGGGACGAACACGCTATTTTTGATAAATCACTTGAACTTCGCCGGAAGGGGAAGCGTTTCGTGTTCTGGGAAGGCCCGCCGACGGCCAACGGTAAGCCTCATATCGGCCACTTTTTAACCCGTCTGCCGAAAGATTTGTATGGACGCTATAAAACCATGCGCGGCTTTTTTGTTCTCCGCAAAGCCGGCTGGGACACCCACGGTTTACCGGTGGAAATTGAAATCGAAAAAGAACTCGGCTTTACTAATAAAAAACAGATTGAAGAATACGGCATCGCTAAATTCAATCGCAAAGCCCGGCAAAGCGTTTGGAAATACACCAAAGAATGGGAAGACATGACCAAGCGGATGGGCTTTTGGCTGGACATGGACCATCCTTATGTTACCTACGAGACAAATTATATGGAATCGGTCTGGTACATCCTTAAAGAAATTTGGGAAAAAGATTTGTTGTACCAAGCTCACAAAATTGTACCGTTCTGTGTTCGGTGTGGAACTGCGCTTTCGGCGCATGAGGTGGCTCAAGGTTATAAAAAAGTGACCGAGCGCTCTATTTATTTAAAATTTAAAATAAAAAACGAAGCGAATACATATATTCTTGCCTGGACAACCACGCCCTGGACTTTGCCGGGGAACGTCGCTCTCGCGGTCGGGCCGGAAATTATGTATGTGCGGGCAAAAAAAGATAACGAGACATTTATTCTTGCCCGCGATCTGGCCAATAAAATTATCGGCGAAGGTTTCCAGATTGAAAAAGAAATACCTGGTAGTGAACTGGTCGGCTTGGAATATGAGCCGTTATTCAATGTGGAAGAATTAAAATCAAATACATCATATAAAGTTTATCCGGCTGATTTTGTTTCCACGGCTGATGGCACAGGCGTGGTTCATATCGCGCCGATGTACGGCGAAGACGATTACAATCTTGGCACGCAATTTGATTTGCCGAAAGTTCATACCGTTACGGAACAGGGGAAATTCATTGATACTCTGGGCGATGGTTTAGGTGGCAAAGCTATCATTGAAGACGGCAAGAAAAGTAAAGCCGTTGAAGATTTTATAGTTGAAAACCTTAAAACCAAGAACATATTATTTAAAACCGAAGATTACGAACACGATTATCCGTTCTGCTGGAGATGCAATACGCCACTCATCTATTTTGCGAAAAGTTCGTGGTTTATAAAAACCTCCGTGCTTAATAAAGAACTGCTTGCCAATAATGCCACGGTTAATTGGGTCCCGGGACATATTAAAGAGGGCCGATTTGGTGGTTGGTTACGAGAGGCGAGAGACTGGACATTATCCCGGGAACGTTATTGGGGCACGCCGTTGCCGATTTGGGCTTGTTCGCAGTGCGACCACAAAACCGCCATCGGTTCAGTCAAAGAACTGGAAAAATTATCGCTCGGTTCCAAGAACACCTATTACGTCATGCGTCATGGGGGGACTATGCGAAACGAGAATACCGAAAAGATTATCAGCTCACGGCTGGAATCCGATGTTTATCATTTAACCAAAGATGGTCGGGCAGTTGTGGAACGTTCTCTCGAACTATTAAAACTAGATGGTATTGACGCAATCTACGCTTCGCCGTTTTTGCGCACTAAAGAAACCGCGGAAATCGCCGGCCGAGTTTTGCACCAGAAAGTTGAGACCGATGATCGATTGGTTGAAAGCGGCAGTCCGCTTGAATGCGAGGATAAACCAAGCACAAAAGCGGCCACTTGCATGGCCGGCACCGAAACCACGGAATCTATCCGAACGCGGGTCACTGATTTTATGAAAGAAATAGATTCCAAATACCGCAATAAGAAAATTTTGATTGTCACTCACGGCACGCCGATGTATTTGATACAAGCTATTGCTCGAGGCTACACGGAGACTGAATTGAAAAATCCGGATGTTTTTCCGTATTACGTGCCTAATCTGGCGGAAATCCGCAAACTGGATTGGCGCAAGATTCCGCGCAACGAATTCGGCGAATTGGATTTACACCGGCCATTCATTGATGACGTGGTTATCAAATGCCCGAAGTGTAAATCCAAGATGAGAAAAATACCGGACTTAATCGATGTTTGGTTCGATGCCGGTGCGATGCCTTACGCCCAATGGCATTATCCATTTGAGAACAAGGACGTTTTTAAAAAACAATTCCCGGCCGACTTTATCACGGAAGCTATTGATCAAACCCGCGGCTGGTTTTGGACGCTTTTGGGTATCTCCACGCTTTTGGGCCGAGGCGCGCCTTACAAAAATGTTTTGGTTTTAGGTCACACGCTGGATGAAAAAGGCCAAAAGATGTCCAAGTCCAAGGGTAATTTCGTGCCGGTGATGCAACTGATGGATACTTACGGCACGGATGTCATCCGCTGGTATTTCCTGTCCACGATTGCTGCCGGAGAAAGTAAGGCTGTCATTCCTAAAGAAATTGAAGATAAATTAAAAGGCTTTTTCTTCACGCTTCAAAACTGCGTCCGTTTTTACGAATTGTATGCCACTGAAGCGGGCGGGGAAGTAGTGAAACTGACCACGCTGGACAAATGGCTGATGTCCAAATTAAATCGCACTATAAATCTCGTTACGGAAAGTCTAGAGACATATGAAGTGGCTGTTGCTGGCCGGGCCATTGATCAGTTTGTGACCGAAGATTTATCCAACTGGTGGCTCCGTCGTTCCCGCCGGCGCAAAGAAGCTTTACCGTTATTGCGCCAGGTGTTATTAGAAGTGGCAAAAATTTTGGCGCCATTCACGCCGTATATGGCCGAAGATATGTATCACCGATTGCAAGGCAATCGGCAATTTACAATTTCCAATTCTCAATTTCCAATGAATGAACCCGAATCTATTCATTTGACTGATTGGCCCAAGGTTCAGAAAAAATATATTGATGACAAACTTGAAGCCGAAATGGCCTCGGCTCGGGTAGTGATTGCTTCCGGTTTAGCTGAACGTAAAAACAAGCAATTCAAAGTCCGTCAGCCATTATCTGCCGTCACGCTTAAAGGCGGAAAGTTTAGCCGTGAATTGGAAGCGCTAATCAAAGAAGAATTGAATGTGAAGAAAGTGGCTTATAACAAAGACCAAGAGAATGAAGTCGCGCTTGATTTTGAACTGACGCCGGCGTTGGTCCGCGAAGGTTATGCTCGCGAACTGATGCGTCAGATTCAGGACATGCGCAAAGAGGCCAAATATCAGATGGAAGAATCCGTTATAGTGGATTGGCACAGCGAAGACAAAGAAATTATTTCTGCCATTGCCGAGTGGGCCGAGGATATCAAGAAAGACACGGTCTTAAAATCACTTGAACAGAAAGAAAAGCATGGCGATTATGATTTGTATAAAGAATCCTTATTAGCTCCGGATAAAAAGATTTGGCTTGGAATTAAAAAATAAATGAAACGAGTATTCATTATCCATGGCTGGGAGGGTAACCCAAATAATGCTTGGTTTCCCTGGTTACGAAAGGAGTTGGGAACTCAAGGATTTGAAGTCCACACTCCAGCCATGCCTAATCCCGATGAACCAGATAAGGATTCCTGGGTTACTTATCTAGCCCAAACGGTGGGGATTCCAGATTCTGAGACGTATCTTATTGGGCACAGTATCGGATGTAAGGCGATTATGCGCTATTTAGAATCTTTGCCTGAGAATAATCAGATTGGTGGAGTAATCTTTGTGGCGAGTTGGCTCACATTGACCCACATGGAAGATCGGACGGATGATGAAAAACGGGTAGTTACTAATTGGAGCAATCCACCGTATAACTTTGAAAAAATAAAAAATATAGGGAATAAATTTGTGGCAATATTCTCTGATGACGATCCAGAAGTGCCGTTAGAAAATACTGAAGTTTTTGAGAAAGAATTTGGCGCAAAAATTATTATAGAATCAGGGAAGGGTCACTTCAGTGACGACGCTGGCATTAAAGAATTACCTGTCGTGTTGGAAGAATTATTAAAAATGGCCAATGAGAACTAAAGCGATTGTGATACGAAAAATGCCGGTCAACGAATACGACCAGATTGTGACTTTGTATTCGGAGGATTTTGGGACGATGCGGGCGATGGCGCGCGGGATTTGCCGGCCGACGTCGGTCCAATCCATGCATTTGGAATTGCTCAACGCGGTGGAGTTTGAAGTCATTCACGGCAAGGCCTTGCCGATTATTTCTTCGGCCATGATGAGCCGCCAGCACCTAGGCGTGAAAAATTCTTTGTGCAAATTGGCGGCGGTCCAATTTTTCACGGAAGTATTGGATAAGATTGCGTTTGAAAATGAAAAAGATGTTCATCTTTGGGAATTTTTAAATATGATGCTGACAGATTTTGATTCTGCTCCGGAAGGGGAGCTGCTGCCGCTTTTCCGGAAACATCAGGCGGGATTTTTGAAAGTTTTGGGCTATGCACCCCAGACCGAACGCTGCGTAGTCTGTTCGGCCGATCCGTTGGCTGGTCCCGAAAAGATGGTCGCTTTGAGCACCGAGCTGGGCGGAGTGATGTGCCCGGAATGTTTTTTGGCCGGCGGCCGGGGCATTATGTTTGATAAAGCCGACTTGGGGTTATTGAATGGCAAAGGGACAGTATCCGCCAGTAAACACTCAACCCTGGATACGTTTTTTGAATACACGGTCGGACGCAAGATTTCCTCTCTCGGTTTTCTATACCAGGTGTTAGAATGATATAATAGCTCCGGGTTCCTTAATTGAAAATTGTAAATTAGAAACTGAAAATTTTTAACCTATGGCTGACTTCAATATCACACCGCTTAATCCGGACTTTGTCCCAACAAAGCCTGTTTCGTCGATGTCGCGAAAAGTCTTGTTTTGGTCCACTATTACTGCGGTTGTCTTGGGAATTATCAGTGTGGTTTTATTTTTATACGGCGGTTCTTCGTTTACCGAGAGCGGGGTTATTCTGACTATAACCGGCCCGAACCAAGCTTCAGTTGGGGACGAAGTAATCTATAAAGTTCATTATCAGAACAATACCAAGACCGATCTTCACCATATAAAACTTTCGTTTACTTATCCGCAGAGTTCGGTCATTGTCCAGGACGGACAAATTATGGAAAACAACGGCAATGTCCAAACCACAGACGAGCCGGATCTGGCATCAGGTGCTTCAAAGGATGAAGAGTTACACTCGTTCATTATTGGCGACAAAGGCAATATCAAAGTCGCCCAGGCCAAGATTGAATTCGATGCCGGAGATTTAAAATCAACCTTTCAAAAAACCGCCCAGCTCTCGACGACCATTTCCGATGTGCCGGTGGCTCTCACACTTGTCGGTCCGCCGACTTCGGTGTCGGGTCAAGCGGTTACTTATATTCTCGATTATCGCAACCAATCCTCAGACGATATTTCCGGCTTACAGTTATCACTAACTTACCCGGATGGTTTTAGGGTCACTAAAGTTTCACCGGGCGCTACGACCGGCAACAATGTTTGGAATTTACCGGTGGTTAAAAAGAGCGCCGGTTCCAGAATTACTATTCAAGGAACTCTCACGGGTCGGGAAGGTGATTCAAAAACTATAAACTTGTTATTGAAACGTAATATCAACGGCACGTATATCGATTATGAAAAAGCAAACGTGACGACGGTAATTTCGTCGCCATTGCTTAATATTGATACCACTGTGAACGGCAGTGCTGACTATATTTCTCATGCTGGCGATACTTTAACCTATTCAATCCGTTACACTAATGCCTCCAATTTTACATTTAGCGGGCTGAACTTATCCGTCAAACTGGTTGGCAGTATGTACGACCTGTCATCATTAGATACGCGCGGCGGATTCTATGATTCTTCCAACGGCACCATCAACTGGAACTCAACTGTGGTTCCGGCTTTTAATTCACTGTCACCTAAGGCTAATGGTACGGTCATATTTTCGGTGAAATTAAAACAAACACAAGGTTCTGGTTCAAGCAATACTTTGGCTCACGCCACCATTACTCTGGAGACGGAAAACGTGCCTGATACGGTTGAAGTCAACAAAATCAGTGTCTCCGAGGATATTCTGACCAAGATTACCAGCCAGCCGACATTTACTCAAAGAATGTATTATAACGATGCGTCATTTGGCGCATCTGGCCCGATGCCGCCACAGGCCGGCAGGAGTACTACTTTTACTATTCATTGGGTAGTAACCAATCCGGGCAACGAGCTTTCTGGTGCTAAAATTGTCGGCACTTTGCCTCAAGGTGTCACTTGGAAAAATGTAGTCAGTGTCGGCAGCGGCCAAGCCCAGCCGACCTTCAATAGAAATACATCGCAAGTCGTTTGGAATATTGGCACCTTGCCATATGGTATCGGCACAAGTGGCACGTCGGCCTATGAACTGACCTTCCAAGTGGCTATCACGCCATCGCCGAATCAAACTGGTCTGGCGGCCCCGATTCTGACGGGTGTTTCTCTTTCCGGCATTGATAGCTTTACTCAGCAAAATATCGCCGTATCCAATTTGGATTTAAATACCAATTCCACAGTTGACAGGCCAGGTGAAGGAACGATACAGTAATCAAGCGATTTACTATGGCTGAACAAAACAAGTTAGAAAAAATAGTCGCTCTCTGCAAAAGACGCGGTTTTGTTTTTCCCGGTTCGGAGATCTATGGCGGATTGGCCAGTACCTATGATTATGGCCCGCTGGGCGTGGAACTAAAAAACAATATCAAACGGGCCTGGTGGAAATATTTTATTCAGGACCGTACTGATATGACCGGTATTGACGGCGGGATTATTTTAAGCCCGAAATTATGGGAGGCGAGCGGTCACGTCGCCAATTTCAAAGATCCGCTCGTGGAGTGCAAAAAATGTCACCACCGTTTCCGCCCAGACAAACTGGCCGACCCTTCCAAGTGTCCGGATTGCGGCGGAGAATTCACCGAAGTCAAAATGTTCAGCGGATTGTTCAAAACCACTATCGGCGCCATTGAAGAAGAAGGCCTGACCACTTATCTGCGTCCGGAAACCGCCGGCGCCATCTTTGCGAATTATAAAAATGTACTTGATTCAACGAATTTTAAAATCCCGTTCGGCATCGGCCAGATCGGCAAGGCTTTCCGTAACGAAGTCACAACTGGTAATTTCATTTTCCGAACACTGGAATTCGAACAGGCTGAAATAGAATACTTTATCGCGCCGGACGCGGACTGGGATTCTATTTTTGAACAATGGGTGGAATATATTTACGGCTTTGCTGAACTTATCGGTTTGCCCAAAAAACAATTCTTTAATCACGAAATACCGGATGCCGAACGAGCTTTCTATTCCAAACGGACGATCGATATTGAATATCAGTTTCCGTTCGGCCAAGAAGAGCTTTGGGCCATTGCTTACCGGACCGATTATGATCTCTCGCATCACCAGGCAGCCTCTGGTACGAATTTGGAATATTTTGACGATGTGACCGGCAAGCGTTTCCTTCCGCATGTTATTGAACCAACCTTTGGTGTTGACCGTACGCTCCTAGCCATTATTTCCCAAGCTTACGATGATAGTGATTCGGAACGGACTGTTCTTCGTTTGTCTCCTAACCTAGCGCCATACAAAGCGGCTGTGTTTCCGTTATTGAAAAACAAACCGGAACTGGTGGCAAAAGCCCGCGGCGTTTATCAGGATTTAAAAAAGCATTTCAATATCGTCTGGGACGAGAGAGGGAATATAGGCAAACGCTATTTCTCACAGGATGAAATTGGCACGCCATATTGCATCACCGTGGATTTTGAAACTTTGGAAAACGACACCGTCACTATCCGCGACCGCGATACCATGAAACAAGAACGCATCGCTATCTCGGAACTCCAGGCATATATTCAGAAATCCTTAGAGTAGTCAGAAAAATTTAATTAAAAAACAAAAATCAACCCTCAGGGTTGATTTTTGTTGGAATTGTGTTAGTTTAACAAACGAAAGGAAGGACTTTAACAATGGCTAATATGATTGGAAAATTGGTTGACCGCTACCCCAGACTGCCGACTCTTTTGGCGAACATTTCGTCAAGCAAGCTCATCCAGCTCATCAAGGACAACGCCATCGATCCGGCACTGGATCACGAACAGACAGTTCAGAAGATTCAATCATGGTCGCCCTCGGTCAAAAGGGCCGCCGAATGGGCATTGTATCTTCTAAGCGGTGCTATTCGGACTATGCCCGAACCAGAACATCCCATTGCTATTGCGTTGCAAGAAGCTCTTGCGGAGAGTCTGACTCAAGTGGGCATCAAGGTCAATGAAATCCCGGCAATCTCGGTAATTGAACGGAGAGAAATCATCGATGCGGCGATGCCTCTGGTGAGAAGTCAGCTTGCCCAAGAAACAGTAAAGGACTCTGGGTTCAAACAAGCTCTCGTGGCCATTGGAGGCGGTGCCAAAGAATTCACTGCCGAAGCAGGAAGCCGAATGTCCAGATACCGCGAAGCGCTTCGTGATAAGCGCCTTGGAGGCAAGTGATGGAAAAGAACTGGTCGGTGGTCATGTTCGATTTCTTTGAGAACCTGTTCGGCTTGGCCGGCGAGATTGGTTTGACCATTCTCAGTCGGGCCTATCGCTACATCAAGTTCGTCTTGAAGTGGTCGGGCATCGGTCTGGCTCTCAGCGCGATTGTTGGCACCATCGGCGCCCGCTTCGACCAATCCGGGGTCGTGTTTGTGGGCATTGCCGGCGTGGGACTCAGTATCGCCTTTGCCTTTCTGGCCTTGTCTCCCGTGGTTTACCTTCTGTGGACGGCGGGAGAAAAAGACCGGAAGATCGGGCGAATCGCCCAAACCGCGTTTGTTCTCATGACCGGCATGCTTGTTCTGGGCGTGTACGTGGCAGTGTTTCACGCTTGGCAGAGTCCTGAATTCTGGATCCTGTTGGTCGCAGTCGGTATTCTTATCATGGCCACGGTCATGGCCGGCAGTTCCATCAGTCCGGAGGCAATCGGGGGTTGGGCCAAACGAGTCAGTATCATCGTTGTCGTGCTTATGGCCGCGTCTTTTGGTATCAATCAGCTTCCGGACTTCTACCGAGCCAAGTTTACCGACAGCGCCAAGATGACGATCGGCCTCGACAGCGACGAAGTGGCCTATGAGAGCATCGACAAGTTCTTCTCCGGCGACGGCAAGCCTATCATCTGGTATACGGAAAACAGCGGCAACCGGAAGTTCTACAAGGCGCCGGGATTCGACAAACGGACGGGCGATTCCCGTATCGCCATTACCAAGCAGATCGTGGAAGAGGAAGATTCCCGGCGTACTCTGGAAAAACAGTCCGAAGAGAAGAGGGTTGCTGACGAGCAAAAAGCAGTAGCTGACGCCGAAGCGGCCAAACTTCAAACTGAAGCAGCTAGGCTCCAAGCCGAAGAAGAGAAGAGGCAAAAGGCTCAGCAGGCCGCTGAAGAAACAGCCCGTCAACAGCGGGAGCAGGAGATACAAGCGACGCAGCAGCGCGCTGAAGCCGAACGCGCCGCTCAAGAAGCGGCGCGAGAAGAGCAACTGCGTCTGGCTCGGCAACCGATACCAGTGGCCAGCACGATCATGGGGCCGAGCGACCAATCACAAGATATCGTGGTTACTCGTCCGAGTACACAGTTCATGTATCAGGGAACGACGTTTGTTCCAGAGCAAAGCGTCGTTACGTTTGACATCACTGGCGTGAAACCGAATTCGGACAAGAATAAGTACGACGTGACGCTCCAGCCGGAGATGCTCATCTCCAATGGTCAGAAGTACGATATCTCTCGGCGAGCGGAACCGGTCCAGCTTACTGTGAAGAAAGATAACTCGAACAGCATCCGGAACGCTATCATTGGGGCTGGTGTGGGCGCCGCTGGCGGCGCCCTACTCGGCGGCAAGAAAGGCGCCTTCGCCGGTGCAGCTATCGGTGCCGTGGCCGGCACAATTATTCCGATGGTCAGCCATGGCTACAAATTCCAGCTGACGGCCGGCGACCCGATGCCGCCAGTCATTATCAGGCCGATGGTTCCCTAGAAAGGGGGTTCAGAAACCATTCAGGGCCCCGCGCACGCGCGGGGCTTTTACTTTCCCCGAAGATTTTACGGGGTGACTATCAACACGCCTTATTTTAATAATTAGGTCAAAACAGGCCCTTTTGGGCCTGTTTTTGATGGGTTTGCATTTGGGGGTGAATTGTGGTATAATTGAAGTACATAGCAACGGTTATGGCACATTCCGTGCCTAGACCATTTGACAATCAACTTTGGAAATTAAGGAGGCAGCCATGCGCAAGCTCAATCTCGCGCTCATCGTTCTCGTCGTTCTGGCGCTGGCTTCCTCCAGCGTTTTGGCTCAAGAGGTGACGGACGGTGGTGAATCCCGCCAGCTCAAAATTGCGGCGTGGATGTTTGCCGCTGGAGCTGCCAGTGATGACGCCTCAACCTGCTGGGCTCTAAATCGGTATCGAGATCATATCTGGGAGGCAAACCCGCTAATTAAGGGGTTGGATCAACAGCCGGTTCTATTGACGACCGTTTCTGTCGCAGCCGACGTTGCGGGTGCCTGGGCCTGGACCCATTTTGTGGGACGGAAACACCGGCGGATAGCTATTGTTGGCTTCTATGCCATGGCCGGCGTTCGGACGTGGTTAGCGATTAAGAACACCAGGAACATCCGGAGTGCGGCGCGAATGCCGACTCTGCCGCCACCGGGAACATTTGTTTTACGAGTGCCTTAACACTGGAGGATGTCATGCGCAAAACATTCGGCTTCGTTCTCGTCGCGGTTCTGGCGCTGGCTTCCTCCAGCGCGTGTCACAATCCGAATTCTCCAGACGGATATAACCCGAACGACCCCATCGACAAGGACAATGTCCCTGTCTGCACGGGCAACTGCACACTGGCCACGGCGACCTTCGGGGTCTACGAGGGCGACTGCGTGGATGACGCGGCGATGTGTACCAGAGAGATTTTTCCGACCGAAGATGCGTCTCTCTGGGTTGACGGCAGGGAGAAGACGTACATTCTGACAAGCTATCGGCAAAGGTACACACTCCATTTCTGGGTGACCCATTCGGGTGTGCCTCAACGGAAAGTCATCATGGGACTTACGGCACCGCTTGGAGCCTCTGCGGGACAAGGGTCAGGCTTTTTTGAGAAAGATATCCCGTCTCCTGTCCACATTGCCGCTTCGTTCAATATGACCTTCCCTGATGGTGTTAGCGCGACAACCACGGGTTTGGGGAGTGTGTTTTTTCAGGAAAACCAGTGGGATCTCTCTCTTAACCCAAACAGTTGGGAAAAGAAACTGGGATTCAGGGTGGTCAGGCCGTAAGCGAAAGGAGACAACTCGACCGTCCAAGGCCATGCTTCTCGAAAGGAGCATGGCCTTTTTGTTTACAATTTAATTTTCAGGGGTGATACAATGTATTCATGAAGATAAATATGCCCAAGAGAACCTTGATAGGAATTTCTCTCGGTTTGGCTTTAGTCTTGGTAATAAGTGGTTACTATTTTTATAATTCAAAACTTGCCGGGGATAATAATTCAAATGAATTTTTGGGGGCAGTTACGGATATAAAAGGCGAAGTCATTACTTTGCGTGGTAATTTTGTTTCAATGCCCAATGCCGCCTCGCGCTCGTTCTCGTTTGTCATAAATGAAAAAACTGTTTTTAAAAAAATCAGCACCAGACTCCCGTCGCTGGAAGATATTAAAAAAGAAATAGAAATTTCTAAAAAATCAAGCGGCAGTTTTACTGTAACTCCTACCGAGGAAGTTGGATACCTTGCTGATCTTGAGAATTATTTACTGCAAGGAGACTCTGTGTATGTAAAAGCAGATTTTCCTAATTCCGTTGATAATTCTGGAATTCCGGTGGCATCTCTTGTTTCTTATCATATAATAATTAACCCGGCTGAATGATGCTTTTATGACTAATTTTATTAAATTTTATAAAAATAAAAATTTATCTTTAGTTTTAATTTTAATCCTAGCAAGTTTATTAGGGGTATTACATACAGCAAGTGCAAGAGAAGAGTATGATGACTGGGGTTATTACCAATGCTCTCGCCATGGGTGGCACGAACAGAATTATTGTGATTATGTCTATAATTATATTTCTGGTTTTCCAGAAGCCGTTTCTGTTAATTGGCAAGCAAATGGTCATCGTCATGGGAGTTCAGAGATTTGGACGGCTGTCTGTCTAACTAATATATTTACTGGCGGTGCTGATTGTCAATATTTTAATTGTCATGGCGATCAATGTGGTTCAGAATATGGCGATGAGCATCCTTTTAATAATCTAGGGTGGGGAGTTTTTGGATTATCTGGATTGGCCGAATATAGAATCAGCCGGGCTGCATATGTAGAGGATGCCGAAGTTCAACTTGCCGTACAGACAACCTCTCAATACCCCGATCCTATTTATGGTTGTACTGACCCGAACGCCACTAATTATGATCCTGAGGCCAATACCAATGACGGCAGTTGTGTTTATGGCCATTTTGTTAACTTAAATTTTTACGTTAAAAATCAGTACAACCAAGCCGTTTCAGGAGCATATATTGCCATAGATCAAGATTTTGGTAATGGAACTACCCGCACTGCTGACGGCAGTGGTTTTGCCAATTTCGGCGTTCTAAACAATAAAACGATCGGCTACTATGTTTCCGCTAATAGTTGCAGTGGTAATAGTGGCTCAATTTGGTCAAATGAAGGAGCTACAGCCAACGTGACGCTTAATTGTATTGTCGGCCGGTATAAATGCGTAAATCAAGGTCAATGCTCTTGGGTTGACGGTGATGTAGGGTCTAATCAATGTAGTCAAAATTCTGATTGCTGTGTATCCAATTATGGCAGTTCCTGCACTTCGGCTGCTAATGCCTGCGGTCAGACAAGTTCCGGCACTATATCATGTAATGGCAGTTGTTCAGCCACAACGCCTGCTCTCCCGCCCAATTACGGCACCTCCTGCACTTCGGCCGCTAACGCTTGCGGTCAAACCAATACTGGCACGATCTTATGTACTGGCCTTTGTTCGGCCACAATCCCGGCTAATCCATCCGGCTATGGCAGTTCCTGTACCTCATCGGCTAATGCTTGCGGTCAAACTAGCACCGGCACCATCCTATGCGACGGCACTTGTTCGGCTACACCCCCACCGCTAAGTTCTTGTCCGGCGACATCAGTTTCCATTTCTTCTAGTCCGACTTCGGTGATATGGAACGGTTCGTCAACGATTACTTGGTCTTCGCAGAATGCCACTTCCTGCACGGCTTCGGGCGACTGGTCGGGGAGCAAATCAGGTTCAGGGTCAGTATCTACGGGTGCTCTGACTCAAGTCAGAACCTACACCTACACCTTGAGTTGCACCGGATTAAACGGCACGGATACAAAAAGCGCTACTGTTGCGGTGGCGGCGCCGGTGCCAAGTGTGGGCCCTGGCAATCCAACTTATTCCATACCAAATTATTGCGCTTCTGGGCCGGGGGGATATGTCACTTGGTCATATACTGATCCGGCTAATAGTCCGCAGACTGCCTATGAAATTCAGATTACCAATATCGGCAACTTCAACAACCCGATGTATGACAGCGGAAAATTAAATTCCAGCAGTCGTGTTTTCGCCATACCCAATGGAATCTTGACTTGGAATACGACATACAAAGCCCGAGTCAGAGTTTGGAATAGTTATGATAGCGTATCTGCTTGGTCAGGCGATACAGGCAGTTGGATGACACCAAGCTATGCCTACCCCAATGTCATTCCGCTATACCAGTTCACTTGGCCGACTTCACCTAAGCCTCAACAAAATAAATTGCTGCAATTTACCGACCATACTGTGTTTGGGGGAGGCAATGAAAACAACCGCCAATGGAGCTGGACCTTCGGTGATGGGGGAACGTCGACTCAACAAAGCCCAGCCCATACCTATTCCACGGTGGGTAATTACACAGTCAGAGAAACGGTTACCGATGCCGCCAATCAGACTTGTTATTACGAACAAACTATTAATATCCAAAAACCGATACCGGTCATCAAAGAGGTGGCACCGAAGTAGGCGCTTAAAACCGCCCGCTATCTAGCGGGCGGTTTTAACTTGAAAATTTGGTAAAATAAGATATAATTTCGGGATTATGACAGAAAATCATCCTTTGCCGTTGCACAATGTTCGGATAAAAAAACTCAAGTCGCTTTTGGCTATCGTTGAGAATTCCGTCAAAGGCGGGGATAATTATTTGTTTAGGAATCTTTATGCCGATGAAAACGGCCAGGAGATAGATATTTTGGAGAACGGGGGCAACTCCTGTGCTGTTTTTATTTCCTGGATACTTTTAGCTTTGGAATTAATTAAACGTCCTCATGCCACTGTTTATGCCACCGAAAAAGATTTATTGGTTAGCGGGTGGTTTGAAATTAAGGAATTAAAACCCGGGGCGGTAATTATTTGGGAAAAAAGAAATGGTTCAATGATGAATGACCGCGAGATCCCCAAAGAACATATGGGATTTTATGTTGGTAATGATGAGGCCATCAGTAATGATTCTCAAGGCACTGGTTTCCCGTGGCGGCATCACGTGACCTATAACGGGACTAGAAAAGTGGAGAAAATACTCTGGCATCCCGCTCTTGAAGACCTTGGATAATGTATTACATGTACGTGTTAAAAATGGTGAACGGTAAGTTGTACATCGGGTTTACAAATGATATTCGTAAAAGAGTAAAAGAACATCATAATGCTGAAGTATTTACAACGAAGAAGTTTTTACCTGTGAAATTAATTTATTACGAATGTTATTTATCCAATGAAGATGCTAGACAACGTGAATTAATGTTAAAAAAGTTTGGAAGTTCTTATAGCCACTTGAAACATAGAATTACTAACAGCATAAAAGGTCTTCAAGGGCGGGAGCATCCGGAGTTGGATAATGGATAATAATTACCCAACCCACACACTTTTGCTCGTACGAGCAAAAGTGTGTGGGTTGCCAAGCGATACATGTTGGAGATAAAAATAGACCTGCCGGTCTGCAATCAATTTGACGATAATCATGATAAGCAATGGGCGCACCGGATGTGCGCCATTTGTTCGTTATGGATGTTATTAAAATTACATAATTCCGAATTTAATATTTCGGCAGAAGAACTTCTGCGAGAAGGATTATCGGCGGATGCCTATCTTGAAAATGTCGGCTGGAAGCATGCCGGTATTGTTGAACTGGCGGGCCGGCACGGTTTAGAATTACAATACGCCCCGAGATTTTTTTATACTTTGGAAGAGAAAGAAACTGGCATGGCGATTATCAATGCCAATCTCAAAAACAATCATCCGGCCATGGTTTCAGTATTCCATCATTTAAATCCGGCCAAAGGCGGACACATGGTGGTGGTGCATGGTCTTCAAGAATTTAGCGGACAGACAATCGGCTATTATATTCAAGACCCAGATGCTTCATTCCGTGGTCATAATTATTTCCTCACTAAACAAGAATTTGTAGACGGCTGGCGCGGGGGATTGATTTACCAGGACCAATTGCAAACCTAAAAACCGCCGACAGAGATTCTTAGAGCGGCTAAAGCACGCTCAAGAAACTTCTCCGAAAGGCGGTTTTTAGGTTACGTTTGGCGGGGCCGACGGGGCTCGAACCCGCAACCTCGTCCGTGCACTGGTTCAGAACTTTCGTACTGAGGTGGACTATATCATTCCCATAGATTAAATCTTTAGGGACTCCGGTATCTAGTCTCTACGGCGCTCTCATCTTGCTGAAGATAAGTTCCCACGGTGTTCGCATGTCTTGCTGAAGATTTAGCCTTCACCGTTATCCCGGAATTTTTCAATCCGCCTTTCGGCTGGAAAGCTGCATATCTACAGGGACGCACTCTAACCAATTGAGCTACGGCCCCAAATGTAATGTGTTGATAGCCTTTTGAAAAGTTTTATATTTTCTCATCAAGTAGGCATCTACTGGTACATTATCATACATAAAATGGAAAAGTGCAAGCCCGTCGTAATGAGAAAATCCGAGTTCGTGACCACTTTTTCTATTGGAAATGAATCCTCCTTTACATATTTCGGATTCTTTTATTATGGACTGGAGTGACAGAAGAAATTCTTTACTGCCAGAGCTAAATTTAACCTGAAATATCCATCGTGGCTTCTTTCGGTCGTTTACTTGATGTCGTTTGAAATATACGCATCCGTCCCCGTCAAAATAGCCTCGAACGAAATGGCTTAAATATTTATTTGGAATTGCCGGCATCTTTATGGTGAGACTTTTGTTTGGGGTCATTCCAAGTCGAGTTAAATCGTTAAAAATTTCTTTACTACCAATCTGTAAGCGATAAGAAGGCTTCCATTCGTGGCGTATCCTTTTTGTTATTTTATGGTTTGAATTTAAAGTTCTTCGTGTATTTTCAATTATTTCTTTGTCTATGGAAACAAATTCCATAAAATGGGCACCTCGATTGTTTTTAATCATATTCCCATCCGCCGCGAAAAAACCTAAAACATAAGCCATTTCGGGCCCCCATTTTTTGAAAAAATTCTGATTGACGGTCTTATGGATTGACATAGTTACTTCTTGATTTTAACATAATAAACCCGCTCCAAACAGTTGATTAGATGGTTCGAGTCACTCCCGCCCAAAAACATAATGCAATAACGGTCTTGGCTTAAAATTAAAATATGTTAAAATAAAAAAGTTGGTGTTTGAGCAGGTTTAATTAATTTTTATATTTGACTGGCGTTTTTGCTAAGTAAAATATAAAAGAAAAAATATGAAGAACAGAATCTTGATGGCCGGTGTTTTGGCGATGACTTTCGCTCTTGTCGGTAATGCTTATGCTGTGGGTCAAAAAAGTAATAATGGAACGGAAACTGCCACCCCAGTTCAAAATCAGAATCAAGTCCAAAATAAGGGAGAAACAAATCAAATTCAGAATAGTGAACAAGAAGAGACACAAAGCCAAAACGAATTAGATTCAGTCATCGCCGAGCAAAGGAGAAGCCAAGTGGCCAATACTGTACAAGAAATGTTACAAGTAGCCGACAGAAACGGAGGAATTGGTCAGCAAGTAAAAGTTATTGCCCAAACCCAAACCCAAAATCAAGAAAAATTAGAAGCGAGTTTACAAAAAGTCCAGAGCCGAAGCGATTTTGCTAAATTCTTTGTTGGACCAAATTATGGCGAGATTAACAATGCTGAAAAAATATTGGAACAAAATCGCGAACAAATCAAACAGTTGAATCAGGTTAAAAACAAACTTGTTAATTATGGTGATCAACAAACTTTAACCGAGCAGATTCAGACACTAGAACAAGCCAATTTAGAAGTTGAAAATTCATTGGGGGCAGCGCAAAAAGGATTCAGTTTATTGGGCTGGGTATTTAGATTGTTTTCTAAATAATTTTCAGTCGATAGTACCAAAAATACCGCTGGAATTCCGGCGGTATTTTTGGTACTATGCTAACAGACAACATGCATCGGTCAATACTTATTCTTATTGGCACTGGGGTTATTGCGGCCATAGCTGTCGGCATCTTGGCGGTTTCTTATGACCCTTATCAAACTTCTTTTTCTGTCAGAGCATTATTTTTCGGCGGGCTGGGCATCATTGGTATCAGTTTGACCGGGCTTATATATTATTCCCTCAGGTTATTGTTTAAACGTTTTAACAAATCGCAAAATGGAAATTAACATTCCCAAAGAAGAAGAAAATAAACTCCACCAGCAGCTGGAAACACGCCACGATCCGGAAGCGGAACGGATGAAGCGGTTTTTGGCCATGCCTGACCTGACTCGCGTGCCGGACAGTCCCATTCATGAAATAGTAGAAAGGATTTTGGCGATGCCGGATTATAAAGATTTTGACGTGATTAATGTGCCGGAAATTGTCCCTTATGATGTCAGTTTTGATTTGTTTGATTTTCCTAAAGACCATCCGGCCCGTTCTAAATCAGACACTTATTTTGTTGATGACGGCCACGTTTTGCGCACCCATACGACGGTGATGTGGAATTATTATCTCGCCCAAGCCAGCGTTAAAGAAAAAATGGCCAAAGGCGAACCGGTCGGTTCGTTTTCTTACGGAAAAGTTTACCGAAAAGACGAGATTGACCGTCATCATATGAATGTCTTTCATCAGATCGACGGCTGGTATTTAGCTCTAAAAGAAAAAGAATCTATCGGCATTCCGGAATTGCAGAAAGTTTTGACTGATATTGCCAAAGCGGTTTTCGGTCCGGACGTGAAATGCCGATTTGCTCCCGATACTTTCCCATACACCGATCCGTCATTGGAAATGGAAGTGGAAGTTGTCCGTCCCGCCTCCGCCGGAGGCTCTGGCGAGGCAAAGTGGGTGGAAGTTTTGGGTTCGGGCGTGGTGAAGGGGAAAGTGCTTGATAATCATGGCGTCGATTCCACCAAATGGAATGGCTGGGCTTTTGGTTTTGGCGTGGAACGTTTGGCTATTGTCAGTATGGATTTGCCGGACATCCGTTTGCTCTGGTCCGAAGACGAACGGGTTAAAAAACAACTCAAGCTTGGAAATAAATTCCAGGAAGTTTCCAAATATCCGCCGATAACGAGAGATATTTCTTTTGTCGTCAGCAAGGATTTCATCCCCAACAATTATTTTGACCTTATTCGCGATATTGGCGGGGACTTAGTGAATGAAGTTCAGCTTTTGGACAAATACGAGAACGATGACAAATTCGGTTCGGACAAGATGAGCTACACTTATCGCATTGTTTATCGCTCTATGGAACGTACGTTGGAGACCGCTGAAATTGATCCAATCCAGCAAAAAATTTACGAAGAAACAAAACGTCAATTCTCAGCCGAAGTCCGCTAGAAAAAGACAGCCAAAAACTACCCTTTTGCCCAGACCCGGGAAACCAGTCCCGGCGGTTTCCCCACTACGTGGGACCCCTTCCACTACTGGGCTAAAGGGTAGTTTTTAGCTGTCTAAAAACACTTGTATTTAGGTCTATAAAATGCTAAAATTAGAGTATTAATATGACCAAAGAAAAGGCAGAAAAACCCGCCCGACTGAACGATATCAGTCGTTCGGGCGGGGAGCTCAAAAAATCCACCTATTCAGCCAAAGATATCCAGGTTCTAGAAGGTCTCGAGCCCGTCCGCAAGCGGCCGGGCATGTATATCGGCTCAACTGGCGTTGAAGGTCTTCACCATTTGATTTGGGAGGTTTTTGATAACTCGCTTGATGAAGCGATGGCTGGCCATGCCCGCAATATCGATGTGGCCTTATTGCCGGACAATAAAGTGATGGTGGCCGATGATGGCCGAGGTATTCCGACCGACATCCATCCTAAAACCAAAAAGTCGGCGCTGGAAACGGCGGCCACGGTTTTGCACGCCGGCGGTAAATTTGAACAAGGCGCTTATAAAGTTTCCGGCGGATTGCATGGCGTCGGTCTTTCGGTGGTGAACGCGCTTTCCACTTGGATGCGAGCCGAGGTTTTCCGCAAGCCGGACATGTTTGCTCAGGAATATAAGATTGGCAAACCGCAGGGACCGGTCAAAAAAGTCGGCACGACTAAAAAAACCGGTACGGCCATAACTTTTCAGCCCGACCCGACCATTTTCCCGGAAATTAATTTTGATTTGCCGACCATTCTGAACCATCTGCGCCAGCAGGCCTATCTGACCAAAGGTGTGAAGATTAATGTCACCGATGCCAGGAATCCGTTGATGGTGGCTGGACCCTCCTCCGCTGAAGCTTCGGCGGGCAAGGAAAAAGATAAACAAGTGGAAGTACCGTTAGAATACACTTTCTATTTTGAAGGCGGTATTAAATCGTATGTTGATTTTTTGAATCATGGCGAAGAAACCAAAAACAAAGAGATTTTCTATATCGGCAAAGACCAGCAGGATATGTTCGTGGAAATTTCGCTTCAATTTATTGAAGAGCTGACCAGCCGGGAATTATCGTTTGCCAATAACATCCATACCGTTGAAGGGGGAACACATTTGACTGGTTTCCGCTCCGCCCTGACCAGAGTTTTAAATGACTATGCCCGCAAGAACGGATTCTTAAAAGAAAAAGACGATAATTTATCGGGCGAAGATGTCCGTGAAGGTCTGACCGTGGTTATATCGGTTAAACTTCGCGACCCGCAGTTTGAAGGCCAGACCAAAGCCAAGCTGGGCAACACCGAAGCCCGTAACGCCGTGGAAACGGTCATGAATGTGGAATTTGCCGACTGGCTAGAGCGCAATCCCAATGACGCCCGGGCCATCCTGGAGAAGGTTATCTTGGCGTCCAAGGCCCGTTTGGCGGCCAAAGCGGCTCGCGACACCGTTCTACGCAAAGGCGCGCTGGAAGGCATGACCTTGCCGGGCAAGCTAGCCGATTGTTCCAGCCGAGACGCTTCCGAATCTGAATTGTTTATTGTGGAGGGCGACTCGGCCGGCGGGTGCTTTGTCGGAGATACAAAAGTTGCTTTACTTGATGGCAGGAACATTTCATTTAAAGAATTAGCAGAAGAGGATATGGCAGACAAGAAAAACTATTGCTATACCATCAAAGACGACGGCAATATTGGTGTGGCCCAAATTTTGCATCCGCGAATTACAAAAAATAACGCAGAAATTATTAAAATTACCCTAGATAATAAAGAAGAAATTAGATGCACTCCAGATCATAAATTTATGCTTCGGGACGGAACGTACAAGGAAGCCCAACACCTTACAAAAAAAGATTCACTCATGCCTTTATATAGAAGGTTGTCTAAAATTGCCGGCCGGATAACCGTCAAAGGTTATGAGATGGTATATAATCCCGCCGAGCATTATTGGCGATTTACTCATGTTTTGGCGGATCAACATAATCTTGCCCATGATGTTTATGTTGTCGAAGGTGGAGATGCTCGGCATCACAAAGATTTTAACAAGCTGAATAATAATCCCGACAATATCGTCCGGATGGGGAAGCAGGAACATCTGATTTTCCATACTCAATGGCTTGAAAAGACAGCCCGAACACCAGAGGTATTAGAAAAATTGCGCAAAATTAGACAAAGTCCTGAATATCGCGCCAAAATAAGTCAGACCATGAAAATGCCAGCCATGCGGGCAATGCTTAGCAAGCGCGCGAAAAAACAATGGGAGAATAAAGAATACAAGGAATTTATGAGTTCCAAGTTTTTAGAATTTTATAATTCAAACGAGAAATATCGGCAAGAAAATAATAAGCTTCTGAATGAAGCCCAAAAAACTTATTGGGCCAGCAAATATAATCGCCAAGAACAGTCCAAGAAAATCGCGAATTTCTTTGATAAAAATCCTGAATATCGAGCTTTACTTTCTCGGCAAGCGAAACAGCAGTGGAATAACAGGGAACTGGTGGCTTGGCGGAGCTTAGAGACAAAAAAACAGTGGAATTCAGCGTTCAGGGCCAAGAGGAAAGAAGCTTATAATAAAACATATTTTACGCATACTATTAAGTTCATGAAGAGTATTTTCGACCGTGATTATACTCTCGATCGGTACGATGTTTTAAGGGTTCAGGATAAAAATCGAAATTTACTTCGAAGCGAAACATTCTGCCGGAGATTTTTTAATGGTGATTCTATGGCTATGGTGGACGCAGTAAAAAACTATAACCATAAAATTAGAAAGATAGAGAAATTAACTAACCGGACAGATGTTTATGATTTAGAAGTCCAGGGTACGCATAATTTTGCTTTGGCAAGCGGTGTATTTGTTCACAATAGTTCGAAACAAGCCCGCAACCGCCACACCCAAGCCATTCTGCCTTTGCGCGGTAAGATTTTGAATGTGGAAAAAGCTCGGCTAGACAAAATGCTGGCCTCACAGGAAATACGCAACCTGATTATCGCTATGGGTACGGCCATCGCCGAAGAATTTGATTTGACCAAACTTCGTTACCATAAAATTGTCATCATGACCGATGCCGATGTTGACGGCGCGCATATCCGCACTCTTTTGCTCACGCTTTTCTACCGTTATTTCCCGGAAGTAATCGCTGGCGGGCATTTATATATCGCTCAGCCGCCACTGTATAAAGTTCAAAAGGGAACTAAGATTTTTTATGCGTATAACGATGTTGAAAAAGACAAAGTGCTGGATGAGTTCCGAAAAGATTCTAACGAAAAAGCAAAATTAAAGAAGCCGGTTAAACCAGTTCAAGGCGATTGGGAAGTAACGGCGGTTGACTCCGACGCCGAAGGGTCGGAGCAGGCGGCCACAGATGAAGTTGGAGCCAATGGCTTGGCCACTCCGGACGACAAGATTGCCGGCGTATCGCTCCAGCGCTATAAAGGTCTTGGAGAAATGAACGCCGAACAACTTTGGGACACCACTCTTAATCCTGAAAACCGAATCCTGCTGCAAGTAAATGTTAAGGACGCCCAAGCGGCCGATAAGGTTTTTGATGTCTTGATGGGTTCTGATGTTATGCCCCGCAAAAAGTTCATCCAAACTCACGCCAAGAGCGTCATTAACCTGGATATTTAACGGTTGACCGGGTAGTGAAAGTTCCGACTACGGCAAAGCCGTATGCAGAAATATCGGAACTTCTACTAACCCGGTTGACACGTTGGCCGGGATTTGGTATCCTGCATATCAAATAGCCCCGGGAGGGGTTTTAGAATAGGTTTTAAATAGATTCATGAATAAAATAGTCCAATTTTTCCGAGAAGTTCGCGTGGAAATGTCCAAAGTGGTTTGGCCGACCGGCCAACAGCTTGTGGCTTATACGCTCCTGGTGATTCTTTTAAGCGTTTTGCTGGCCGTGTTTCTGGGGGCGCTTGACCTGGGTTTTCAAACCATATTAACCAAGTACATTTTATAATCAATGCCTAAGCAAATCACGACTGGAGAACGCAATTGGTTCGCAATTCATACCTATGCCGGATATGAGGATAATGTGGCGCGCAATCTGACCCAGCGCGTGGAATCGCTTGGTTTTGAGGATAAGATTTTTAATGTTTTAGTGCCGAAAGAAAAAAAGATTCGCATTAAATCCGGCAAGCGCGAAACGATTGAAGAGAAGATATATCCCGGATATGTCTTGGTGGAAATGATTGTGGATGACGCTTCGTGGTACGTAGTCCGCAATACGCCTAATGTCACCGGTTTTATCGGTGCCGGCACGGTGCCAACTCCGTTGGCGCCAGGCGAAGTGGAAGTCTTGCTCAAACGCATGGGCGTGGATGAACCGAAATATAAGATTGACGTGGCAGTCGGCGATAGAGTCAAGATTACCGACGGACCATTCAAAGATTTTGACGGCAAGATTGCCGAGATTGACCCGGAAAAAGGCCGGATCAAAGTCTTGGTCACCATTTTCGGGCGCGAAACGCCGGTAGAGCTAGATTTCCTTCAAATTAAAAAACTGTAAATCATATGGCTAAGAAAATAAAAACAATTGTTAAACTGCAGGTTATCGCCGGAGCGTTGGAACCGTCCAAAATCGGTCAGGCTTTGGGACCTCATGGTTTGAATCTTCAGCAGTTCATGGCTCAAATCAATGAAGCCACCAAAGACCAGGCTGGCCAGCAAATCCCAGTGGAAATTACAATTTATGAGGACCGCACTTTCACTTTCATTCTCAAAACTCCACCGGCCGCTTATCTTCTGAAAGTAGCGGCTGGCATTGAAAAAGGTTCCGGCGTGCCAAACAAGACCAAGGCCGGCAGTGTCACCAAAGACCAAGTTCGCAAGATTGCCGAACAGAAAATGGGCGACTTGAACGCCAACGATATTGAAGCCGCGGCCAAAATCATCGAAGGCACGGCCCGTTCGATGGGGATTGAAGTTAAGTAAAATCGAAATTAAAACTAAAGCCCCGACTTGCGTCGGGGCTTTAGTTTGAGTACAATCTTTCCGAGTACGTTCACAATCACATACAGAAAAGAGGTCTCATGATTCTTAACCCATATCCTGGACTCTTCGTGGCCGTTGACGGTATCGACGGTTCCGGCAAGTCAACACTGACCAGGATGTTGGTTGACTGGTTGCGCCTGGAAGTCTTTCCGACGCCACCAGATTCAGGTGTGACTGGCCAGGCCGTTCTGGAAACCAAAGAACCGAACAAGGATGGTCCTTTCGGTAAGTTGATCTACGCCGATCTGGCCCAAGAGGGAAGCGGTCTCCACGCAAGGAATCCGATGCGTTTCCAGGAGTTGTTCGCATGTGACAGTCTGATTAATTCCCGCGACAACGTCATTCCTCACTTGGCAAAGGGCGGTATTGTTGTCTCTGACCGTTGTCGGGCGTCGATGGTCTACGGCGCCATGACTCAAGAACAGATCAAGGATCTGATGGCCATGAACCAGAGGATTATTGGCGAGAGTTTCATCTGGCCGGACATTGTTTTCATCGTCGACGTGCCGGCGGATGTGGCCATGGAACGGCTCAAACGAAGCCATCGAGATTTTCTTGATGGCCACGAACAGTTCGCGGTTCTGGATCGCACGAGGAACAACTTCCGCTACCTAGCCCGGGAATACCCGAACTGCGTTCTCATTCCGGATAAAGGCGACCGTAGCCCAGAATCAAAGTTGGCCTTTATCCAGGAATACGTCCAAGAGTTTCTGAAGAAAAGGGCTTCTCGAGTTGTTGAGGTTCAAGATTCTAAAAACCAGGCCTTATGGGCCATAACCTGATCCATGATCAGAAAGGGGCAAGAATGTCTATCAAATCCGATCGGTGGATTCGGTGTATGGCCATGAGTATGGGCATGATCGAACCGTTCGCCGAAGGTCAAGTCCGGCCGGGAGTTATTTCCTACGGCGTTTCGTCATACGGCTATGATCTCCGGGTCGGCCGAAACTTCAAGGTGTTCACGAACGTGTACAACTCAATCGTGGATCCGAAGAATTTTGACCCCAAGTCCTTCGTGGATATCGAGACCGATGTCTGCACTATTCCGCCGAACTCCTTCGCGTTGGCCGGAAGTGTCGAATATTTCCGGATTCCGCGAAACGTTCTGACGGTGTGCCTGGGCAAGTCCACCTATGCCCGCTGCGGCATTATCGTGAACGTGACCCCGTTTGAGCCGGAGTGGGAGGGTCACGTCACTCTCGAAATCTCCAACACAACGCCTCTTCCGGCGAAGATCTACGCTAATGAGGGTCTCGCCCAGGTATTGTTCTTCGAGAGTGACGAAGAGTGCGAAGTGTCCTACAAGGACAAGAAGGGAAAGTATCAGGCTCAACGTGGTGTCACATTGCCCAGGCTCTGATTGTTCTTGGCAGACCTAAGACAGCAAGCCCCGGTGGCGGATTCCGGGGCTTTTTTCTTTGAATAAATCGTGGTAAATTAAGCATTATGCCAGGTAGTAGAACTTTCGAATGCCTGGCGGCTATTATCACATCGAAAGTACACTAACCTGGTATGCCAAACTTTTTGTATAAACCCGTAATTGGTCTAGAAATTCACGCCGCTCTCAAAACCAAGACAAAGATGTTTTGTGATTCCATCAATGATCCGGACGAAAAGCGTCCGAATTGGAATGTCTGCCCTATCTGCATGGGCCACCCCGGAACTCTGCCGGTCATCAATGAAGAAGCGGTCCGAAAAGTTATTCTAACCGGCCTGGCGCTCAACTGCTCTATTGCCCGCGACACTTTTTTTGAACGCAAGAATTATTTTTATCCCGACCTACCGAAAGGCTATCAAATCTCTCAATACCAAAAACCGCTCTGCGAGCATGGCACACTGACACTGGAGAATGGCAAAAAGATTCATATTACCCGCATTCATTTGGAAGAAGACGCCGGGCGTCTTCAGCACGATTCATCGGGTGATTTTTCGTTGGTGGATTACAATCGAGCCAGCGTGCCACTGATGGAACTGGTCACCGATCCCGGCCTTACTACCGGCGAAGATGTCCGGCTGTTTGCGGAAGAATATCAGCTTATCTTGAAATATATCGGCGCTTCGGATGCGGATATGGAAAAAGGCTTGATGCGCGTGGAAGTTAATATTTCATTAAAAAATGCCGACGGTTCTTATGGCACGAAAGTGGAAATCAAAAACCTCAATTCCATTACCGCCGCCGCCTTATCGGTGGATTATGAAACGGCTCGCCAGAAAGAACTAATTGAAAGCGGGGGAGAAGTAATTGCCGAAACACGCGGCTGGGATGACAACAAAAAAATCACTGTATCACAGCGCACCAAAGAAGAAGCCCACGATTACCGATATTTTCCGGAACCGGACTTACCACCGCTTCATTTTGAAGAAGCAGATATTGAAGCCATCAAAACTACGCTTCCGGAATTGCCGCAGGCCAAACGTGAAAGATTCAAGACGCAATATGGTCTCCCTGAAGCCGATATTGAAACGTTTACGACCAATAAGCCGCTGGGAAACTATTTCGAGCATGTTGCATCGGAACTTTTGTTGTTCGATAAGTTGGGCCATTTAGAACGTCCGGCCAATGAACATCAAGAGCGCCTATTTAAATTGGCTTCCAATTACATCATTACCGAACTACAAAAACACCTTATCGCAATGGGTTCGGAAAATATAAAAATTTCTCCTGAATCTTTTGCCGATTTGGTTGTTCGGATATTTCACAAACAAATTTCTTCTTCCGGCGCTCAAGCGGTATTGGAAGAAATGTTTAAGACCGGAGCCAGTCCCGAACAAATCATCAAAGAAAAAGATCTGGGCCAGGTTTCCGATACCGGTGAGCTTGAGGCAGTAGTGGATAAAGTCCTTGCCGACAATGCCAAAGCGGTAGAAGATTACAAAAAAGGCAAAGAAGCGCCTTTGAAGTTCCTGATTGGCATGGCCATGCGCGAATCAAAAGGTAAAGCCAATCCTCAAGTCCTAGAAGAAATAATTAAAAATAAACTAAAATAAAATGATCAAAGAATTCTTTGTGAAATTAACCAGTAATTGGAGAGAGAGGCCAGAGATGCGGGAAACTAAAATTAACGAAACAATGAGAAGAAATCAGGAAGAATCAATAAGAGTGAAAGAAGAAGAAGAGATGCGCAAACGAAGCTTGCGTGAGGATGGAGTAACTCCCAGAATTGATATGAGCAGGCCTACGGATCCACCAAAAAATCACGAACAAACCCTGTAGCTTCATCCAGATTTTTTACCCAGTGGATTTCTTTATTTCTTTTGAACCAGGTCATCTGGCGTTTGGAATATTGACGGATAGCTTGTTCAAGTCCGGAAGCCATTTCTTCTTTTGAGATCTTGTCCTGAAGATACTGGCTGACCCAGCGATACTCTAAACCGAAATCATATAATCTTTGCCATGAAATTCCGTTCGCGCGGAGTTTTTTAACTTCGGCAAGCATGCCTTGTTTGAGTCGCGCCGAGAGGCGAGTAGTAATTCTCTTGTCCAAGTCTTTCGGATTCAGGCCAAGCCAGAACACTTCGTATGGCGACTCTTTTTTCAAAGGACCGACCGGCTGGCCAGTAGTCATGACGATTTCTAGCGCGCGAATAAGACGGCGGGGATTATGCCGGTCAATATTCTTGGCTCGTTCCGGGTCTAACTTTTTTAGCTTTTCGAATAGCTGTTCGACAGTGAGCTTGCCGAACTGCGCGCGCAATTTGTAATTCGGCAGTACTTCCGGTAAGGCTAGATTGTACACAAGAGTATCAATGTATTGGCCAGTGCCACCAACAATTATGGGAAATTTGCCGTGCCGAACAATATCAGCGATGGCTTTTTGGGCTCGCGATTTAAAATTGGCAACCGTGAAATTGGTTTTCGGACTGACGACATCAATAAGATGATGGGGGACACCCGAAGAATAATAAATATTCTTCGGGAATTTTAAATTTAAAATTTTAAATTTTGATTTAGGTAAAGTTTTGTCTCGCAAAACTTTACCTGTCCCGATATCCATGCCTCGATAAACCTGCCGGCTGTCGGCCGAGATAATTTCGCCTTTGAATTTTTGGGCCAATTTAATGGCAAGGTCCGACTTGCCGGAGGCAGTCGGACCGACGATAACGACTAAACGAGGTTTCATCCCGTACGAAGTAGCCCCGCCAAGGTCCGTAGGACTCGTGCCTTTGGCACGAGCGAGACTTCGTATGGGATTCATTTTATTTTTTCTGATCAATCTCTTCTTTAAGTTGGGCGACGGCGGTTTCAATAAGGATAACACCCTGATCGCCATCTTTGCGTTTGCGGACGGCTACCGATTTGGCTTCAACCTCTTTATCTCCAATGACGAACAAATAAGGAGTCTTTTGGACTTCGGCATTGCGAATTTTTTTACCGAGAGTTTCATTTTGATTATGCAATTCAGCTCGGATGCCGGCGTGTTTTAGTTTATGGACTACCGCTTCGGACCAAGCCTGTTGGTTTTCGGAAATGTTGATGACGGCGACTTGAACTGGTGCGAGCCATAACGGAAAAGCGCCGGCATAATGTTCTATCAGGATACCCATGAATCTTTCAATGGCGCCAAGAATGGCGACGTGAAGAACGGCAGGCGCGTGTTCTTGGCCGTCTTCGCCGACATAACGCATATGGAAATTCTCCGGCTGGTTGAAATCAAGCTGAACGGTGGTCAATTGCCACTTTCGGCCGATAGAATCTTTGACCATGACGTCTATCTTCGGTCCGTAGAAAGCGGCTTCGCCTTCTTCCACTACGTAGGGCCGACCCCATTTTTTAACGGCTTCAACCAGTATTTCTTCCGATTTTTTCCAAACTTCATCATCGCCGAAATATTTTTCAGGATGTTTCGGGTCGCGGATGGAAATCTGAACCGAATAGTCTGTAAGATTAAATGTCTGGTAAACCTTGTCTGTCAGGCCGAGAATCATTTCAATCTCGCTTTTTATTTGGTCGTGGCGGACAAAATGATGGGTATCGTCTTGGGTTAACGCCTTTACCCGGACCAGGCCGCTTAGTTCGCCGCTTTTTTCATTACGGTAGACGGTGGTATTCTCGGCGATACGGTACGGCAAATCGCGATAGCTGTGGGGTTCGGAATTATAGATTTCAAAGTGATGAGGACAATTCATGGCTTTCATCACAAATTTATTGCCGTCTTGGTCGGTCATAACCGGCATCATAGAGTCGTATTTTCCGAAGTGGCCGCTTTTTTCGTACAAATCTGTTTTGGCGATATGGGGAATATGCACAAATTTATATCCCAGAGCTTCTTTTTCTTCGCGCATATATTTACCTAGCTCATGAAATATCATCTCGCCCTTAGAAAGAAATAACGGCAAGCCCGAACCGACGAGCGGACTGAAAGCGAAAAGGCCCAATTCTTTGCCTAATTTTTTATGGTCTCTTTTTTCCGCTTCGGCCAACATAACTAAATAATCACCAAGCTCTTTCTTGGATGAAAAAGCGACAGCATAGAGGCGCTGCATTTGGGGATTTTTTTCGTCGCCACGCCAATAAGCGCCGGCCACCTTGGTCAGTTTGAAACCATCTTTGGGTAAATCACCGGTATTTTCCACATGCGGTCCTTTGCAAAGATCGGTAAACTCGCCGATGGTGTAAAAACTTATTTTGCCGTCTTTTTGCTGTTCAATATCTTCATCGGTGATAGCCATTCTTTTTCCCGACTTAATATCTTCAAGCAATTCCGCTTTATATTTTTGGCCTTCGTTCTCGGCTTCTTTTAGCGCTTCTTCAACAGGAATATACCGGTGTTCAACATCTATTTTCTTGGCGATTATCTCTTGCATCAATTTTTCTATCTTGGGAAAATCTTCTTCGTTCAAAGGATGGTCCAGGTCCAGGTCATAATAAAAACCGTTATCAACCACAGGGCCAATGCCGAATTTAACGTCGGGGTATAACTGTTTTACGGCGTAGGCCATCACGTGGGCCAAAGTGTGGCGCGCAGTTTCTATGGGGTATTTCTTCATGATTTAGATTATAGCCTAAAGAATAACAAATATAAAGCCAAAATGAATGGTTTGACTTTTGTGTTATAATATGATATAATGTAAGTATTAGGGTTGGTTCTGCTATGAACGTTTACAAACAGCTTTGGGAGGTCATATGAAGCATCTGCTTTTGGCCACGATCCTTGTCTGCGTTTTTGTGTTCGGTGTCGCGTGCAACAGCCAGTTCAGCCCGGCGGCGCCATCGTCGTTGATTGGTTTGCCGGGCGGCGGTGGACCTCTTGCGGTCACACCACGATTCGCCCTGGTCGACCTGCGGTATCTCGATCAAACCAAAGGGCAGTGCTACTACGCTTCGGGCGGCGACGGTCACTATAACTGGAGCCTTGATCCCAACAAGATCACCGGCGCAAGCGGCTTTATCTTCGGGAATGGTCGGGAGGGTTGTTTCCGGCCGAACGGACCGACCACAATTGAAGGCATTCTCCGATCGGGAGACGGCCAGGAGGTGCGATTCAACGGGAATTTCTATTGAAGGAGGTGATGGTATGAGAAGTGATGCTTGGCAATTCGTGCATGTTCCAACCGGCGGCGTGTTCCGTGATCCACTCGTTCCTGATGCGGTTTTCATCAAGTTGTCGGAACCTGTCAATGTTTCGGGCCCGAAGAACGCCCGAATGGCAGGGGATCACATCACCGGGACCAGCTATCGGTTCTTCGAAGATTCCCATTTGGTCGTTCCAGTCACCTAGGCCGCCGTGTGCGTGACCTTGGTCACGCACACGCCCCGTTTTCACGGGGCTTTTTGTTTAACAAGACGGAGTTTTTTAGGCCGTTAAAACGGCGATGGTTTTAACATCATCACAGAGCATTTTTAAGACGCCATCACGGTCATTAATCTTGCCGGTGGCGACAACAATAGTGTTTTCTTTAAACATGTCGGGATATTTTTCATAAACATTCGGGAAGACAACCACTTCTATCTTTGAGGTTAGGTCTTCTACCCACGAGAACATCATTGGCCGGCCGGCTTTGGTCACAATTTTTTGGACCTTAGTGACCACGCCGCCAATCCTGATTTGCTTGTTGGCATTGGGTTTTAAATCTTTGATAGCGGTCACTCTTTCCGATTTCATGGCCGGCACAAATTCGTGGAGAGGATGAGCAGAAACAAATAAGCCGAGCAATTCTTTTTCCCACATCAGTTTTTCGGAGTTGCGGGCCGGTGTAGTTTCGCTTAAGCGTAAAGCCGGCAAGGCCACCGGGTCGTCGCCGAATAAACTGGCTTGGCCCATGGTCTGGCTTTTTTGTTTGTCATGGGCAAAGTTGAGCAAGTTTTCCAGATTGAGCAGTAATTTATTGCGTTCGCCCATGGAATCCAGCGCGCCGCACTTGATAAGCGACTCCAACGATTTTTTATTGAGGTCTTTATCGTTGACCCGAGTGACAAAATTCTCAATATCAGTGAATGGGCCGTTCATCTGACGTTCAGCAATGATGGCATCGGCAATGCCCTCGCCCAGATTTTTAATGGTCAGCAATCCGAATCTAATCTGATCTTTCCCGGTTTCATTGTTTTGGCCTTTGATGACCGTAAAATCTTTGAACGAACTGTTTATCTCCGGCGGCAAAACCGGAATTTTCAGCCGTTGGCATTCTTCAATGACTTGAGCTACCTTTTCGATGTCGCCGGATTCGGCCGTCAGAATGGCGCACATATACTCGGCTGAGTAATTAGCTTTCATATAGGCGGTCTGATAAGCGACCCGGCCGTAGCAGGCAGCATGAGCTTTGTTGAAACCATAACCCTGGAACGGTTCGAATAAAGACCAAATGTGTTCCGCCTGCTCGGCGGTCATGCCGCTGTGCGTCTGACAGCCTTGAACGAAAATCACATGCTGTTTGGCCATCTCGGCCGGAATTTTTTTGCCGACCGCTTTTCGGAACTTGTCGACTGATTCCCAATTGTAGCCGGCCAATTCCATGGCCGTGAACAAAAGATCATCCTGATAAACAAGAATTCCGTAAGACTTGGCCAGGAATTTTTCGGCTTTCGGATGAAAATATTTGATTTGGCTTCGGCCTTGTTTACGGGCGATGTATTCCGGAATGTTATTGATCGGGCCGGGACGATACAAAGCGACCATGGCGTTGATGTCGTGGATAGTGGTCGGTTTGAGCTCCATCAGATATTTGGTCATACCCGAAGAACCACCGAGCTGGAAAACGCCTTCGGTCCCGCCCGCGGCCAGCATGGCGAATGTTTTTTTGTCATCAAATGGAATCTTTTCAATATCAATGGTAAGGCCTTGGTGCTCTTTAACTAATCGGACGGCATTTTCCAAAATGGCCAAGTTGCGGATGCCCAGCACATCCAGCTTAAGCAGGCCCACGCCGTCTTCGCCGACGGTATACATGTCGTATTGGGTGATAAGATTGTTGCCTTCTTTGGGGTCAAACTGGATGGGTACATATTCAATGAGCGGTTTGGGCGAGATAACCAAGCCGGCGGCGTGGACGGAAACATGGCGAACGGTGCCTTCTAATTTTTTGGCGATATCGATGATTTGGCGGGTTTCCAGATCGCGGTCATAAAGACTTTTCAATTCCGGTTCCAGTTCCATGGCTTTTTCGATAGTCATCGGGAAGCCCTGAGAACCCATGGGAATCAGTTTGGCCAGCCGGTCGCCAGTTTCATACGATTTTTCCATGGCCCGGGCGACATCGCGGACAGCGCCGCGGGCCAGCATCGTGCCGAAAGTTCCGATTTGAGCGACTTTGTCGGCGCCATATTTCTTTTTGGCGTATTCCACCACTTCCTGGCGCCGATTGTCGGCAAAATCCATATCTATATCCGGCGCTGACGGCCGGAAAGGATTCAGGAATCGTTCGAACGGGAGCAGGAATTCAATCGGATTGACGCTGGTAATGCCGGACAGATAGGCAACTAAAGAACCGGCGGCTGAACCGCGGACAGTAGTATAAATATTGGACTCATGAGCAAAGCGGAGCAAATCAGCGACGACCAAAAAATAAGGGCTGTAACCCTTATTCCTAATAACTTCAAGTTCGTATTGGCGTCGCGTTTCAATTTCCGAATTGTTCTCTAGTCCGTGCTCAATAACTCCTTTCTTGGTCAGTTCATCCAGCATTTCGTCTGCGGTTTTTCCGGCTTCGAGAGCAAAGTCGGGGAAAATGAATTTACCGAGAGTCAGTTCGACATTGCACCGGTCAGCGATTTTTTGGGTGTTCTCAACGGCCTCCGGAATATCTTTGAATCTTTCCATCGCTTCTTCGGTGGAAAGAAAATGATATTCTCCTTTGCCGGAAAATATTGCCGGGTCGCTAATGTCGCTGTGAGTGGCAATGGCCACCAGAGTTTTGTGAGCCGTGGCATCTTCCGGACGCAGATAGTGAGAGTCTTGAGTGGCCACGAGTGGGATATTGAACTTTTTAGAGAACTCAACGATGGTGTTTTTCCAGTCTTCATAAAAATCCACGTCGGGATGGTTCATGATTTCAAGGTAGTAATTTTCGGTACCGAAAATAGATTGATATTCAAGCACGATGGCTTCGGCTTTGGCTTTGTTGCCGGATTGAATGGCTCGGCCTAGCTCGCTGCCCGGGCAACCCGAAAGACAGATCAGGCCTTCGGCGTGCTCGCGAAGCAAGTCTTTATCCACGCGAGGCTTGTAATAGAAACCCTCCAGATGGGCCGCCGTTGTGAGTTTGATTAAATTCTGGTACCCCGTGTTATCTTTCGCTAACAGAGTGATGTGGTAGCGCTTGTTATCAATCTGGGGTTCTTTGTCGAAGCGAGTCCTGTTAGCGACATAGGCTTCCACGCCGATGATGGGTTTGATGCCATTCTTTTTGCAGGCCGTATAAAAATCAATAGCGCCGTACATTACGCCGTGGTCGGTCAGCCCGATGGCATCCATATTGTGTTCCTTCGCTAACTTTACCAGGCCCTTTATTTGAGACATCCCATCGAGAAGAGAGTAATGGGAATGGGTATGTAGATGAATAAAATTCACCCCCACACTCATCAAGCGACTATCTGGCGACTGGGAATTTTCGCTTGTATGAGTGGGGGGGTTCATTGAGGTTTAAGCATGATTCATGGGATCAACCCATGCACGCTCGGATCAGTACTTACGTATTGTAACAGTCGCCGGTAGGGACGCAATGTGGACAGTTATTTTCATTTGCAAAAGAAATATTTTTATGTTATGCTTTCTGCACGATTAGTCATTAACTGCCAGGCATTAGCCCGCTAATTACTGACAGTTCGTCACTAATCTCACATCTAAATGGCGGTTCCGAGACACCATATGGCCAAAGGGAAGCAGCTGCGACGTCGCAGTCATTTGGCTTTGGAGGGCAGCGTCTTATCGAAATGCTCGCATTGCGGTAAAATGACTATGCCGCATCAGGTTTGCAAGTTCTGCGGCTTCTACAAGGGCCGGGAAGTGGTTGATGTTCTCGCTAAAGAATTAAAAAAGCGTGAGAAAAAGACTGCCTCTCGAGCTAAATAGTTTGCGTCTCAATCGTTAATTCATTCTGATCTTTCAATATGGCCAGCAGGCACCTATCACGAAGCGTTGCTATGCAATCCCTCTACGAGTGGGATTTTAAAGGCAGCAAAAAAGAAGAACTGGCTGAAATTGTCGGGCGTAATATTGAAGAATTCGCTTCCGGCGTTGATGATCCGACTTTTATCATTCAGCTCGTCCAAGGCGTGGTTAAAAATCTGGACAAAATAAACGCCATTATCGAAAAAGCGGCGCCACAATGGCCGTTATGCCAAATCGCTATCGTTGATCGCAATGTTTTGCGCATCGGTTTGTACGAATTGCTTTTTGGTAGCCGCGATGAAGTCCCGCCCAAGGTAGCGATTAACGAAGCTATTGAACTGGCTAAATCATTCGGCGGCGATTCGTCCGGTAAATTCGTGAATGGCGTGCTTGGGACCGTTTATCGTGAAATAGGCGAGCCGGGGAAAGATGAAACTTCAAAGCTTAAAGATAGTGAAGAAGAATCGATTGAACCTCAAGAAAAATAATGGTGGATACTTCTCTGTTAGAAAAAAAAATTAAGGTGGATTTTAAAAATAAGAACCTGCTACTGCAGGCTTTAACCCATCGTTCCTATATCAATGAAAATCCGAAGTGGCCTCTGGATCACAATGAACGTTTGGAATTTTTGGGTGATGCCGTGCTGGAACTGGTGGTCACTGAACATCTTTACAAAACTTATCCCAATCCGGAAGGGGAACTGACCAATTGGCGGGCAGCGCTGGTGAACGCCATCAAGTTGGCCGATATCTCCAAAGTTTTTGACTTGAATGAATTCATGCTTCTTTCGCGCGGCGAAGCCAAAGATATGGGCCGAGCCCGCCAGTACATTCTGGCCAACGCCATGGAAGCGGTCATCGGCGCTATTTATCTTGATCAAGGTTATACCAAGGCAGCCGAGTTCATCCAGACTTTCATTTTGGTTGAACTGCCGAACATCATTGAGAATAACCTTTACCGCGATGCCAAGAGTTTGTTTCAGGAGAAAGCCCAGGAACAGCTCGGTATCACTCCGAATTATGAAGTTATCCAGGAATGGGGACCGGACCATGCCCGTCAGTTCAAAGTCGGCGTTTATCTCAATAAAGACCTCATTGCCGAAGGCGAAGGTCCTTCCAAACAAGAAGCTCAACAGCGAGCGGCCGAAGAAGCTTTGAAAGTCAAAAGCTGGTAAAAAACGTAAAGCCCGCGGCTTTACGCGGGCTGGGCCTAACGGCCTAGCCTAACACAGTAGAACATCGACCTTGATTTTCCTTGGGTGTTCTTCTCCCGGGGAAAAGACCTCGAGCTTGGAGCCTTGGAGGACATCGAGCAGTGCTCCTCTGGAATTCAGGGTCCGAATCAAATGGTGTAGAAACTCTCTAACCCGATGGGTCTGGTCGTAGGTGACGGCGATCTGGTTGGCTATAGGGCATCGCCAACCCTGATTGTAGGTTATAGAAAGGCCGTGGCTTTCAAAGAACTGTTCGAGTGTCTGCTTTTGTGTGTCTGTAGTCGACAAAGGCACCTCCTCGGCAATATTTTACCACTCTTGCTCAATAAGCTCAAATTTGCTATTATATTTGAGCTTATGTTGATTATGCGTCTACAACGGATCGGGAAACGAGGCCAGGCCTATTTCAGGATTGTGGTCACCGAACACACCAAGAAACCTCAAGGCGAGTACCTTGAGCTTTTAGGTTCATACGATCCGCATAAAAAGGATTTGAAAATAAAGAAAGAGCGGGTTGAGCATTGGATTTCCAAAGGGGTTCAACTTTCGCCGACGGTTAATAATTTATTCGTTAATAATAAGATCATTGCTACCGCCAAGAAACTAAGCTGGAAGCCGAAAGTTGTCACCAAACCGGTAGCTGCCGCCGCTGCGCCGAAGGCTAAAGCAGATTCGGATAGCGCACCGCAAGCGGAAAGCGCGCCGGTACCAGTAACCGAAGCGGCATCGGAAGTTCCGGTAGAAGCGCCAGCCGAAGCGCCAAAAGAAGAAACTCTCCCGACTACCGAGTAGTCGAGGATCCTCGATTTTTCAGCCAAGCTCTGCTTGGGAAAAATCGGGACAGTCTAGAATAAAAGCCCCGAAATCAGTCGGGCTCTTTTATTCTGCTTTTAGTTTGCGTATAGTATCTAAAATGAGAGTTATCAAAATCGATCTAAATAAAGATTTCAGCTACGCTATTAACGAAGCTCTGGATATTCTAAAGCTGGGCGGGACTATTGTTTATCCAACCGACACCGTTTATGGACTGGGCTGTAACGCGCTGGATGAAATTGCCGTTCGGCACGTTTTTGATATCAAAAATCGGAGTTCAAAACCATTACCCATTTTGGCTCGCGACATGAAATGGGTTGAAGAGCTGGTCTATCTGGATGACCAACAACGAAAACTGGCCAACAAGTTTTGGCCTGGTAAGTTCACGTTAGTTTTGCCCAAAAAAGAAATCGTGCCGCCTATTGTTACCACTGGTCTGCCCACCGTCGGTATTCGCATTGCCGATTATGTTTTTACTGATAAATTATTAGGTGCCTTCGGCTATCCGCTGGTATCGACGTCGGCCAATATCTCCGGCGAGCCGGCGACGGGGAAGATAGACGATATTATCGCTTCGCTTAGTGTTCAACCGCGTCGGCCGGATCTGGTCATTGATGCCGGCGTTCTGCCGCCTTCCAATTCTTCGGTGGTCATTGATTGCTCGACCGATAAACCAAAAGTGCTTCGGGTCGGACCGTCAAAACCGGAAGACCTTTTGAAGCTTCTGGATATTTAGAGTGCTTCAAAATCTAACATATGTTAGATTTTGAAGCACTCAAGAGAAGTTGAGGGTTATGTTATAGTGTAATTATGAATTTAAACTTGTTTTTACTGGTTAATAGTTGGGTTGGTCGTTGGGGTTGGCTTGATGGATTAATGGTTTTCAGTGCCGAGTATTTATTGTATGTGATGATTCTGGTCGTACTGATCTATGTGATTTGGAATTATCGCCGATATCGGGACATGGCGATTGTGGCTATCGGTTCAGCTATCGTGGCCCGGTTCGGTGTGGCCACATTAATTCGGCATTTTTATTATCACCTTCGGCCGTATTGGGTCATTGCTCAAACTCATCTCTTGCTGGCCCGAGAAACTGAAAGTTCTTTCCCGTCCGGCCATACAATTTTTGTTTTTGCTCTAGCCACGGGCGTTTATCAATACAATAAAAAAGCGGGGCTATGGTTTTATGTTTTGGCCAGTTTGGTCGGCTTCTCACGTATCTTTGCCGGTGTTCACTGGCCTTATGATGTCGTGGCTGGCGCCGTGCTCGGTATTCTGACCGCGTTTGCGTGCGGTTGGCTGTTTAAAAAATACAAACACAAATTTGGATGGTAATTAAAACCGGTCGCCTATGGCGACCGGTTTTAGATTGTGTCTCTATTGTACCAAACTCGCACCTATTTCCAAAACAAAGTGAAGTAATGACTTCGCACGCTCCGCGTGCGTGGTGAAGCGAAACTGAAGCGTACGCTCGAAGAAAGCCCCACGTACTGGC
>CAIKUK010000024.1 GCA_903830625.1 Candidatus Yanofskyibacteriota bacterium
AGTGCGCGCAAGCGCGCCAAAAATTCTGAATTCGTTGGGGGAATTCGGCGGGAATCCTTGGGACGCGCTTCGCGCGTCCCGCATTTCAGCTTCAAAAAAACCTTTGAGTTCCTTATTGGTGCCGAGGGTGGGACTTGAACCCACAAGCCCGTGAGGGCACACGATTTTGAGTCGTGCATGGTTGCCAATTTCATCACCCCGGCAATACTTTATTTTAGCATTTTTGACGCAGGTTTTCAACTGTTTTAAGGGGTTGTTTATTAGGTTAGAAATGATATGATTTTCTAATATGGCTCGAGTCATCGCAATTTGCAACGCCAAAGGTGGGGTTGGCAAAACTACCACAGCAATAAATTTGAGTGGCTATTTGGCGGCCATGGGTAAATACGTTCTTTTGGTTGATATGGATTCTCAAGCCAATGCGACAGCGGGCATAGGCACCACTATGAGTGAACAAGACGGGAGTATTTATCATGCCCTTGTGAACGATTACAATCCTCACCATCTCATCAAAAAAACGTCTCTATTTGGTTTTGATATTTTGCCTGCGGCCCAAGAACTTGCGGGTGCGACTGTGGAACTTGTGACCATGGAAGAGCGGGAGTTTCGTTTAAAGAAAGCCCTTAATTCAATAAGGACAAATTACGACTATATTCTTATTGACTGTCCGCCATCTCTTGGTTTACTCACTGTTAATGCCCTTGCCGCAAGTGAAAGGATAATTATACCTGTGCAATGTGAGTATTATGCTTTGGAAGGGCTTACTCAACTATTAAAAACCATTGAATTGGTCCGCCAAGGATTGAACCCGGATTTGCAGGTCTTGGGCGTATTGCTTACAATGTATGATAGACGGAATCAATTGGCGAATCAGGTCGTGAACGAAGTTTACAGAAATTTTCCGGGACGCGTTTTCGATGCTGTGATTCCACGAATGGTTTCATTGGCCGAGGCGCCAAGTTTTGGCAAGACCATCCTGCAATTTGATCCTAATTCCAAAGCCGCCCGCGCTTATCGCCAGCTGGCAGAAGAAGTGATAAAATACTCGAACTAAATTCTAAATATGAACATGAATCCCGTTAGACATTGTAGCTGGCGGAATATGACGATTAATCAAGATATGTGCAGAATAAAAACTATTTTAAAAATTATAAATATACAATCCAATGTCTAACGGGATGAACAAAAAATTCTTCGGACTAGGCAAGGGACTGGGTTCTTTAATTCCCGAAGGCGCTAAGGCCTTGCATCCAACGACTCAAAAAGAGAATGTTTTTTATGTGGAAATTGCCAAAATTGAAGCTAATCCCAATCAGCCTCGCCATGATTTTGATGAAGAAGCGCTCAAAGAATTATCCGGCTCTATCCGCAAATATGGCGTCCTCCAGCCGTTATTGGTTTCCAAAATGGAAACCTTGTCGCCGAAGGGGATAGACGTTTCTTATAGTTTAATCGCCGGCGAACGCCGTCTGCGCGCCGCCAAGATGGCCGGCTTGCCTCATGTGCCGGTTATCATCCGTGATGATTTTAAAGAGGATAAGGAGCGTTTGGAAGTGGCGTTAATCGAAAATGTCCAGCGTGAAGATTTAAATCCATTGGAAGAAGCCGAAGCTTACCAGAAGCTTTCAAAAGATTTCAGCCTGACCCAAAAAGAGATCGCCGATAAAGTCGGCAAGTCCCGTGAAGTCGTGGCCAACACCATCCGGTTGCTTAATTTGCCTCAAGACATTCAGAACTCTCTCCGAGCCGGCAAGATCGCTCGCGCCAGCGCCCGCGCGCTTCTGGCTTTCAGTGATCCGGCCAAACAGCGCCAAGTTTATGAAAGTATTTTGGCTGGCGGAGTTTCTTCCCGCGATGTGGAAACGGCGGCCGCGGTCAACAAACCCAGCGTCAAAAAGCCCCGCGTTACCGACCGAAAATTTATTGAACTTGAAAAAAATCTGGCCGATACACTCGGTACTCACGTCCAAATCCACGGTGCCGCTTCTTCTGGCGGAAAAATCGTCATCAAATTCGCCTCGTTAGAAGACCTCAACAAGATTGCGAAGAACATCATCGACTAATAGTCGCTCCGTCTTGCGCCCCTCTCGGACCGATAAAAACCTGCCCCAGTGGCAGGTTTTTATCTAGATGCTCGCCTTAGGTCAGGGTTTCAGGGGCTGTCGCCATGCGGTCCAAATAACAATAAGTGAGGCGATAAGGCCGATGCCAGTCCTTCCAAGTCGCGCTGCGGACGCTCCCTGTGCTAGCTCGGTCAGAATTCCAATTGCAAAAAGGATGGACATCAACGCGAATACTACACGAACGGTCCACAGAGAGATATTGCGAAATGATGTGACTTGCATATGGAAGTGAATGTTACACTCACATTATAAACGCCTAAGTCAAAGCTGACAACATTTATAGCTGAGCAGTCTTCTTCGTGTTCTTGCACTGCGGGAAACCTGAGCAGGCGAGGAAGGGGCCAAACTGGCCATTGCGTTTCAGGAGTGGTTTGCCGCACTTATCGCATAATTGGTCTGTTATTTCGGCGGGTTGTTGGGCTTTCTTTTCAATATATTTACAGTTCGGATAATTCGAACAGGCCGTGAAGTTTCCGTAACGGCCCGATTTAACGACTAGATTGCCGGAGTTACACTCGGGGCAAGTTTTGCCTACGTTAGATTGCTGGTTCATTTAATTTTGGTTCCTCGCTAGTAGAATTTTCAATTGCCTTCGGCTCGGCAGAATTTGAAAATTCACTACCCGACTTACGCTTTCCGTATTTCTTCGCAGGTTTAACTGGTTTTTCTTTCCAAGTTTTCAGGGCCTCTTGAAGTTCGGCCTCGCTTTCGGGCTTCTTGCTCATCAAGAAGGTGCAGTCGGGCCAGCGGGAACAGGCGTAGAATAATTTGCCTCGGCCGCGTGATTTCTTTTCCACCACATCACCGACGACCCATCCTTCGTCAAGACTTCGGAGGGCAAGGCAATTCGGACATTTAAATCCGGTTTTGTTGAAGATCTTGGAGATGCCTTTACAAGTTGGATAATCCACACAGCCAAGGAAGTAACCGAAGCGTCCGCGCTTCACTTCCATGGGTTTTGAACAGATGGGGCAAAGTTCGCCTTTGGTTTGTTCCTGAAGCTGTTTGATTTTGGCCGCTTCTTCGGGCAGGGGGAGCGAGACTTTGCTGCCTGGTTCTGGGCAGGCCAGGAATTTGCCCATCCGCCCGAATTTAACCAGCATCATTTTACCGCAGTGCGGGCAGGGGGTGGTGGATTCCACAATTAATTTATCAACGCTTTCCGTTTTTTCTTTGAGATTTTTGCTGAATGGTGTGTAGAATTCTTCCACCACCGGGACCCATTTGATTTTGCCTTCGGCGATTTCGTCGAATTCTTCTTCAATGTGAGAAGTGAAATTGATATCAATGACTTCGGGAAAATTCTCCACGAGCATGTCATTGACCGAGAAACCGATTTCGGTGGGTTTATATTTCTTGTCTTCTTTTTCTACGTAGCCTCGGTCCTGAATGGTGGTCAAAGTGGGCGCGTAAGTGGATGGCCGGCCGACACCGGCGGCTTCCAAAGTCTTGATAAGCGAAGCATCAGTATATCGCGGAGGCGGTTCGGTGAAATGCTGGTCTTTGGACAGGTCAATGAGATTCAATAATTCTTTTTCGGATAATTCCGGAAGCTGGCCTTCTTCATAGGAATCTTCTTCGCTTTTTTCATCTTCTTCTTTAGTTTCGGTGTAAGCGCGGATGAAACCATCAAATTTAATGGCTTGGCCGTTGGCGCGGAATGTGTATTTTGGACCGGCGGATATGTCAGCGGCGGTTTGATCAAGAACGGCGACCTGCATTTGGCAAGCAATGGTCCGTTTCCAGATTAAATCGTAAAGCCGTAGCTGGCCGGAATCCAAATCCTTATCGAGACTCTCGGGCAGACGGGATAGATCGGTCGGTCGGACGGCTTCATGGGCTTCCTGAGCGCCTTTGGATTTATTAATAAATGAACGGGGTGCATCAAGGCAATACTTGGCGCCGAATTCTTTTTTGATGACTTCTTGAGCTTGGGCCAAAGCGATTTCAGAAATATTCAAACTGTCGGTACGCATGTAGGTAATCATGCCGGTCTCGTATAATCGCTGGGCCAAGGTCATGGTCTGTTTGGCGGAGAAGCCGAGTTTCTTGGCCGCTTCCTGTTGGAGAGTGGAAGTGGTGAACGGTGCCGGCGGGGTGCGGCGGACTTCTTTTTTGACGACTTCAATGACTTTATATTCGGCGCCGGCCAAAGCGTCGGTTATTTTTTGGGCTTCGGCCGAGTTTTTGACGCCCAAGCGGTCAATTGATTCTTCGCCGACTTTAACCAGCCGGGCTTTAAAAGTTTTATCTTCGTCTTTTTTGGAGAGTGAAGCTTCGACGGACCAGTATTCTTGAGGCCTGAATTTTTGGATTTCTCGTTCGCGTTCCACCACTAAACGCACAGCCACGCTTTGAACGCGCCCGGCGGAAAGGCCGGAACGGATTTTCTTCCAAAGAAACGGCGATAATTTGTAACCGACGAGACGGTCGATAATCCGCCGAGCCTGCTGGGCATCAACCAGATTCTGGTCAATCTCCCGCGGATGGGCGATAGCTTTTTCAATAGCCTGTTTGGTGATTTCATGAAAGACCACACGGTCTGTTTTCTTGGTGTTTGATTTTTTATCCAGACCAAGGGCGTGGGCTAAATGCCAAGCAATGGCTTCGCCTTCGCGGTCAGGGTCGGTGGCTAGGATTACCGTATCGGCTTTGGCGGTGTCGCTTTTGAGTTCGCTGACAATCTTCTTAGCTTTGGCGGGGATGATATATTCAGGTTTGAAATCGTGAGCAATATCAATACCAATGCCTTTTTTAGGCAGATCACGGATATGGCCGAAAGATGATTTAACAATAAAATCGCCGCCGAGGAAGCGGGAGATAGTTTTAGCTTTGGTTGGACTCTCAACGATTATTAATTGCATGTACGATAATTTATTCAGTTTTGCGGAATATTCCGCTGGCCATTTGGGTAACCAATCCTTGGATTTCCATGAGGGCCAGGGCACCCATTATTTTTGATGCGCCGAGCTTTGAATGTTCAATAATACTGTCGATGTTCAACGGACCGTGCGTTTCCAGTATAGCAAGGATTACGGAATGGACAGGATCGGCTGTGGACAGACCGGGAGATTTTATGAAGGGAAGCTTTGAATAATCATCCAGGACGTCGTGCGCGGAGGCGACTAGTTTTGCGCCGGTCCGAATAAGTTTATGCGGGCCCATCGATTTTGATGAAAAAATATTTCCTGGCACTGCAAAGACATCGCGATTCTGTTCGCCGGCGAGCCGAGCGGTAATAAGCGACCCGCTTTTTTCGTCCGCTTCGATAATCAAAACCCCTTTCGACAAACCGCTGATGATGCGATTGCGTTCCGGGAACGAATCTTTGTAAGCCGGCTTCTTGCCGGGATGTTCCGAAATGATAAGGCCGTTATTCTTTAAGATATCTTGTCCGAGCCGGAGATTTGTTTCGGGCGTTATCAAGCTGATACCGGAACCAAGAACAGCAATGGTCTTGCCGCTACAATCAAGCGTGGCGCGGTGGGCGGCGGCATCGATACCCAAGGCCAGACCGCTCACAATCGTAAAGTGGCGAGCCAGGCCGGGGACAATTTGCCGGGCGGCTTCTTGGCCATAGGGTGTCATAGCCCGGGTACCCACAACGGCGAAGCATTCCGTATTTAACAGCGCGATATTGCCCCGGCAATATAAAACTTCGGGCGGATCCGAAATGTGTTTTAGAATCTTCGGATAGGTCCTATCTTTTCGCCCAATCTTAACAATGGGATAATCCATCAATAGTCTATATTACTCCCGGAAACTGGAAAAAAGCAAATTAGTGTGTTAGATTGCAATACATATAACATGTATCTATCCGTTATCATTCCGGCCAAAAACGAAGAGAAGCATATTAAAGAAACCGTGCAGTCGGTTTTTGATTATTTAACTGCTCACAATATTGAACACGAAATTATAGTTGTTTCCAATAACAGCACCGATAAAACCAGCGAGATTGTGCGTCAATTGACGGCTTCAGTGCCGACACTGAAACTTATTGATTACAATGTCTCCGGCAAAGGCGGAGCGGTTAAAAAAGGCATGCTTGCCGCCACTGGTCAGTTCCGTTTGTTCACGGATGCCGATAATTCCACATCTATAGACCATATTGAAAAAATGATGCCGTATTTTGATCAGGGCTACGATGTGGTTATCGGTTCCATTGCCGTCAAAGGAAAGAAAGTTTCCAAGGAAAGCGAACCGATATGGCGGATCTTGCTGGGCAAGGTGGGTAATATTTTTATTCAAGTAATGGCTGTGCCGGGAATTCATGACACTCAAAGAGGGTTTAAGATCGTTACCGCCCAAACAGCCAAAGATGTTTTCCCTCGTATTACCATCATGCACTGGGGCTTTGATGTGGAGATGCTGGCTTTGGCCAGAAAATACGGCCATAAAATAAAAGAAGTGCCGGTGGATTGGCACAATGATCCCAATTCTCGTGTAGGGTTCAAGACTTATTTGGAAGTATTATTAGAGACGGTAAAAGTACGCTGGAATCTCATGACTGGCGTTTATAAATAAAAGTGCTTAACGAATTAAGACAAGATCCGATTTCGGGCGAGTGGGTTTTATTCTCCACGGCCCGGGCCAAAAGACCTCATCCTGCCGGAGAGATGCCATTCTTTCAATCGAAAGGAGAATGTTTCTTTGAACCGGAACGGATGGCTCAACAAGAAGCCCCGACTGCGATATACAGCCATGGCCAGATGGTGAAAGATCTTTCGGCCGATTGGACAACAGTGGTCATCCCAAATAAATTTCCGGCTTTAAAACACGGCGTGTGTGGTTCAACACATCATATTGGTCCGTTTACTACGGCCGATGCCAGCGGTTTCCACGAGCTGGTGATTACCCGCGACCATGATAAAAGTTTTGCTCAGTTCAGCGATGCCGAAACGGCCGAGGTCATTCAGGCTTATCGGGACCGGCATGCAGAAATGACCGAAGACAATTGCGGAGAATTTATTTCCATTATTCATAATCATGGCCGGCTCGCTGGGGCATCTATTTATCATAATCACTCCCAAATAATTTCGCTGCCGATGGTGCCGACGACTATTATCCGCAACTTGGAGACGTCCAAGAAATATTTTGAAGCCACCGGCAAACGGATTCACGATGAACTTATGGCCTGGGAAATAGCTGAGAATAAAAGAATTGTTTATCAAAACGAGCAGTTTATAGTGGTTTGTCCTTATGTCAGCCAATCACCATATGAAATGAAAATCTTTCCCAAGATGGCCGGTTCAAATTTTGGCAATATTACCGATATGGAAATTCCGTTTCTGGCCAATGCTTTGAATGTCGCGTTGAAGAAACTTTCAACTGCGCTTAATGATATTGATTACGTTTTCTTTATTAATACCGCTCCACTAAAAAAAGAAAACCAGCCCGGATACGATTTTTATCAGTGGCACTTGGAAATTAACCCCCGGCTTTCCATTGATGCCGGCCTGGAATTAGAGACAAATGTTATTGTGAATACCGTCGATCCCGATGAGGCGGCGATGATATTGCGTGATACGGCGATTTAATGATTACCGATTTTTTATCTTCAAACATAATCCATCTGATGACCGTGTTCGGATACACGGGCCTTTTTTTGTTATCGCTTTTAGAAAGCGCGGGTATTCTGATTCCATCGGAAGTGGTTTTGCCGTTTGCGGGATTTTTGGTTGCCTCGGGGCAATTTGCGCTTTGGCCGGCAGTTTTATTGGCCACATTGGGCAATGTTTTAGGTTCGATGATTTTATTCTGGATAGGCATTTCCGGCGGCCGGTGGATTTTGGAACGGTACGGGAAATATGTCTTCATTCATCATTCTGAAATTGAAAAAGGCGAGCTGTGGTTTAGTCGCCATGGCGTCAAAGCCGTTTTTTGGGGCCGGTTGATGCCGATTGTCCGGACATTTATTTCTCTGCCGGCCGGAGTAAGCCGGATGGATTTTAAAAAATTCTCACTCTATACGGCTCTGGGCGCTTTGCCTTGGAATTTCGCCCTAGTTTATCTTGGGTTTAAAACCGGCCAAAATTGGAATTTATTTCGGCCTTATTTCCATATTTTTGATTACATTATTGTTGCCCTCGTGGTCATTTTTATAATTCGTTATTTCTTGAAAAACAGAGACCATAAGCACTAATTTTCTGATAGAGTATAATTACCAAGAGGCCTATGAAAAAATATATTGTCGCCAATTGGAAAATGAATCCACAGTCGGTCGCTGAAGCCGAAGATATTTTGGCTTACATTGACGAATATTTAAAAAATGAAACCGAAAAAAAAGAGCGGTCACTGATTATTTGTCCGCCGTTTGTTTTTTTGGACGACATCAGCAAAATACTGAGCACTTCCCAATTATCCCAGCAAGCCGAATTGGGCGCTCAAGATATTGCCTTAGCTGATTCCGGCGCTTGGACAGGCGAAGTTTCCGGTCCGATGTTAAAGCGTCTGGGCGTGTCATACGTCATTGTCGGCCATTCCGAACGACGCTGGAAAATGGGCGAGTCCGATGAATTGGTCAATAAAAAATTAAAAACCGTTTTGGCGAATGACCTCACGCCGATTGTCTGTGTGGGAGAAAAAGTTCGCGATAATAATTTTAAAGAATTTCTAAAAAACCAACTCTCGGCCACTTTGGCCGGATTATCAGACGATGAGAAAGGGAAATGCATTATTGCCTACGAGCCGGTCTGGGCTATCTCATCCAATCCCGATTCTCATCCTGATAAACCCGAAGACACACTGAAAGCCGTGAACATAATCAAAGAAGTTCTTAGTCCGAACACCCTGGTTTTATATGGCGGTTCGGTGACGTCTAAGAATGCCAAAGATTTTCTTTTGCTTGAACAAATCGCCGGCGTTCTTGTTGGGGGAGTTAGTGTCCAAAAAGAAGAGTTCGTTCAAATACTCAAAAACTTGTAAATTGGAACAAACAATAACAAAAGATATCGTCGTTCTGTATCACGGCAATTGTACTGACGGTTTTTCGGCCGCTTGGGCGGCTTGGAAAAAATTTGGCGATTCAGCCGACTATATTGCTATGAATTTTCGGTCATTGCCCCCGGATAACCTTGAGGGTAAAGAGATTTATATCATGGATTACTATTTTCCTGAGCCAATAACAAGAAAATTAATGGAGAATAATAAACGAGTGACAGGAATTGACCACCATGAAACCGGCGAGGCCATCGTTAAAATGACTAAAGATTATTTGTTTGATATCAGCCGTTCCGGTTCTGTTTTGGTTTGGAAATATTTCCATCCCCAAGAACCGGTACCTAAATTACTGACCCATGTTGAAGATATGGATTTGTGGAAATTCAATTTACCTCAAACCAAAGAAGTCTTTGCTTATCTTGATGCGGTCGGCTACAGTTTTGACAATTGGGAAGAAGCGGCAAAGTTAGCCGAGAGCAGGGAAGGATTTGATAAAATCGTAGAGAGAGGAAAAGTTATTCTTAAATATCAGGATAGTGTTATTGATGCCATTGTCTCAACCAATACCATTGAAGTCGAATTTGAAGGTTATAAAGCGCTGGCTGTTAATTGTCCTGTATTTATTTCTCAAATCGGTGCTAAATTGGCAGAAAAAGCAGATATAGGTATTGTTTGGGTTCAGAATGAAAGAGGGACAAGGTATTCTTTGCGTTCCAAAGGCGAGCTGGATGTCTCGGTCATTGTCGTCCGATTTCCAGGCGGCGGCGGGCACAAAAATGCGGCTGGCTTTCTATTGGCGCCTGGTTCCAAACATCCCTGGAAAAATAAAAATGAAAAATAAAATTACCATTTACACCGACGGGGGAGCGAGAGGGAATCCGGGTCCGGCCGGTATTGGCATTGTCATTGAAGGCTTGGCCAGTGGCAAGAAAACATTCAGCGAATATATCGGCGAGACGACCAATAACGAAGCCGAGTATCGAGCCTTGATTACGGCGCTGGCCAAATTAAAAAAACTTTCAAAGAAAGAAAAATTGGAACAGATTGATTGTTACGCCGACAGCGAGTTGATGGTTAAACAGCTGAACAGTGAGTATAAAGTTAAGGACCTTAATCTTCGGGGACTTTTTTTGGAAGTTTTAAAACTTAAATTGGAACTCAAAGTACCAATCTTGTTCCATCATATCAAACGGGCCAAAAACGCCGAAGCCGACGAATTACTTAATCAAATACTGGACAAAAAGACCGGCAAACCAAAGGTTTTGTGGGAATAAGCCTTTTGTGGTATAATGACGTCAGTATGCAGACAATCGCTCGTCTTTAAGACGGGAGGAAAGTCCGGGCACTATCCTAACAGGTCGGAATCCTTCGACAGGCTCAGGATAAAACGGTAGTGGGTAATTCCCATCTGCGGCAACGCAAGAGGTGCGAACAGAAACGTCCGTGCTCGAAAGAGCAGGAAGGCTAAACCCAGACCATTGATTTATCAAAGGTCACAGCTTAGCTCCGATCGGGGATACAAGATCGGAGGTGAAACGGCCAAATCCTTACTGGAGTGCAAGATCAAATCCCGACTTGTCGGGATAAAAGTAGATCGCTTGAGCTCGCGAGTAATCGCGAGCCTAGATAAATGATTGTCCATCCCGCCTTGGCGGGACACACAGAACCCGCCTTGGCGGGACACACAGAACCCGGCTTATCGCATACTAAATCAAAATCCCGACAGCTGTCGGGATTTTGATTCCCTGGAATAGATTGAAAAATGTTGCTGGACATGTTACTATTTATGTTGTGAAAAAAGCTGACCTATTCTTCAATGTTATCCGTCTGCCCGTTGATTTCGGGATGCTCATGCTGGCGGGACTGGCCGCTTATTTGCTTCGGACTCAAGTCTTAGCGAGCCTTCGACCTGTTTATTTCCAGCTTAACTTGCCTCTAATTACATATCTCTCCCTCGTGGCTGTGGTGTCTTTGGTTTTTATTTGCACTTATGCCATTTCCGGGTTGTATTCAATGAAAATTCGGATTGGTAAAGCAGAAGAGTTTCTCAAAGTCATCATCGCTTCTTCAGCCGGAATCATGCTGGTCATTATTTTCATTTTCTTGCGGCAGGCATTGTTTAATTCCCGGTTCTTGGTTTTGGGCGCCTGGATTCTGGCTATCTTGTTTGTGGGGCTAGGTCGGTTGCTGGTCCGCTACTTTCAGCATGTCGCCGTCACTCGTTACGATTTTGGCGTTCAGCGTGTGGTTCTAATCGGCGATGACGCCGTGGCTCAAGGTTTAATAGAGCAGCTGACCCAGCGGCCATCTACGGGTTATCGCATTATCGCGCATTGGAATACGCCTCAACTTGAAACTCTGGCCGCGCTCGGCGATACCATCGACGAAGTCCTGCTGGTAACGCCTCATTATGCCGACTTAACAATTGTCGATTTAGTTGATTTCTGCCACGAACATCACATTGTTTTCAAATTCGTACCCAATCTATATCAGACATTAACCAAACATTTAGATGTGGATACTATCGGCACCGTGCCGGTAATTGAATTAAAACGCACGCCTCTGGATGGCTGGGGCAAAGTATTCAAGCGCGTGGTGGATATCGTAGTGGCAGGTTTGGGGCTGATCATCCTTTCCCCATTGTTTCTTATTGTGGCGATTTTAATTAAAAGTGAAACGTCTGGGCCAGTCTTTATCAGGCAAGAAAGAATCAGTGAGAAAAATAAATTTTTATTGCTTAAGTTTAGAAGTATGATTGCTGTCGATCCGGACGGGTCGGCCGATTCATTAAAAGATAGTTTGTTGAATCTGAACGAACGTCAGTCTGGCCCGCTCTTTAAAATAAAAAGCGACCCCAGAGTTACCAAAGTGGGCAGATTTATCCGAAGGACAAGGATTGATGAATTTCCTCAATTCTGGAACGTGCTCAAGGGCGATATTAGTCTGGTTGGTCCGCGGCCCCATCTTCCCAATGAAATTAGTCATTACGAAAAACATCACAAAAAAGTCCTGGCTATTAAAGCCGGCGCAACAGGTTTGGCCCAAGTTTCCGGCAGTTCCGATTTGCCTTTTGATGAAGAAGTGACGCTGGACAGCTTCTATATTGAAAATTGGTCTATGGGCATGGATTTCAAAATCATCTTTCGCACCATCTTTAAGATGTTGCACGACCACTCGGCAGTGTAGTAGGCTTTCAGCATGCGTATTGCCTTCGTTCACGAATACCTCAACCAGTTCGGCGGAGCCGAAAGGACTTTGGCTGTCTTGGCGGAAATGTTCCCATCAGCGCCGATTTACACTCTGCTTTACGATGAGAAAGCTACTCGGGGTCTATTTAAGGGCCGAACCATCAATACTTCCTTTCTTCAGAATTTCCCGGGGGCGGTGGGCCATCATGAATGGTATCCGCTTTTGATGCCCCTCGCTATCGAGCAATTTGATTTCTCGGCCTATGATGTCGTGATTTCTCTCTCGGCATCGTTTGCCAAAGGGATTATTACCAAGCCCCACGCCCGCCATATTTGCTATTGTCTGACGCCGCCCCGTTTCCTGTGGGACAATAGCCAGAAGTTTGGCAAAGATTTTGGATTTCCGCCGCTAATCAGATTTGCCAGCCAGCCCCTAATCTCATATCTGCGAATGTGGGACCATTCTGCCGCTGATCGTGTGGATAAATTTTGGCGGATATCTGATTTTGTCGGCAAAAGAATTCAAAAATATTACCATCAATCTTCGGCGCTGATTTATCCGCCGGTCGACACGGCGGTGTTTCCGTTGGCGACTGAACCGACCGAAGATTATTTTCTCATGGCCGGCCGGCTCGTTTCTTATAAAAAATTCGATGTCGCCATTAAAGCGTTCAATGAATTAAATCTGCCGTTGAGAATTATCGGTACGGGACCGGAGATAGGGCGTCTAAAGAAACTGGCCCGCGTCAATATAGAATTTCTGGGCCAAGTCAGCGATGACGAACTTAGCCGGCATTATCGCGGAGCCAAAGCTTTAATTTTCCCTCAAGAAGAAGACTTCGGTATTGTGCCCTTGGAGGCAATGGCTTCAGGCCGTCCCGTGATTGCTTATCGGGGCGGAGGAGCGGAAGAGACGATTATTGAGGACAAAACCGGGATATTTTTCGACACTCAGACTCCCGAAGCTATTGTTAAGGCGGTCAACAAATTCAACGATTATAAATTTTCGCCGGCTCGTTGCCGAGCTCAGGCCGAAAAGTTTAGCGTAGTCCGTTTCAAGGAAGAAATTAAAAAGGCTATCAATCTATGATTATCGGCGTTGATATTCGTCCCATGGCCGGCCTGAGAACTGGCGTACAGGAATATACCGAACAGATTTTGGCCTTTATGGTTAAACTTGCTCCTGAACATAAATTTAAATTATTTTTTTCTTCTTTCCGTGAGCCAGCGCCGGATCGGCCCTGGATGCATGTACCCAATGTCCAGCTGATTGCCCGCCGAATTCCGAACAACCTTTTATTTTTTTTGGGGGGCGTGTTCGGGTACCCGTTTATCAATGATTTGATTGGCGGCGCGGATATATTTTTCTCGCCTCATTTTTTTATGGCTCCGCTTTCCGGGTCGTGCCGGCGGGTAACGACATTCCACGATCTCTCTTATCTCCGGTTCCCGGAATTCTTAACTTGGCGCAAACGCTGGTGGCATACCATCGAAATGAATCCGGCTAATCAAGCTCGATTTTCAAATCAAATTATTGCCGTTTCCGAATCAACCAAAACCGATCTCGTTCATTACTACAATATCGATCCGGCCAATATCTCCGTGGTTCATTCAGGTACGGTGCTGTCTCGTCCGGACAATGAAACACTAATTCAATTCAAGCAAAGTCACGAACTGCCTGAACGGTTCGTCTTGCATGTCGGAACACTGGAACCTCGCAAAAATATTATCGGTCTCATTGGAGCTTTCAATATTTTAAAAGACCAATTGGGATTTGAAGACGTTGAGCTGGTGCTTATCGGTAAGGAAGGTTGGCAATTTCAAAACATTCTAAAAGAGATTCAGAAATCCCCATATAAATCTTATATCCGGCATCTTGGCCACATTGACGGCGATTTAGCTCCTTATTATAGTCTGGCCACTGTCTGCGCCTGCCCGTCTTTTTTTGAAGGTTTTGGGTTCCCGGTTTTGGAAGCAATGGCTTGCGGTACGCCAGTTATTGTCTCGGCCAATTCTTCGTTGCCCGAAGTGGCCGGCGATGCCGCTCTTTATATAAATCCATATAATGTTTCTGAAATTGCCGAAGCGATGGGAGTAATTTTATCCGAACCGGCCATCCGCAGTCTAATGATTAAAAAATCTCTGGTCCAAGCGTCAAAATTCACGTGGGAAAACGCGGCTCGACAAACACTCAATATCCTTACTCGGGAATAGGGAATTTTATCCCGTTAGAAGTAAGACGCCATTTTATGGCATCTGCCGGCCATGCCTTCTAGGCAGGCCGGACTTCTAACGGGACAAGTCCACAGAGGTTCGGAGCTCTTTAGGTGTACAATTAAGCCATGCTCCCGACCATAAGAATGCCTTTTGGGGCAATGTTTGACGTTAAGCCGGTAGATGATTCTGGTTCGCTTGATGTTCAAAAAATAGACGCCGTTCAGCCGGTGGTTAATCTAGCTTCTTTCAGGCCTAAAAAATCCAGACATAAAAATGCTAGCGCTTCGATACCGACATTGAATTCAAGGCCGGCCGAAATATCGGGACAAGTTTCAAATCAAGTGTCGGAATCGCAGGTGCTTCCGCCGGCGATAGGTTTGCCGTCTCATCAGGACATCAAAGAACAATTTGACGAGCTGATGGGCCATGATCTTGATTTGGGTGTGGAATTGACCAAGATGGGCTTGTCGGTGCAGACGAATACTAATCAAAGCAAGCCTCGCTACCGGGTTATTAAAAACCGTTCCAGATTTGAATCTAGTCAATATGCGCCCCTTATTTCGGCGATTTATCATTCCGCCAATACGATTGCCAGAGAAGAATATGCCCCACCTGAATCAGTCGATAATTTTAAAGTTGAAACCGGGTCTATGCCGGCTTTTGTGCCTGGCGAGCTCTCTCAATCGGCCGAGACCGATGTGCGGTCGCTTTTTTACACTCCTTCAGTCGAACTTATCGCTAAAAAGAAATCTTTTTCGAGGACAACCAGAATTAGAAAATGGCCTAAACTTAAAATTTCTAGAACTTATGTTTTAATTGCCATCGCTTCTGTTGTGGCTTTGGCGCTTATCATTGTCTACGGTCTTCGTGTTAAAAAACAAGTTATTCAGGATAGTGCGGCGGCGGTAACCAATCTTCAAACTGCCCAGGATAGTTTGAAAACTTTGGATTTCAAAAATGCTTCCCAAGATTTCTTTTCGGCTTATGCCAATTTTTCTAAAGCGGGGAATAGTCTGAACGTATTCGGTGCGGCTCTAACCAGTATTATTGCTGATTTGCCCGGCGGTGGAACGCTTAAATCGGCCAAAAATCTTTTACAAGTCGGCCAATTGCTTTCGGCTGCCGGCACGTCCATGACGACGGCTTTAAACGCGGTCGCCAAAACCGGTGCTGTCTCCGATCCGACCAATCCTCAAGTGCCAATCGGCCCGATTGTTACGGCTTTAAAAAAAGCCCTGCTCGCTTCCCAACAACAAGTCGCCCAAGCCAGCGCGCTCATGGCGGATATCGACAGCAGTGTCATTCCGGCCGACAAGCAAGCCGGTTTTGCCGATTTGAAATCAAAAATGCCGGAGTTTGAAGCCGGCGTGAACATGAGCGCCGATTACGCCAAGTTTTTTGAAAACCTGATTAACAGCGGCAAGGCAAAATATTTGGTGATGTTCCAGAACGGTTCCGAACTTCGGCCGACGGGCGGATTCCCCGGCACGTATGGCGTGGTTTCATTCACAAACGGCAAAATGGATAATCTTTTCGTAGATGACGTTTACAATCTGGATGGCCAGATTAAAGAAAATATTATTCCGCCACTTCAGATGCAGCACATTACGCCTACTTGGGGGATGCGTGATGCCAACTGGTATATTGATTTTCCGACCTCGGCCCGCAATATTGAAACCTTCTATAAAAAAGAATCGGGCCAAAGCGTAGATGGCGTCATTTTCATCAACCCCGAAATGATTACCAAGATTCTTGATATCGTCGGGCCGATTGAAATGCCTCAATATAAACTGACACTGACCGCCAATAATGTCTTGACCACTATTCAGAGTGAAGTAGAATACGGCGCCAATCGGACCCAGCCGAAGCAAATCTTAAAAGATTTCGCGCCATTGCTTTTGGCAAAAATGTATAATGCCGGCTCCGATAAATGGCTGACGATTTTTAACACCCTTATTTTAAGCATGAATCAGCGGGACGTACTGATGAGTTTTGATAATTTATCACTCGAAAGTTTTGTGACTGACAAAGGTTTTGGCGGGCAGGTCCATCAAGGCGATGCCGATTATTTAATGGCGACAATCACGAACATTAAAGGTTCCAAGACCGATGCCGTGACCGATACTTCACTGGCGGTGGATACGGTGTTTGATAACACCACGGCGGTCCACACGCTGACCATTACTCGCCAACACAATGGCGGGGGAGCGAAATATGGATTTTATAATAAACAAAATCCGGCCTATGTCCGCGTGCTGGTGCCGGATGGCGCGGAACTTGTTTCCGTTGACGGCAACGATAAACCCAATTTTGCCCCATTAGTAAATTACTCTAATTCTAATTTTGTCCGTGATGATAATCTGGTTAAATTTGAAACCAGTGGCAAGACCGACAATACCACTGGTGTCATTACTTATCGTGAAGCGGGCAAGACCGAATTTGGTTTTTGGCTTATCACCGATCCTGGCAAAACAAAAACTGTGACGGTTAAATATCGTGTGTCTAAAGCTCTGACCGACAAATCATATTCACTCTATGTTCAGAAACAACCCGCCTTGAAAATAAAGAGTTTCAGTTTCTCAATGCAAAAGCCGGACGGTCTCACGCCCACCGAATCGTATCCGCTTCTGACGTCCAAAGATTCCGGCTACAGCTACTCCGGTCCGTTGGAAAACGACCTGACAGTCAAAGTGAATTTCCGCTAGGGTTCTCAGTTTTTCTCAGGCTTCCGCTCGGACTATTTCTAGTCGCTTCTCTTAATTTCTCTGGCCGTCCGAAGCAACTCCTGTCGGGCCATGCGGCCTTCGGCCGTTCCCGACATCCTCGGGCCGGCACCCAGAGAAATAACATCGAAGCTCCTGAAATAGTAGCCGATTGTGCAGATTGAGAAAAACTGAGAATCCTAGCTTTTTATGTCTAAAACAGGTCTATTTTCGGCCTTGACTTTTTGGTTAAAAGAGCGTATAATTAAAGTATGTTGAAGCTCTGAAATAGGGGCTTCCAGAGAGCAATTCCGCTCTTTGAAAACAAGGAGAAGCTGACAATGGATACGTCCAACAGCTCAACGGCAGGCAGATTCAAGCTGTCTGATCTCACCAGCAGTCATCATACCGAGGATCGCCAACTGGCCACGAAGGCCAGGGAAACAATCAACGCCGTCGTGGCCAGCCTCAAGCCGGTTTTGCGCTATCTCACCGTTCAGGTGGATTGCACTGACGCTGCCTTGGAGGTTTGCAATCATCCTGGTTCCTTTGCATCTGTTGCCGACACCCGGTTTGCGCTTCCGCTCATGGACATGCCTGATTCAAACCGTGACTACCCAAGACGTCTCTTCGTCGACAGAGAAGGCAATTTCTTCAGTGCTTCCTTCTGTCGTGGTTCCGGCGGGCATTACCATGGGGTGGCTTTTGCTGAGACATGTACGATTGGCGCGGTGTTCTTCGGTGACCTCATCAAGGCACTTCAGGAGGCGTTCATCCAAGCACAAGCCAAGAGGGAGGTTCATCTGGCGAGCATCGCGACACGGACGGCGATGCTGGACCGGGTCATCGAGGCGATGAAGGGGTCGTCGTAACCCTCACGCATGCCAACGTGCCAGGTCTTCGCGAGAAATCGCGAGGACCTGGCCGTTTTCTTTTTCTTTTTATCAAGATATACTTCAAATAATGTTTAAATCGAAGATATTTAGATCCAGCGTCATTCTTGGCGTTTTTAGTTTTATGGCATCGGCGGTGGGATTATTGCGGGATCGGATATTTGCTTCGCAATTCGGGGCTTCGCGAACGCTGGATATTTATTACAGCGCTTTTAAGATTCCGGACCTGATTTTTAATTTGTTTATTTTGGGGGCGGTCTCGGCGGCGTTTATTCCAGTCTTTATTCGGCAGTATCGGACAGATGAGAAAAAGGCCTGGGATGTCACGCGCAATTTTTTAAATATCGCCTTTACGGCCGTGATATTTTCTTGTGGTTTAATGATTGTTTTCATCCGGCCATTGGCGGCGCTAATCACACCCGGTTTTTCGGGAGCAGACCGAGAAGCGGTGATTCAACTGATGCGGTTGATGCTTTTGAGCCCTATTATTTTTTCAGTGAGCACCATTATTGGTTCGGCTTTGCAGGCCTTGGAACGGTTCTGGGCGTTCGCGATTGCGCCGATTCTTTATAATGTGGGCATTATTATCGGGGCGATTTATTTCGTGCCCATCATGCGAGCGCATGGTTATCAGGAAGTGCTTGGTCTGGGCTTGGGCGTAATTCTCGGCGCGCTGATGCATCTGACGGTCCAGTTGATGGCCGCCTTTCGGGCCGGATTCAGATTTGGGCCAATATTTGATTGGTCGGACACAAACTTCCGTTCTATTTTGAAATTAATGATTCCGCGCACGATTGGTCTCGGCGCATTTAGTATCGATTCGACAATTATCAATGCTTTGGCCTCAATACTGGGAGCGGGGAGCATTGCCATGCTTAATTTTGCCAATAATCTTCAGTCTGTCCCGATTTCAGTGGTAGGTATTTCGGTTGCGATTGTGATATTTCCGCGACTATCATTTCATGCTTCTGGTAATGAAAAAGAAGAATTCAGACAGAAATTAAATATGGCGCTGAAAAACACAGCGATTATTGTGACGACTGGTGCAGTGGCCCTATTTTTCTTGAGTGAATGGGTTGTCAGGATTTTGTTCGGTGTGGGTTTATTCCATGGCCAGAATATTGCCATTACCGCCGGCATCTTGAGTTTGTATATGCTCGGAGTAACGGCTCAGAGTTTGATTCCAATTCTGTCGCGGGCTTTTTACGCGCTCCATAATACCAAAATCCCGGTCATTGTTTCTTTAATTTCAATCGCGGTTAATCTTTCGCTGGCATCATTTTTTACGTTTTATCTGCATTGGGATGTCCGGGGCCTGGCTTTGGCTTTTGCCATTGCCGGGAACGTGAATTTCTTCCTGCTCTGGATATTTTTCAAGCGATTTACAAAAACCAGTTTTTAACGTAGATTATGGTCATGGAATATAGATTCAAACCAAAAAGAAGAGAAACGGAACCAGCAAAAGAAGTGTTTGAAACTCGTGAGGGTGTAAAACACCTAACAGGCTGGGCGATAAACACATTTGTTGAAGATGAATGGCGTATGAAGTCAAATGATAGAAGTGGAGTAAAGGAACACTTGTTAGAGTGTAAAGATTGCCAGGAAAAGGTAACCCAAAAAGCGGAAGAACCAGCAGACGGTAAATCAAGAGCCATCCCGCCTGGAGATAAGTAGTAACCACAAATGAATATCAGGAATTTCGTCATCATCGCCCATATTGACCATGGAAAATCGACCCTCGCGGATCGATTTTTAGAATTGACCGGCACCGTGGAAAAAAGAAAAATGCATGAACAGTATTTGGATACGATGGAACTGGAGCAGGAACGGGGTATTACCATCAAGCTTCAGCCGGTCCGGATGAATTACAACTACCAAGGCGAGGATTACATGCTCAATTTGATTGATACGCCGGGGCATGTAGATTTTACTTATGAAGTTTCCCGTTCTCTGGCGGCGGTGGAAGGAGCGATTCTTTTGGTGGATGCTTCCAAAGGTATTCAAGCCCAGACATTGGCTAATTTACACTTGGCTCAACAGCAAAAATTGGTCATCATTCCGGTTTTAAATAAAATTGACTTACCCAATGCCCGCACGGCGCAAGTCAGGGAAGAGCTGTCTTATTTGCTGGGCGTGGAACCGGAAGAGATTTTAGAAATATCGGCCAAAAGCGGCCAGGGTGTGGAAGAAGTTCTTAAAAAAGTAATTGCCAAAGTTCCGGCACCGGCCATGACCACTGATGGCGCCGAATTAAAAGCTTTAATCTTTGATTCCACGTTTGATACTTACAAAGGCGTCATTGCTTATGTCCGTGTTTTTAGTGGTTCATTTAAACAAACCATGCCAATCGTGGCCTATGCTTCGCGGGCCAAAGCCGATGTTCTAGAAATTGGCTATTTTTCTCCTGGTTTGGTTGAGTCTAAGATTTTAGGTCCGGGCGAGATTGGGTACATTGCCACTGGCTTGAAAGATCCGGGTCTGATCCGTGTCGGCGATACTATTACCGGTCCGGCGATGCTGGAAAAACATTCTTTTAAGGCCTTGGCTGGATATAAAGAGCCTCGACCGATGGTCTTTGCCAGTTTTTTCCCGGTGGAAGGCGAAGCTTATGATTTACTCAAAGATGCGCTATCAAAGCTCAAACTGACCGACGCCTCGCTAATTTATGAACCAGAATCTTCCGCCGGCTTGGGCCGGGGATTTAGAGTTGGATTCTTGGGCATGCTTCACGTGGAAATCATATCCGAGCGGTTACATCGGGAGTTCAATTTAAATCTGATCATCTCCACGCCTTCGGTGGAGTATTTGGTTGATTTAAAAAACGGCGAACAAGTTTCTATCCGTTCGGCGGCGATGTTGCCCGATCCGTCCCGAGTGGAAGCCGTTTTGGAACCGATCGTGGCTTTGGAAATCTTAACCCCGATTACGTATTTGGGCGGAGTGATGGAATTAATCGCCACCTACCGCAATACTTATCAGGCGACGGAATATATCGGTAAAGAAACCGCGCTTCTTAAATATGACATGCCGTTATCCGAAATCGTGACCGATTTTTATGACCGACTGAAAAGCGTTTCTTCCGGTTATGCTTCCATGAGCTATGAACCGAAAGGCGTAACTAGAAATGATTTAATCCGATTAGATGTGCTTATTGCCGGCGATTTGGTGGAACCATTTTCGCGCATCGTGCCGCGCGAAAAAGCCTATCTGGAAGGCCGGGCCATGGTCACGAAATTAAAAGAAGTTGTGCCGCCCCAAATGTTTGAAGTTTCCATTCAGGCCGCTATTGGAGGCAAGGTCATTGCCGCCGAATCTATCCGGGCCAAGAGAAAAGACGTCACTCAGCATATGTACGGCGGAGACATTACGCGGCGTCAAAAACTCTGGAAAAAACAAAAAGCAGGGAAAGAACGCATGAAAGAGACTGGCCGGGTAAATCTTCCCCAAGAAGTTTTCTTAAAGATGCTAAAACGCTGACCCTACCTCAGTAATACTTCCTAGCCGCGTTCTTTGCTATGTTATCCGATATGCTAGGCACGACGAGGAAGAATACTGGTAGTATTCTGACGAGGAGTAACAAAGCAGATCGGGAACATAGCGAGAACCCTTCGGGATACGGCAAATTTTATCTATGTCTGCGTCGCTCGTCTTCGACATACTTCCGGTATGTCTTATCCTTGCTTCTTGACCTAGAAAAAATTTGCCAGTATCGCGGCATGAAAGTATTATTGAGGTAGGGTCTAGAATAGAGGGGCAGCCAGCATCACCATCATGCCCAAAATAACGATGACGGCGACGGCCATCCAAAAAATCCGAATTAGTCGGTGTTTCATCCACATAGCCATATTTTAATATTTTTATGCCTCTTCTGCAACGCAAAACCCTTGTTATTGTTCTCGCGGCACTTTTAGTGTGGCTGGGTTATGGGAGTTGGCAGGTTAGAGACCAGAGAACGGGTATGGATGTTCAAGTTAAAGATTTGGAATCCCGAGCCGCCGATTTGGAACAGAACAATAAATTTTTGGCGAGCTCCTCGGCTTATTTTGCCAGTGATGCTTATCTGGAACGACAAGCCCGTCTTAAGTTAAATTACAAACTGGCGGATGAACAGGTGGCGTTTGTTTATAAAGACACCAGCGTTAAAATTGCTTCGCCGTCCAAAGAATTCAAAGCCCAGCTGGCCGAGATGCCCAATTGGAAGAAGTGGTGGTATTATCTGCTCGGCTATTAAAATTAGAATCTCGCCTTCGCGACTTCAGCGGACTGTGTCCGCCGTAGCTCGCTTCGGCGAGCGAAGGCGGAATTCGTATAGTGGTAATACGCGACCTTCCCAAGGTTGAGACACGAGTCCGATTCTCGTATTCCGCTCAAATGAGAAAAATTTCTATCGCCCTTATTGTTGCTGTGCATCTGACCTGGCTTGTCATTCTTATCGTCAGCTTGCCATTGGTATTCTTGCGTCCTCATTACAACGTTGACGTTTTATATATCGTGGGCTTTACGCTTCTGATTCAGTTATTTTTCTGGAGCTGTCCGCTGACTTTGGCGGAAAATAAATTACGCGGCATCCAAGCCTATCCGGAAAAAACATTTATCGGCCATTACTTAAAAGTTTTATTTAACCTCCATATTCGCGATCGGGTTATCAATGTTATTACCGCCTGTTACCTTATCGCTATCATTTTGGTCTCAGTTTTGAAATTCTTTTAGTGATTTACTAAACGTCAAAATCTGGTAGAATACAAGCCAGATTCACTTAGTATTTTGACAACTGCTATCCACTTTTATATTTGGAAGTGGTCTGCAAATAGGATATACTTGATTTATGTCGAATAGAAAACCAAGACCAAATTGTCCCATTTGTGGTAAAGAGCCATATCGTGCTTATTACAAATATTGTAGTAATAAATGTCAGATGGAGTATCAGTATCAGTGTTATATAAAAAAATGGAAAAGTGGAGAGATAAACGGATTGCAGGGCATAGGGATTGTCTCGTCGCACGTTAAAAGATACTTGCGAAGAAAATTTGATAACAAATGTTGTTTATGTGGCTGGGCAGAAGTTAATAAAAAAATCGGATATTCTCCACTAGTGGCGGACCACATTGATGGCAACTGGAGAAATAATGTCGAAAGTAATCTTCGTTTAATTTGCCCAAATTGTGATTCACTAACTTCCACATATGCAGGGTTAAACAGGGGAAATGGTAGAAAAAATAGGGTTTTGAGTAAAAGAGCTAAAGAGGGTAGGTTGTTAGCGAATATGCCGGAGTAGCTCAGATGGTAGAGCAGCCGATTCGTAATCGGCAGGCCGTGAGTTCAACTCTCACCTCCGGCTCCAAGACGTCGGTTCTCAATTGAAAAAAATCGTCGGCAAGGTATAATGAAAGAGTGACGGAATATGAGCACAATAAGGCTCTTTTATATATCTTTTCAGGGGCCGGTGGCACAGATGCTCAAGACTGGGCGTCCATGTTGCTCACAATGTATCGCAAATACTCGGCCAAGCAGGGCTGGGGTTTTACGATTTTGAGCCAGTCGTTCGGCGAACAGGATGGCACCAAGAATGCCGTCATTGAAATATCGGGTCCGAACTGCTATGAGATGCTTCGGCGGGAAAACGGCGTCCATCGCTTAGTCCGCATTTCGCCTTATTCAGCCAAAGATTTGCGCCACACATCATTTGCGCTGGTGGAGTTTATGCCCGAGATTATTGTCAAGAATTTTAAGATCAATCCTAACGATTTGCGGATAGATACGTACAGATCGTCAGGGCCGGGCGGGCAGAACGTGAATAAACTGGAAACGGCGGTGCGCATTACCCATCTTCCGACAGGCCTGGCCGTTGCCGTTCAGTCGGAACGGTCCCAAGTCCAGAATAAAGAAAAAGCGATGCAAGTGCTGGTCTCACGCCTGGCCCAAAAGATGGAGGCTGAAAAAACCCAAGAACTTTCGCAGTTGAAACCCCAAGTCGCGATCGAGTGGGGCAGTCAAATCAGGTCATATGTTTTGAACCCGTATCAAATGGTTAAAGACCACCGCACGGGAGTAAAATCTTCTCAACCCGATAAAGTGCTCGATGGCGAGCTCGATAAATTTATCGCCGGCGAGAAAGAATTATCATAATGATCGAACTCAAAGATATTTTTACGATTTACGATGACGACTTCATGGCGTTGGACAGTATTAATTTAGAAATTAAAGACGGCGAGTTTGTTTCACTCGTCGGTCCGTCCGGCGCCGGCAAGTCCACGCTTTTGCGTCTCATGACCCGCGAATTGAAACCGAGCCAGGGCGACGTTATGATTGATGGCATCAACATCGCTGAGCTGACCACTGCCCAAGTGCCATTGCTCCGCCGGAAGATCGGCACGATTTTCCAGGATTTTAAATTATTGTCCCGTAAGAGTGCTTTTGAAAATGTCGCCTTTGCGCTGGAAGTTTCCGGGGCTGAACCGGAAGAAATAAACGAAGACGTGCCCAAAGTTTTAAATATCGTCGGCCTGACCGATAAAGCCAAGAATTTTCCTCATCAGTTGTCCGGCGGGGAGAAACAGCGCCTGGCTATTGCTCGGGCGCTGATTCATCGTCCGCGCATTCTTTTGGCCGATGAGCCGACCGGCAACCTCGATATGGTCAACAGCTACGATGTGGTAAAATTACTGATGAAGATTAACGAATTCGGGACGACGGTGATTTTGGCGACGCATAACCGCGAAGTGGTGAATGCCGTCGGTCGTCGCGTAATCAGTATGGAAAAAGGCAAAATTGTCCGGGACCAAGTGGAGCAAGGCAAATATATCATATGAAAAAAGCGTTCAAAAGAATTTTCCGAAGCGGCTGGATTAATTTTAAGCGCAACAGCTATCTAAGTTTTGGCACCACCGGCATTATGGCCCTGGTGTTGCTTTTATTTTCAGGCCTGATGGTTTTAAATTATGTTTCCGGGCAGATTGTGACCGGTCTGGAAGATAAAGTGGACATCAGTGTCTATTTTAAAAATAACGCTTCGGAAGACCAGGTCATGGCGGTGGAGCAGGATTTGGAAGCTCAATCGGACGTGGCAAGTGTCACCTATATCTCCAAAGATAAAGCGCTGGCCGATTTCAAAACCAACCATGCCGGCGACGCTTTAATCCAGCAATCGCTGGCCGAACTGGCCGATAATCCGTTGCAGTCGTCACTCAATGTCAAAGCCAAAGATTCCACCCAGTACGCGTCAATCGTGACCTTCATCGAAGGTAACAAGCTCCGGTCCGTGATTGATAAGATAAATTTCTATGAAAATGAAGCGGTCATCAACCGCGTGGAGAGCATTTCTAATGGCGTGGGCAATTACGGATTGGGGATTACTCTGGTTTTGGCCTTTATCGCTGTCCTAGTAACTTTTAACACTATCCGCCTGACCATTTACAACCAAAAGAATGAAATCGAAATTATGCGTCTGGTCGGCGGTTCCAACTGGCACGTCAAAGCCCCATTCCTGGTTGAAGGAGGATTGTACGGCATTTTCGCGGCCACAATCGCCATTGTTATTTTTTATCCGACGCTCTGGTTCGTCTCATCCAAAGTGGGCGTTCTTATTCCCGGTCTTAGTCTCCTTGGCTACTTCGGCGCTAATTTCTTCCAGTTCGTGCCGTTAATCTTTGCCCTAGGTATTTCTCTGGGGGTTATCTCCAGTTTCATCGCCATCAGAAGATTTCTAAAAGTTTAATTTTGGCGATCTGCTTTGTTGCGGGTTGCAGCCATTTTTCTCTTATGGCTGGCTACGCACAGCCAAGAAAAATGGCCTGCGGTACTCATTCGCCGTATCCCTAATACGGCTCATTCCGTTCCTCGCCCGCGCCTCGCATCTCATCCAAAATTAAACTTTTAGCCTGAACAGAGGTTGAAAAGCCTCGTTTTGTGTTGTATAATTGCGAAGTTAGAAATTTTTTGCCGGGTCTGCTAATGGTAGGCATCGTGACTCTGAATCACGCAATCTTGGTCCGAATCCAAGCCCGGCAGCATATGCCCCTCGCCGAAAAAGACACATATTTTGTAGCGGTAAAATTATTCCTGGAGAAAGAGGGGAAGCTTTTTATTTTGAAAGACATGTGGGGCGACTGGGATTTGCCGGGCGGAAGGATAAGAAAGGATGAATTCGATACACCGTTGGAACAAATCATCCAGCGCAAGATGTTGGAAGAATTAGGGGATAACGTTAAATATACCGTCGGACGGCCGGTTGTTTTTATGCGCCATCAGCGCGAAGAAGCCACGGCCGACAAACAAGTCATCAGAATTTTCGCCATCGGTTATGAAGGGACTTTAATCAGCGGGGAACCGCGTCTCGGCGACCACCACGTGGAAATGAAATGGGTAGATATCGCCACTTTCAAACCCGAAGATTATTTCACCGGCGGTTGGCTCCAAGGAGTCCAGGATTACTTAAAGATCCGTCGGGCAAAAAAATAACTCCGATACATTTTTTTAGTTATTCAAACTCATGCTTATTAACGACCGTATTTATGGGAAAGCTAAAATTACTTTACCAGTAATTGTTGAGCTCATTAAATCAAAACCAATCCAACGGTTAAAAGGTATTTGCCAATTCGGGGTTCCAGACGAGCTTTATAATCAAAAGAATTATAATCGATTTGAACATAGTATTGGAGTGATGATTTTGTTAAAAAAACTGGGCGCTTCGGAAGAGGAACAAATCGCCGGCCTTACCCACGACGCTTCTCATACTGCTTTTTCCCATGTCATAGACTGGGTTGTCAGCGACGGGGGAGCAGAAGAAGAACAGGATAGGCAACACGAGAAATTTATTTATTCTTCTAAGATTAGCCCCATTCTTATTAAATACGGGTATAGTTCGAAAAGAATCGCTAATTGTCACAATTTCAAATTACTTGAAGATAAAATACCGAATATTTGCGCCGATAGATTGGATTATGCTTTTCGGGAATTTCCCAAAAGCATCGCTGATAAATGCTTGCAGTCGTTATTAATAAAAAAAGGCCGGCTTGTTTTTAAAGGCAGCGTGCCGGCATTATTATTCGCGAATAACTATCTGGGAAAACAGAAAAATCATTGGGGAAGCTTTGAAGCCGCTTCCCGGTATCGTTTATTGGCCGATGTTATTCGGGAGGCTATGACCGATAAAATTTTATCGCTCTCCGATTTCTGGCAGGATGATAAATACATACTGAGAAAAATTAAAAAATCTAAAAATCCTAAAATTAAAAAATTATTGGGAGTGCTTAGAAAGAAATCACTTTCCAGTTTGCCTAAGAGTAATCTCGTTGTCTATAAAAAATTCCGCTATGTGGATCCAATATTTTTGTCCAATAACAAATTAGTGCGTCTCAGTAAGGTAAATAATAATTTTAAACACAGACTGGAAAGCAACCGAAATTATAATAAACGAGGGATTATAATTCCTTCCATTATATAAATTCTAATAAAATACGAGAGCGCCCTAAGGGGCGCTCTTTGAAACGACGGCGACGAAACAGGGTGGAGCCCAGCCGTCGCCGGAAAGTAAGGAACTGATGGTTCTCTGAATTCCCTCGATGGCGACCAAGGCGTCCCAGTGGGAGTTGTCATCTCGAAGCCAGAGGCAAACCCTGATACCCGTGATCTTCTCCATCTCGGAGACATCGGCGAGGTAGTCGAACCGGTTGGCCAGGACTTTGCCTTCTCTTTCGATCATCGCGAGGATGTCAGCGGTCAGGCAGTATCTTTCCACTGGCAGCCATTCGATCTTCGGCTTTTGTTGATTGAGCCGGAAGCCCTTGAGTATCCAACGCTCAACGGCTGAACACTGGAAACGCAGTCTTTGGAGCAATCTTCGGGATGCTTCCACTTCCTTGCTCACATAACGTCTTTTCACCGCCACCTCCTTGAGTTGAGACCAGAACCTGCAGGTATGATATTCTTAAACTAACCCCAAAGTCAATTTATGCGCAAATCCACATCTATAAAAATACTGGTCGTGGTTGTCGGTATCGCTTTATTTGCGACGGCCGGTTATTTTGCCCGGCTGTATTTGAATAATCGGAACTCTTCAGTTGTTCAAGCTACTCCTACTCCAATTCCAGAAACGCCAACAGCCACGCCTATCCCGACTCCGACACCCCGGCCTTCGCCAACAGCTTCGGCGGGCGCAACAACTCCAACCCCAAAGCTGGCCACGCGGATGGAGTATGTCTTACAACAACTGACCGATGCTGGATTTAATCCGGTTCAAGTGACGCAAGTCCTGACCGACCCCAGATTGAAACTATATCCAATAAAACAGGTGGCTTACAAAGAACCGGATTGGAACGCGATTAAATTAAAACTTTACGCTCCTGATTTTGTTCAAAAAGGCAAAGATTATATCGTAGCCAATCAAACTGTGTTTGATAATGCCGAAAGAGATTTTGGCGTGCCTAAAGAAGTCCTGGCCGGCGTGATTGCTATTGAAACAGAATTCGGCGCCAACTCCGGCTCCACGCTTACGTTCAACGCCTTATATTCGCGGATGCAACAATGGCCGGAAACAACATGGCAATATCAAGCCGCCCAGCTCGTCGCGCTGGCCACTTATTGTTTAAATTCGCAGACGGATTGTTTTACGATTAAAGGCTCGTATGCCGGCGCGCTGGGTATTGTCCAGTTCATGCCCATTTCTTTATTAAATTACGGTATTGATGGCAATAAGGACGGCGTGATTGATTTGTATAATCCGGCTGATGCCATCCCCAGCGAGGCCAATTTCCTGGCGCGACACAACTGGCAAGGCGACCATATCGCCACTCTCACAGCCTATTATGGCCGTTCTGAGGGCTATCCGGAGATAGTTCTCGCTTACGCCGTTCTTTTGACCCAGTAGTTATTGGTAGTTCGGCGAATCTCGATAGACGAATTTTTTGAATTTTGACCAGGCGGTTTTAGGCTTTTTGATGACTTGAATGACTTTGCCGTTCACTAAATAATTATCCATATCGTCGCGATGGATGAAAATAGGGGAGAAGCTGGCGCTGGATTCGGAAAGAAGAATGATGCGCTGATTGTCGCTGTCTTTGAAATAACGTTTGATGTTGGCCATGCCGTCAATGATAGAGAGAACATAATCGCCGTTACGGACGGAAGTGAAAGTCGGGTCCACGAGAACATAATCACCGTCCTCAACCGAGAGACCGTTGATGTTGGCTCGGTTCATGGAATGACCTGAAGCCTTGATGGCGAAGATGCCCCTTTTCTTGCTTAATAGTTTACCTGAAACTCGGAGATAACCTTCGGCTTCCTGTTCCGCATACGCAGCTGCTGGGCCGCAATTGGCGGTGCCCAAGATCGGTACGGCAAAGAGCGAACTTTTACTGGCGAAGAGACCAGGCCGAGTTTTGACCATGATTTTGGAGAGGCGATCCATCTGAATGAGTCCATTTTTCTCAAGTTGAAGAAGGTGGTGTTTAATTTTTTGTGGGGAAGTTTCATTGACGAGTTTACCGATGTTACGAAGGCTCATATTCGCTAAGTCATTTTTCTCGGCTAGCTTCAAAATTTTTTCTTGAAGGATATGCACTAGTTGTTTGGGTTAGGTTGTTTATGTGTCAAGTATATCATGTGGAGTTGTCCACAGTCAATTTGACACTCTTGACGGGAGAGAGTGGCTGTTAATACCGATATAGGCAGGCCTATTAAAAGACAGTATAATGGAAACACATGAGCGACATTGACTCAATCAAGAAATATGTGCGGGCGGCGAACTATCTTTCGGCGGCCCAGATTTATTTACAGAACAATTTTTTGTTAGAGCAAAAGCTGGCTTCGGACGATATCAAACCCCGACTGCTCGGCCACTGGGGCACTTGTCCGGGGATTAATTTTCTATACGCCAATCTCAATTTTCTTATCAAAAAACACGCGATTGATATGATGTTCGTGCTCGGTCCGGGCCACGGTTTTCCGGCTCTGCAAGCCAACTTATTCATGGAGGGCACACTTCAAAAATTTTATCCTGAAGCGACGCCAAATCTAGACGGGCTAGGTTATTTGATGAAAAATTTCAGCTGGCCATACGGCTTTCCGAGTCACTCCAATCCGGGTACGCCGGGAGTTATTCTTGAGGGCGGAGAACTGGGTTATTCTCTTTCTACTTCCTATGGCGCAGTACTGGATAATCCCGACTTGATTGTGACCTGCTTGGTGGGCGATGGCGAAGCGGAAACTGGCCCCACAGCCACGGCTTGGCATTTAAATAAATTTGTTGATCCGGCTGTTAATGGCGCGGTCCTGCCGGTGCTGCATTTAAACGGTTATAAGATTTCCGGGCCAACTATCTTTGGCCGGATGTCCAACCGCGAACTCAAATCCTTATTTTACGGTTATGGTTACGAGCCAATGATAGTGGAAGGCACCGACGCGGTCATCTATGAGCGGATGATGAAGACGCTGGAAGAGGCTTATCAGAAAATTCGGGCTATTCAAACCCAGGCGCGAAGCGGGCAGGCTGTCATATCGCCTAGATTCCCGATGATAATCATGCGCACACCCAAAGGCTGGACAGGAATCAAGAAATTAAAAGGCGAAAAGATGGAAGGCAATGCTTTATCTCACCAAGTGGTGGCGCCGTTGGCCAAAACCGACAAGGTGGAATTGAAAGCGCTGGAAAAGTGGCTACACTCGTACAAGTTTGAAGAATTATTCAGTCCGACCGATGGCTTGAATGACGAAATCAAAACACTAGTGCCGGATGAAGGCTTAAAGATGGGTTCCAGTAAGCATGTTTTCGGCGGAGAAGCGACCAAGAATTTATTATTACCGAAAGTCCAAGAATTTATGGAAGACGCTTCCGTACCGGGCACAATCGGTTCCAGCAGTATGGTCCGCACGGGTTTGTACCTGAACGAAGTTTTCAAACTCAATAAAGATAATTTCAGATTGTTCTCGCCGGACGAAACTTATTCCAACAAACTGCAAGCGGTTTTCCAAACTACCTCGCGGGCCTTTACATGGCCAATAAAAGAATGGGACAAAGACATGACACCGTCAGGCCGGGTAATTGAAATGTTGAGCGAGCATTCGTTGCAGGGATTAATGCAAGGCTATGCGTTGACGGGCCGATATGGCATCTTCGCGACCTATGAGGCTTTTGTCCAAATCGTTTCCAGTATGGTGGACCAATATGCCAAGTTCTTGAAACAATCCCGAGAGCATTCTTGGCGCGGCGATGTGCCATCTATCAACTACATTTTAACCTCTTCCGGTTGGCGTCAGGAGCATAATGGCTTTTCTCACCAAAACCCAGGTTTTATCAGCGATATTCTGCAAAAACCAGGTTGCAACGCGCACGTGTATTTTCCGCCGGACGGCAACACCACACTGGCGGTTTTAGAACGATGTTTGTCTTCCAAAAACGGCATTAATTTGATTGTCGCCGGCAAGACTCTGGAACCCCGCTGGCTGACACCCGAACTGGCTGTTCGACAACTGGAACAGGGCATGATGACCTGGGATTTTGCCAGCGAAGAAAATCCGGATATTGTTTTTGGCGCGGCCGGAGAATATTTAACCAAAGAAGCGCTGGCGGCGATTGATGCCATCAAAACGCATACGCCGGAGGTGCGAGCACGATTCGTGAGCGTGATGGAGTTAACATCTATGGGCTTAGGCAATTCGGAATGCAAAATGCCATTAAGCTTTGATGAGTTGTTTACTCATGACAAACCGGTCATCTTTAATTTCCATGGCTATCCGCAAGCGTTGAAACAAGCCTTGTTTAACACCGGCGAAAGAAGCGGACGTTTCTCGGTTCACGGCTATATCGAGAACGGTTCCACCACGACGCCTTTTGACATGCAAATCCGCAACGAAACCAGCCGTTATCATTTGATAATTGAAGCTTATGAAAAATTAGCGAAGAGCCATGTGGTGGAACAGGGAAAAGCCGAAGAGCTTATCGCGCAATATAAAATAAAAATTCAGGAACACGGCGAATTCATCCGCAAGCACGGCGTTGATCCTGATGAAATAGAACAATGGCAATGGCCCGCCAAAATTTCCTGATGGAAACTTAGGCGGGTGAACCCTATCCTAATAAAAAATGAAAGATAAATACCTAGTCATTAATATCGGCAGCGCTTCCAAGAAATACGGTCTCTTTGGTGAGACTGAACTTTGCGGGGTGCACATGGAAAAAACCAGTGACGGCTACTTGGGTGCGGTTATTGTCGGCGAGGAACGGCAAGAAGTGGTTATCACGGCCGAAGATTATGATAATGCCGGCGCGTATTTAATGCGTCTGGCCGGAGAAAAAAATCTGGCCCAAATAAGCGACATTGCCAAGATTGGTATCCGCATTGTCGCGCCAGGAAAATTCTTCCAAGAAGATAAAACCATAAACGACAGTTATGTTGCTGCCCTGACCGCCGACCGAGAAATGGCCCCGCTTCATATTGGTCCGATATTGGAAGAAATAGAAAAAATAAAAAACTGGGCTAATGGTATTCCACTTTGGGGGATTTCCGACAGCGCTTTTTATAAAGATATGCCGGCCGAAGCCAAGCTTTATGGCTTGTCAAAAGAACTGGCGGCAGAGTATGGAATTTACCGATATGGCTATCATGGAATTTCAATGAGCTCAGTGCTGGATATCATTCAAAAAATGCAGGGTAACGTTCCGGACAGAATGATAATTTGCCATCTCGGCAGCGGTTCAACTATTACGGCTTTAAAAAATGGGAAGCCAATCGATACCTCAATGGGCTTTACTCCGTTGGAGGGCGTGCCGATGGGTTCGAGAGTGGGCAACATTGATGCGGCGGCGGTGCTATATCTTTTGAAAAAAGGCGGTTTTGATGCCAGCACGTTGGAGACCGTGCTGTACCGAAAATCAGGATTGCTCGGTTTGAGCGGAAAGACGCAATTTGTAAAAGAACTGATTGATTTGGAAAAAGCGGGAGACGCTTCGGCGGGGGAGGCACTGGCGGTTTTTGCGCGCTCGGTCAGGAAATTTATCGGCGCTTATACCGCGCTTTTAGGTGGTCTGGATTGTCTGGTTTTTACAGCCACTATCGGCGAGCGCTCCGATTATATGCGGGCAAAAATTTGCGCTGATTTTGAGTATCTGGGTGTGGTTCTTGATGATACCAAAAATACAGCGACGATTAGCACCAACGGATTTATCCAATCGGACAATAGTCAAACTAAAATCGCAGTCGTGGTCACGGAGGAAATGGCCGAGATGGTCAAACGATGCGCCTAGTGGCTATATACACCACAAGTGATTATACCCGCTCGTACTCTCGCAGGGCACTGCATCGCCTTCGCTCCTTGGTGCCATATACAACTTAATAGATTAATGATATACTTCATTCAAGCAAAACACTTATTTCCAAAGAAGAGTTGTCGACTTCCTCAATACTTAAATTTGCGAAACAAACATTAACTATAAGACTATGAAACAAGGTACAATCAAGCGATTAGTGACAGACAAAGGTTTCGGCTTCATCACTCCTGATGACAAGGCGGATTTACCTCCAAACAAAGAAGATTTGTTCTTCCACGCGACAGCTGTCGCTGGTGGCGGCACGATTGAATCTTTGAAAGAAGGCGATCGTGTATCCTACAATGTCACCGAAGGTGCAAAGGGACCACAAGCGTCTGACGTAGCGAAGAGCGAGTAATGCCAATCAAAAACCGTCCCGGTTAACCGGGACGGTTTTTGATTCGACAGAGATTCTTAGGCCGGCTACAGAGATTCCAATTATCGGCAACGGGCTTACACCCGGCCGATCGGAACCTTCTCCGAACAAAGCACGGCCAAGAAACTTCTCCGAGAGTGGACAACAATATGTACAGATTTAATTCGAAGTTCTACTATTAAAGTAGTAAATACTGAACATGGTTCAATATGGAGTCAATCAACGCAAAAATTTGGCCATGTCCCTCCGTCGGGGCGGGTATTCATATTCAGAAATCCAAAAATTCGTAGCCGTACCCAAAGCGACGTTGTCTTATTGGTTCAAGGACATAAAATTATCAGAAGCTCAACTGTCCCGACTTCAAAAAAAGAGAAACGAAGCTATTCAGCAGGGGACATTAGTCAGATCAAAGCGAGTCAACGAAGCTATCGAAAAAATTGAAAAGACTTCAGCCAAAGATATCAAAGACATATCAAAAAGGGAGTTGTGGCTGATGGGGGTTATGCTCTATTGGCGGGAACGAGTCAGTGATCGGGATGTAAAAAAAGGGGTAAAATTCACCAGTTCGGACCCATATCTTATCAGGCTGTTTTTGAAGTGGTTGATGGAGGTTGGCCAGCTCGGGGAAGCAGATGTTTTATGCGATATTTTTGTCGACGACGATAAGAAAAAAATCGTCGCTTACTGGTCGGAAGTAACCGGTTTTCCACAGGCCATATTTACCCGGATTTATGTCCAGAAAGCTAAGAAAAAGAGGAAAAAAAGGAAGGTTAAAAAAGCCGAATTTGGTCTCCTAAGAATCAGGGTCAAAGCCAGCTCCATGCTGGCCCGGCAGTTATCAGGCTGGATTAAGGCTATCCAGAGTAAAATCTAGTAAACATTACTAATAATTTTATAAGTCTTATCAAGGTTTTATCAGAAACACATAGCAATCTTGATTCGTACTTATAAGAGAGATATAATTCATTTAAACATGAAAAAAGTCCTAATATCTATTGTGATTATTTTGGTGGTTGTAGTCACCGCGGTTTTAGTGATGACTAAATATGCTACGGCTCCGGAAAACACTTCGGTTTCGCCCTCGTCATCAGCTCAACAATAAAATGAAACTACCCCTTCCACTCATTGCAAAATTATTCATTCCGCTGGCCTTCATTATGACCGTGATGGCCGGGTTAGTTTACCTGACCGTTCAGCAAAATTTCAGAATGAACGGGAACGATCCCCAGATCCAAATTGCGGAAGACCTTGCGACTCAATTATCGGCCGGGGCACCGGTTAATCCAAACAGTCTCACGGCCAGCGTCGACATCTCTAAGAGCCTTTCGACTTTCGTGCTTATTTATGACGATGCCGGGAAAATCATCACTGGTTCGGGTAAACTTAACGATCAGTTTCCAGTCCTGCCGGCCGGGGTTTTAGACCATACCAGAACCATTGGCGAGAACAGAATTACCTGGCAACCCCAGACTGGCGTGAGGGTCGCGCTGGTTATTACCAAGTACGGCGGAGCCAATCCGGGATTCGTGGCCGTCGGCCGTTCTCTCCGAGAAGTTGAACAACGAGAGTCAATACTAGGTCTGCAAGTATTAGTTGCGTGGCTAGTAGGTATGGTCGGGTTATTTATCTTGATTGTCGGCGGCGAATTTATGCTTTCCCGTTTTTCTTCTCGAGAAAATACCCCATCTAATTTATAATGATTACCATCGACGATTTTAAAAAAATAGAAATGAAAGTCGGCCGTGTTCTGACTGCGGAATCAATCGAAGGTTCGGATAAATTATTAAAATTACAAATTGATTTGGGTTCTGAACAGCGCCAGATATTGTCCGGTATCGCCAAACATTATCAGCCGAGCGATTTGGTCGGCCGTCAGATTGTTGTTATCACTAATTTGGAACCGCGGGCAATGATGGGTCTGGAAAGCCAGGGCATGGTCCTGGCAGCAGGGGACGGGGAAGTTATTTCCCTGCTTGCGCCCGACAAAGATCTACCTGCGGGGTCGGAAGTCAGGTAGTAGTATTTTTATTCTAATTTGCTAAGCTTAAATAAATTGATCCCGTTAGAAGTCTCGCTCGCGCCCTAGGCGCGAGTCCGGAGGACCTTGGCGGGGCTACTTCTAACGGGATGGATACTCATTCAGAAATTAGTAAGTCTACGCCCAGGGATGTGTTTTTGTACCTGTTGGGCCTAATAACGCTGGTTATGAGCGCGGTTAGTTTTGGGGCGCTGATTTATCAATACATTGACCTTAAATTCCCGGATATTCTTCAATATGGCTCAATTGCGCCAAGCATCAATTACAGTTTAATCCGGACTGCTCTCTCGGCATTGATAGTGGTGTTCCCGGTATTTTTCTGGGTTACCCGGACTTTGCACAAAGATGTGGTAATTGAACCGGCCAAACGTGACCTTCGTGTTCGCCGTTGGCTGCTTTACTTTACGGTTTTTGTGGCCGGGCTGGTGGTCATCGGTGACCTGATCACTTTGATTCAAAGTTTCTTAAATGGCGACTTGACCACGGCGTTTGTTTTGAAAGTTCTGACGATTTTCTTCATCGCTGGTTCAACACTGTTCTATTATCTTTCGGAATTACGTGACCGGGCCTATCCCCGCAAGGCTTTTCAAGTAGTCATAGCGAGTATAGTAGTGTTGTCGCTTGGATACGGGTTTTATCTGGCCGGTTCTCCTCAAAGTCAACGCTTGGTTCGATTTGACGACTTAAAAGCAAATAACCTCCAGACCATTCAGGACCGGCTGGTGTATTATTGGCAACAAAAAGGATCTCTGCCCGTGAATCTTACCGGTTTAAATGATCCTATTTCCGGATTTAATGTACCGGTTGATCCTCAGAACAATCAGCCGTTTGAGTATAAATTAACTGGTTTGCGAGCTTTTCAGTTGTGTGCAGTATTTAATCTCGACAATGTTAGTTCAACTACCGCGCCGACATTTGGTTATGCTTCCAGTAATTGGCAGCATGGTGCTGGGAGAGTTTGTTTTGATAGAACTATTGACCAAGCGTTATATCCCGTAAATCCGAAAGGATTACCGGTACCCTCGCCAGTTAAATAATTAGAGAATAATTATACAAACGATGAAAAATATTTTCATGTATATCATTGTGATTGCCATAGTGGCCGTCGGTGTCTGGTTGTTTATGCGCAAGGGGAGCGGTACCGCTGATTTATATGAAGCTTCTCCAACAACCTCACCCAACATTGTTTTAAGCGAATCACCAACAGCGACGGCCAGTCCGGCCGGAAAAATAATAACCACTGCTTCCGGTCTTCAGTATCAGGACCAAGTTGTAGGAACTGGCCCAGTGGCTAAAGCCGGGCAAACTGTCAGTGTTCAATATACCGGCACTTTGACCGATGGCACAAAATTTGATAGCTCGTACGACAGAGGAGAAGCATTTAGTTTTAAACTTGGTGCGGGGCAAGTTATCAAAGGTTGGGATGAGGGCGTCGCCGGTATGAAAGTCGGCGGTAAACGCATATTGGCTATTCCACCGGCGCTTGGTTATGGAGCCCAAGCCAACGGTCCTATTCCAGCAAATTCAACTTTGATTTTTGAAGTGGAATTGGTAGCCATAGAGTAGGGGTTTCACATTTCGGTATTCTCAAAAGGAAAAATCGCCCTGTGGGGCGATTTTTCCTAGTCCGATCTCTCTAACAACTTTCTGTTTTGCGACATTGGTAAACCTTAATAAGCTGTGGATAACTTTTTTTGAATGGGGCAGGGGAGTAGGGAGTAAAATGTTCCGCAAGTTTTTGTTATGAGCTTATGTGGCGCCTAATAATCATATATAAATTAGGTTTATTTTTATTATTGGCCTAAATTTATTTTTGGCCGAAAGGCGATTACCACTCCCCTGTCTCCCCCATTGTCATCCATTTATTTTTTAGGTACAAAGAATCCATTCGCCTCAAATGACTACTGAACAACAAAAGCTATTCGTACGGGTCATGACTTCCCTATTCCAGGTCCAGCAATCTGTGGCCGACTTGTTTTTTAAAAACCGATTGAACGAAGAGACTCAGAACATATTGGAGAAACACATACAGTTTCAAACTCGCCCGCTTGAAGAAATTCGACCCGAATATATTAGAAGCTTAAAAAATCTGGTAAAAGTTCTTCAGGAGATAGCTTATCTGGAAAAAGGCGAAGCTGTTCAACTGGCCCTTTCCCAGGAACAGGTTCTTAGATATCTGCATAATATTATTAAGGGGATGCGGAATATAAAACAAATACCAGCTAAAACTGAAGCTACCATTAAACCAATTGGATTGGCACTCCAACCCCTAGTTGTCCAGCCGGCAGTGCAGATAGTTCAAAGACGTCATCGGAGCAGAAAAGAATTAAGCGAGACACAAGAAAAGATTTTGGAATTTGTTCGTCAAATCCCGGACCGCAGAACTAAAGATGTTGTAAATCAATTTAGCGCTCTATCCCCAAGAACCGTGAAGCGAGGATTGAAAGAATTGAGTGAGGATGGGAGGATTGTTAAAAGAATTGAAAGCGGGGCAGTATATTATTCAGTAGTATAGGGATAGTTTGAGGCTCCGAGCCTGCCATGAGTTGGGTTGTACGATCATTATCCCTCCTTGATTGGGCATAACCCTATTCAATAAAAGAGCATAATCTTTTATTATGAATCATGGCAGGCTCGGAGCCTTAACTCACTTGTCCCGTACGAAGTCTCGCTCGCGCCTCAGGCGCGAGTCCGAAGGACCTCGGCGAGGATACTTCGTTTGGGATGAACGATTTTGGAAATAAATGGATACTTGTCGGATCTCTAGTAGTAGTTTTTACTATTACTTTAATTTTTAGTTACGGGCCGGGATATGGAGGCGGTCTCTATTCTTTTTTAAGTAGTAACGCTGGTATTTATCCTGAAATGTCACCTAGTGACATAGTGACACCAATGGTGACACTAAAAAAAGTGGTGACATCCAGGAGTGTCACCAATGTCACCACTGTGTCACCAGTTGTGTCATCATCAATATATAGTAATTACGGCGCTTCTATATATTCTTCATATTCCCCGTCACCAATTACAAGTCTACATCCTTCCGTGTCACCTCGTATTTCAACCATGACACCAACTCCCAGAGTGTCACCAACTGTGTCACCAGCGACACCGATACCAGTGGTGACACCTACGCCTTCACCAGAGACTTTAGTAGAAACAACATCACCTACTGTTATTCCGGAACCGGAAACTCCTACATCGACTCCAACCCCGACTCCAGTTGTTATTAGTGTTGGAGATATAGTTATTAATGAAATTGCCTGGATGGGTACTGGCAATACATCAAAATTGTCAAATGATGAATGGATGGAACTGTATAACACTACTGACCAAACCATTGATTTGACTGGCTGGACTCTAAATTCTCTCACTGGCACTTCTCCTGACCCCCAAATTAACCTAGCTCATTCTATCCAGCCATTCGGGTTCTACATTCTTGAAAGAACCGATGATAATACTATTCCTGGCATTATAGCTAATCAAATATACACCGGTTCGCTTATAGATTCCGGTGAAAATCTAGAACTTAAGGATTCCTCTGGCCTTTTGATTGATTCTGTTCACAGCGAAGGCTCATGGTTTGGAGGAGATAAAGCCAGTAGGTCCTCAATGGAGCGTATAGATCCTTATAAACCAGGCAATGATTTGACTAATTGGGGGACGAACAATGGTATAAATAAGAATGGTCTTAATGCTGAGGGGGGTCTGATTAATGGTACTCCCGGCCAGCCCAACAGTATTAGGGTCCCCTAATACCTTTATCCACAATTAGGCCCTTGCTTGCTTTTTTAAACGATATACAATTAGTTTCAAGAGTTATATTGGGACTGGTCCCAAATAGTGTTAGAACCAGCAAATATCCAGAGATACGTTGACTTTTAGGGATGGTTACGCTAGTATTAATAGACATTGGACGAGGCAATAATAAGCAAGCAAAACAGCCAAAATCTATGTAACATTACCCATAAATTTATTGAAAATAACCATTGTTGGTTATTTTTGGGTTGATTGAGCTTCCTACCTTTGAACGTCCCCTTCAGTCCGTGATGTCCAAAGGCAGAAAGCCCAGGAGTGAACATTGAAAACCAGGTGAAAAGAAACGGTTATCTCAGATGAGAAAGTTATTAAATTTCCACTTTAAGATTGCACTTAGTTTGTATTAAGTCAGGTAAAGATTTCTTATACTGCTTGGTCGAGAAAAAGCATAAGAAGTTTTTACAATAATAATGTAGTAGTGATTGTTTCCGTATAGTAATTAAAATCCTGTTCTGCGTTTAATAAAGTACCCTCGTATAACCCTCCGAAGCCTTGGCGAAGGAGGGCGCGATCGGCACTGGAATCGCAAAACAGAAAAAATAGTAAAAATAAAATGTCTAATTCTTTAAACAGGGTTCGACCGGTTTTTGTAAAAACCGTGTCAGCTCTAACTTCGATAGCGACTTTATTGACGCTGTCGGGAGCTGCCTATCTTGCGCCTTTGGCTGCAAGCGCGGCTGTTCCGTCAGATTATGGCCTTACGGAAGGCAACATGGTTAGCGCAGCCGGAACAAATGATCCGGATGTCTATATTGTCAACGCGTTGGGTTACAAGAGATTGTTCTTGAATCCAGCTATCTTTAACATGTATGGCCAACTCACTGGTGGTTGGTCCTTGGTAAAGAATGTTACCCCAGCTGTTCGTGATGCGTTCCCATCTTCTGGCTTGTTCCGCAATTGCGAAACTAATGCCCAGCAAGTTTGGGCAGTTGAAGTTACTGGTGAAGACACCGGTGTCTTGCACAAAGTAACTATGTCTGGCAATCAGGCTGTTGCTGAAGATGCCAATTTCTTTAAGAAAGTATTCTGCATCAACAACAACGAACAAAACTGGTATGCCAAGAGTTCAGTTGATTACACGTCATTGAGTCAGGTTCCGGTTTATTCCCGTGTTCCGGGAGCAACCCCGACCCCGAGCTACGGTCCAGTATCAGTAAGCTTGGCTTCGGATAACCCGGCTTCTAGCGTGTTAGTTCAAGGTCAGGCTACCGCAGACCTTCTCCACATTACCTTTACCGGTACTGGTTCGGTTACAAGTGTTGTCTTGAACCGTTTGGGTGTTTCTGCTGATGCTACATTAGCCAGTGTTTATCTGTATGATGGCAATAAGCGTTTGACTGATTCCGCCACCGTCTCTTCCGGCAGAATTACTTTCAATGACTCAGTCGGGTTGTTCCAGGTAAGTGGTTCTAAGACCATCTCGGTTAAGTCAGATATTCTTAGCACGGCTACAGGCGAGACAATCGGAGTTCAGTTGACTGGTTTTACCCAGTCTGGTAGCGCTGCTGTCAGCACGTCGTTGATGGGTAACCTTTTCAACATTGCTACGGCAACGTTGGCAACCGTTACTCTGGCGACTGATACTTCTATTCTTCCGGCCACGAATACGGCCCTTGACCCGGGCAGCGATGTCGTCGTTTGGCAGGACACTGCCACGATTGGCCAACGCTATGTCTGGCTCAAGAGTCTTCAGTTCCGCGTCATCGGTTCAGTTGCTGTCGGCGACTTACAGAACTTCCGTCTCTATGTTGATGGCGTTCGGGCCGGTTCAGCTCAGGCCCAGACCGATGCTCTCGGTTATGTTGTTTTTGACTTGACCAGTGGTCCGGTCAAACTTGAAACCGGCAGTCGAATCATAAAGGTCTTAGCGGATGTTATTGGTGGTTCTAACAAGAACTTCATCCTCTCAATTCGCCAAGCTCCGGATATTGCGACAACCGATTCACAGTATAACGTGCCGGTTCTGGCTACGCAGACAGGCAGCTTCCCAGCACAAGGACTTGTTGGTACCGCAGACAGCACCCAAACTATCAGCCAGGGTACTTTGACCATCACCAAAACAACGGATTCCCCGTCTGGTAATGTGGTCAAGGATGCCTCTGGTGTCGTGCTGGCTCGCTTTGAACTCAAAGCGAACGGTGAGCGATTGAAGGTGGAAAATCTCCGCGCCAACTTCTCGGGTAGTTCTACTCTCGCCGGCGATGAATTGCGCAATGGCGCATTGTTCGCCAATGATGGTTTAGGAGGCCCGATGGTTCAGATTGGCTCGACGAAGGCTTTATTTGAGGATACTGCCAGCGGTAGTATTAACACTCTCGGATACACGGAATACACTCTGGGCTCCTCGCTCATCGTTGAACCTGGTCATCCGCGCCTCGTTGAAATCCGCGCCGATATCTATGATGATAGCGTTGGTAACAACGATGTTGTCGCTGATGCCACTATTGTCGGCAATATTGCTGTCGGTTCATCCAACGTCCAGCGTTTGGTTTCGCTGAACTATGCTAGTTACCCAGCTTCGGTCACTATCGGTAACTCATTGACAGTAAAGACCGGTTCGTTCAATGCCGCTAAGTACACGGGCTACGCGAACCAGTCGGTGGTGACTCCGAGGACACAGTTCAAGCTCGGCCACTTCACGTTGACCGCCGCTTCCTCGGAAAACATCAATGTCAACACAATCATCGTTGACTATGACGGAACCAATGATGGCTCGGTTGCCTCTAAGGCGGCCGATGTCTACATTGTGGTCAAGAACGATGTTGGTTCGACGGTTTATACCTCGCCGGCCAAACCCACAATCTCGTCTACTGCCAGCTCATCCTACTCGGTCAACTTCACTATTCCGGTGAACAAGACCTATCAGGTGGAAGTCTGGGGTAACTTGAATACGGTGGCCCTGACGTCTAAGACCTTGATTACTCACTTGCTTGCCTCTGGTGTAACAGCAAACTCCAGTACAGCTGTAACCACGACAGAAGTGGTTGGTCAAACTGTGACCACCCAAAGCGGTACTTTGAACGTCCAGGCCACCTCGTATCCCGCTGCCTCGCTCCGAGTCGGTGGTACCACGATGACCGGTTACGCGTTCGGACTCCAGCCGCAGTATGATGACTTCACCCTTGACGAAGTCTATGTCGATATTGCCAGCGGTTCGCTGGGTGTCCGCATGGCTTCCTCTTCTGGCGCAGTGGCGCAGTTGATCCTCAAGGATGGCACTACCCCGATTAGTTATGCGACAGTTGACGGCACAACCGGTTCGGCCTCATTCACTGGCTTGAACTACCCACTCTCACAGCTTGGCGGTACCAAGACCTTCTCGGTTGACGTGCAGCTTGCCAATGTGGGCGTAGGCGCCAACGACACCGGCGGTAATGTCACAGTGCGTTTGGATGGTCTTAAGTACCATGGTTCTGGTGGCACTATCACCACGACCAATGGTCTAGTTCCGGCGACCAATACGGGTAATGTAAATCTTGTTCACAAGGCTTACCCAACCTTAGCCAATGTGGCTCTACCAACGACAGCCATGACGGCTGGTGAGAACACTCTAGCCAAGGTAGCAGTCAGTAGCGTGGGAGGCACGGTCGGACTGTACCGCTTGGTATGGACCGTCACAGTAGCCGCTGGTCCCCAGATCGCTTCTGCGTCCAACTTCAAGTTGTTAGAGGATGACGTCGACCAGACGTCGCTCGGTGCGTTCTCGACAGCCAGCTACAACTTCAACAAGGCCACCGGTGGCACAGGATATGTCGCGTTCACCTTTACGGCTGAACGCCCAGTCTCTTCCACCAAGGTCTACTCGTTGTTAGGCACCGTCAGCGGAACGTTGACAGCAGGCAACACCATTATCTCGAAGATTTCTAACCCGAAAACCACGACTGCCAGTGCGGTCACGGATAATGCTGCTGATGTGGCCGGTACATTAGGAGCGACTTCAGCCAGTATCGTTTGGACAGATCAGTCGGCTGCCACCCACTCACTCCTTTCGGATGACTGGATGAACGACTACCTGGTCAAGACGATTAACGTGTCGCAGGTTCTGACAAAGTAACATCGTTACTTTGTAAATCTCGAGATTCGCGCGATGGCGTTTCTCGTAACCAAAAACCCCCTTTAGGGGGTTTTTGGTTACGACGATGACAGACTTTTATATTGAAAGTTTATTAAATCAGGATTATACTAAGGGCATGAATAAATTTGTGGCAGCACTGGTATTGTTGGTCAGCATTTTTTCAAGCGCGTTTTCTTTTACAAATGCCCAAGATGGGCCGATACTGACGGCGACATTGGACAGCCAAACACCGGTGGCGAGAAGTATATCAGCTGGCGCTCAAAATATCGATGTGGCCAGGATTACTTTAACCGCATCAGTGGGTGATGTAATAATAGAAGGTATCTACCCAGGAACAGATGTGCCGGGCGGTTTGAGTAATTTTACCAATATTTTTATATATGACGTAACCTCTGGTTCTGAACCTACTCTGGTTGGCACATATCCCAATGCAAGTGCCAATCCTAATCTGATTAAATTCACTAACTTCGTTACTGTTTATAATAATGGTACAAACAAGACATATTTGATACGAGCGAGTCTGTCGTCTTCAGCGGCTGGCAATGTCCGGGTTGGTTTCAGCGGGGTCACTTTTCCAGGTGTAAATACGCCAACCTTGATTAGTATTCCTATATACGGCAATGTCATGACCTTGCCTGGAGTGGTGGCGACACCGACCCCAACTCCGACACCGAGCCTCTCGCCTACACCGACCCCTTCTTTAAGTCCGGAGCCGACACCAACTCCCTCGCCATTGATTACTCCCGGTTCACTTGGATTTACTAGTTTAGCTGCCCTTAATCTTCGTGAGGGAAATACTATCAGCGCCATTGGCTCAAATGACCCCGATATTTACATTATCAACGATTGGGGGTATAAAAGATTATTCCTAAATCCAATTATCTTCAGTTTTTACGGTCATTTAGGTGGATTTGCCAAAGTAAAAAATATCACACCTCAAACAAATAGCTTACTGGTAACTTCTGGTCTTTTTAGGAATTGCGAAACTAACGACCCTAAAGTATATGGCGTGGAAGTGACCGGAGAGGATACTGGTATATTGCACTGGATAAACACCTCAGGTGCTCAAGCCGTTCAGGATGATTCAGATTTCTTCAAAAAAGTTTTCTGTGTAAACTCAAATGAATTCAACTGGTATACCAAAGGTTCCGATTACGCTTCAGTCAATCAAGTTTCCATATATACTCGCTAACAATTAATAAATAATTTTCCGATAGTTATATTGGGCTTAAACCAATGAAAATACCAAAAAATATCTACATTTATTCAATTATCGCCACAGTCATCGTTGGGGCGGTAATATTCTGGATTAGCCGGGCGGACAATAAAATTGATGATGTTGTGGATATGTCAACTCTCTTTGGTGCCAGCCCCAGTCCGGATCAGTCTCCTCTTCCATCTCAAACTCCCAGATTATCCAATAACACCCCCAAGCCGACACCAGGAATTATCGTTAGTGAGGTGGCCAGTTACCAGTCTTGGGTTAAGTGGCTTGATCCTCAAAATAGGCGCTTGGCTTTAGATGAGGACTGTACTAGTATTGTGCCATCGCAAGTTGATTATCCAAACAATGTTGAAGTAATGCTCGATAATTCAGCTTCGAATAAGCCTCGGATTTTAAAAATTGGCAGTCAAAATTATTCCCTTAACGCTCAAGGCTGGATAGTTACTACTCTTCACAGTGAAACACTTCCGGCAAAACTGACGATGTTTTGCGGAGATATGGAGTTAGGACAACTTGACCTGGTAGCCAAATAGAAAATAAGAAACCTAAAACTCCCCTCGAGGGGAGTTTTAGGTTTCTTAAAGCAGTTTTTCTATTTGTTTAATTGTAGTTTCAATATTGAAGGCAAAGAGAACGCGTTGGTGAGCCTGGATGCCCATCTCTTGGGCTCGGGAATTGTTATCAATAAGTACGATGACCTTTTCTGATATTTGGCCCGGATTTCTCGGTTCGACGATGTATCCACTTACGCCGTCCTCTATTATTTCGGGGATTGCTCCAACTCGGGTGGCAATGACCGGTAATTTGGCGGCCATGGCCTCCAAAATGGCCCAAGGGAAGCCTTCTTTTACCGAAGGCAGGACAAACAGGTCAAAAGCTTTTAGGTATCTGGCCGCTTGCTCTCTATGGCCAGTAAGGATTACTTTTTCGTCTAACCCCTTGCTCTGGATTAGTTTTTTGAGGCCAGTTCGGCCTTCTCCATCTCCGATAATGCACCATATGACATCTTCCCGGCCCATTATTTGGGCGGCTCCAATTAGATACTCTAAACCTTTGGCTGGGTAAAAATTAGCAATAGTGCCGACAATTTTTTTCGACAAGGGGAGACCTAGTTTGGAGCGAGCTTCATCTTTTTCTAGAAAATTAATTTTATAAGGGTCAAGGCCGTTATGAATTAAAACAAGACTCTGGCGGGGTTTAATGCCAATTTCTTTGGCTTGGTCTAGATCACGAGCATTATTAACAATGATGACATCTTTCCAAGGAGCGCTTATCTTTTCGAGTGTTTGCCAGAGTCTCTTTTTCCACACTGGCCAAGGATCATTGAACGTCCAACCACCAATACGATAAACTACTTTCGGTCGCGGGTGGCAAAATTTTGACGCTAGTGCTCCAATAAAACCAGCCTTAGAGCTGGCTAAGAAAAGAGTATCAGGTTTGAATTTTTGGATACATTTTTTAATTTGATCGATGGCTCTAAGATCGGAAAATGGACTAACATTCCGTTTAAGCGACGAAAGGGTGAGAGCAGGGATTCCGAGGTCGATTAAGGCATGAGTAAATGAACCATCGCCATCAGTTCCGACGGCCACGGTAATATCGTAAGCATCTTTCTCTAGTTGTTTGATAAATTGAAGAATAAACTGCTGGGCGCCACCCAGTTCCGATTGGGTAATAACAAATAGAACCCGCTTTTTGGGAACTGGAGGTGTGCCACCAAAGGCATTGACCCCCACACCTAACGGGTAGTTACTGTTTTTATTTCCATGTTCAGGCATATATTATTTTTATTAAATATAATTCCAAGCAGTTCTTATCTAGACGACAGCTACTAAGGGATATCTACCCGTTAGGTGTGGGGGTTGATAGGAGCGTCCATTTATGTTAAAATATTAGCACATTACCCCCACACTCACAAGGTTTTATGCATTTCGTCTATATCATAAAAAGTAAGGTAAATAAGGACTTATATATGGGGTGTACGGGTGATTTAAAGAAGAGATTTACTGAACATAATTCCAATCAGGTTCCATCAACGAAGAACAAAGGACCGTACGAATTAATATACTACGAAGCGTATAAATCAGAGAAGGATGCTTTCAAGCGAGAGAAAAATCTTAAGCTAAGAGCTAATGCTCTCACCGGGCTGAAGAGAAGACTTTTGGAAAGTCTTAACTAAACCTTGTGAGTGTGGGGGTATATGCAGGAAAAATCAACAGAAATCCTCGGCCGGCTAAAGCACGGCCAGGAGACCATTCCGAGAAGAATTTTGATACTATCAACTGCCTACCTGCCTCAAGTGGGCGGTTCGGAACTGGCTATAAAAAACATTACCGACCGTTTGCCTGAATTTGATTTTGACCTGATTACCTCTAAATTTTCACCGGACATCCCCTCGTTTGAAAAGATTGGCAATGTTAATGTTTGCCGTGTCGGCAATGCTTTGAGTCGGTTTTCTTTTTTGTTACCTAAGAACTTTTTGCCAATTGCTGTATTTTTAAAGGCGCGGCAATTAATATCTCAACATGGTGTCTATGGTTTTATTCATGCTTATCAAGCTTCGCAGGCTGCTGGCGGTGGCTGGTTACTTAAATTATTTTATCCACAAATCCCGTTTTTAGTTACAGTGCAGGAAGGAAAGAATTTAATAAACCAGCCGTGGCTTACTAAAACTTTTAGAGGTTTGATATTCAATAAAGCCAACCGGGCGACTGCAATCAGTAATTATCTGGCGGAATATATTGTCTCTCAAAACAAAAATTTGCCCGTGACGATAATCCCCAATGGTGTAGATTTGCAAAAATTCGCGATGTCCAGCCAAGAAATTTTAAATAATCGGACAATTATTACCGTCTCGCGATTAGTTGAAAAAAATGGGGTCAAAGATCTGGTTGAAGCTATGGCGATTGTTGTAAAAAAGATTAACGATGCCAAATTGTTTATAGTGGGCGATGGTTATCAAAAAGAAGAATTGATCAAAAGAACAAAAACCCTGGAACTGGAAAGCAATGTTGAGTTTTTAGGTGAAATTTCAAATGAAGAACTGCCAAAGTATTTGATCAAAGCCACAGTGTTTGTCCGGCCATCCTTGTCGGAAGGGTTAGGGATTGCCTTTTTGGAAGCGATGGCTTCAGGAATAGCCATAATTGGCACGCCAGTCGGGGGGATACCTGATTTTTTGAAAGACAGAGAAACGGGTTTGTTTTGCGAGCCTGAAAATCCACAAGATATTGCTAATAAAATAATAGAAATTATAGAAAATAAAGATCTAAGACAGAAACTAGTTAAAAATGCCAGGAAGTTGGTTGAAGAAAAATACGATTGGAATAACATTGCGCAAGAATTTAAGAAAATTTATGGCCAATAAAAGTATTATTATCGCCACCGGTATTTTTTCACCCGACATCGGCGGACCGGCTTCGTATGCTCGGACTATTGCCAGTCGGCTGGCGACATCTAGAAAAGTGACAGTGGTAACTTATTCTTCTGTTTGGAATTCGCTCGCCGATTCGAAGTTGCCTTTTAGAGTGGTGAGAATCTGGGCCAAATGGCCGAAAGGGATTAAACACGGCATATATTTTATAAGAATGTTGTTTGAAGCGAGAAAGGGTAAAGTTGTTTTTGCTCTGAACGCCGTGAGTGCGGGGATACCGGCTCGTTTTGCAGCCCGGGCGTTCAAAAGAAAATTTATTGTCAAAATTGTCGGCGATTCAGCGTGGGAACGGGCGATTAGCAATAATAAAACTTCTCTACTACTCAATGATTTTCAGAAAACAAAACGTTCGGGTTGGGCGCGAATATTGCATGCGTTGCAATGCTCAGTTTGCAAAGGTGCTTACACGATTATTGTTCCGTCGGAGTATCTAAGCAAAATTGTTGAGGGGTGGGGCATTTCCAAAGAAAAGATCAGGGTTGTTTATAATGGTTCCGATTTTGAAGCTTCTCCGTTATCCAAAGAAGAAGCCAAGAAAAAACTGGGTATTTCGGGAAATGTTTTATTTACTTGGGGTCGGCTCGTACCGTGGAAAGGTTTTCGGATGTTAGTTAAGATTATGCCCAAGCTTGCCGAGGTAAACCAGTTCTTTAAATTGGTAATCGTCGGTTCTGGGCCGGATAAGTCTATTCTTGAGGCCATGATTAAAAACATGAGACTGGAGCGAAAAGTAATTCTGGCGGGCCGAAAGAATCTGAAAGAAGTGGCCGAGTATCTGGCCGCGGCCGATATCGCCATTTTGAATAGCGGCTATGAGGGATTTTCACATCAAATCATTGAGGCGATGATTGCGGGTGTGCCCTTGATTACGACGAACGCTGGCGGGAATAAAGAAATTATTCATCAGGGCCAGAATGGGATTATGGTTAAATACAACGACGAGTTTAATTTAATCGAAGTCATTAGGGCGCTCTGGAACAATCCGGAAATGCAGGAACATTTTATTGAAGAAGGCAAAAAAACCGCCGCCTATTTCAGTGTTGAAAAAATGTTTGATGAAACAATAGCCTTATTAATTTCGAATTTATAATTATAAATTTTGAATAAAATTAGAATGACCGAAGATAAAAAACGAATTTATGATTTAGAAGAGAGAACGGCCATATTTGGGCAGAATATTATTAGTTTATGTAAGAGTGTGAAGGTAAATAATATTTCCAGTCCACTAATTAACCAAATTATTAGATCTGGTACTAGTATTGGGGCCAATTACATGGAAGCGAATGCCGCATCTTCAAAGAAAGATTTTATTAACAAGATCTCTATATGCAAGAAAGAAGCCCAAGAGACTAAGCACTGGCTTAGGATGCTAGACTTTTATGATAACCAGCTTACATTGATGCGAGATTTGAAACAGGAGTGTGGAGAGTTAGTTTTAATTTTTGGTAGAATTCTTAGTTCATCAAGATCGGAAAAGTTTGAAAATTGAAAATTCAGTTATTTATTCAAAATTCTAAATTCATCATTCAAAATTAACACTATGAATCTATTAATGGTTACAGGGCTTGGTTCGGCCACAGATTTGGCTCAAGGTAAAAAGGGCGCCTTTTATAATACCTTGGAAGAATTTCATAAATATTGGGAACGGATTGATATTATAATTCCCCGAGTCAGTAATCCTCAAGTTGCCGAGTTGTTTGGAAATGTTTTTCTCCACACATCCCCATGGCCTCTTATATTGCATCCATTATTTTTTATTAGAAAAGGAATTAGTCTGCATAAAAAATATCATTTCAATTTAATGACGGTTCAGGATTTTCCGCCTTTCTATAATGGTATCGGCGCATTTTTACTTTGGTGCGGAATTCGAGTCCCCTATATATTAGAGATTCACCATATTCCTGGTTATCCAAAGTCAGCAAACCTTAAAGAATGGTTGTACCGCATATATGCCAGACTTTTTCTAGGCTTGGACGCATGGCCGGCCCGAGCAATCCGTGTAGTTAATAAGCACCAGACGAAAGAATTTTTGATTCGAGTGGGCGTATCGGCCTCTAAAATTATATATATCCCTTCTCTCTATATCGACCAGAGCATATTTCATCCGACCAACGATCCTAAAGAATACGACCTTATATTTGTAGGGCGCTTAGCCGAAAATAAAGGTATAGATCTCTTTATTGCTACGTCTAAAAAGCTTGGCATAAAAACTCTTATCATTGGAGATGGACCGGAACGAGAACGTATTCAAAAAGAGATATTTGGACAGAGTAACATAACTTTTCATGGCTGGGCTAAAGATTCTCATGAGGTGGCAGATCTTTTAAATAAGTCACGATTACTTATTATGCCTTCTTTTAATGAGGGCGGGCCGAGGGTGGTGGTGGAAGCAATGGCCTGTGGAGTGCCGGTTTTAGCAACACCCGTCGGAATCGTTCCTGATATTAAAGATGCCTGTACGGTTATTGATTGGAAGGTGGACGATATTGTTAATAAAATTCGCCACCTTTTGAGCGACGAACAAACATATGAATCCAAAGTTAAGCTTGGACTGGAAGTAGTCAAACAATTCAAAAAAGAACTTGCCGTTAAAAATTATGCCGAAAAACTACAGAGTTTAATATGAAGAATATACTTATAATCACACAGAAAGTTAACGCCAAAGATGATTTACTTGGGTTTTTTGTCGGATGGTTACACGAATTTTCAAAAAACTTCGAAAAAGTCTTTGTTATTACTCTTGAAAAAGGCGCTTATGAGTTGCCCAAAAATGTTTTTGTATATTCGCTTGGAAAGGAAAATAGTAATTTAAAAATCGCTCGGGCTCTCACCTTCTATAAGTTATTATTTCAACTCGTCCCTAAGACGGACGGCGTATTTGCTCATATGTCTCCAGTTTTTGCTATTGCTTCATGGCCGGTGGCAGTGCTTTATAGGAAAAGAATAATTTTGTGGTATTTGCACCGTTCCGTAACTGGTCGCCTAAAACTGGCTGAAAAATTATGCTATAAAATCGTGACCGCATCCAAAGAAAGCCTTAAGTTAATAAGTTCCAAAGTAATTGAAATCGGCCACGGCATACAAGTAGAACAATTTAAGACAGTCAGAAATTGGCCGAACAAAAAATTAGAGATCTTAAGCGTCGGAAGAATATCCAGGATAAAGGATTATGAAACCTTACTTGAAGCGGCAAAAATATTAAAAGATAAAGATCTTAATTTTCAAGTCAAAATAGTTGGCCAGCCAATCATGGTGCCAGATTTTAAATACCAAAAATTATTAGTCTCTCTGCAAGAAAAACTTGAGCTTAAAGATGTTGTTGAATTTGTAGGGTTTGTCCCATACAGCCAAATGGTTCGATATTATAAAGAAACAGACTTAGTTATCGGCCTTACACCTTATGGAGGAATAGACAAGGTGATATTAGAAGGCATGGCTTCGGGTTGTTTGGTGCTGACTTCAAACGAAGCCAATCGTAGATATTTTGGGCATTACGCTGATAATCTTATTTTTAATCATCATGATTCGGTCCATCTTGCCCACAAAATAGAATCATTAAATTGTATGCCGGCCGAACAAAAAAAAGAAATGAGCGAATTTTTAGTCCGGTCGGTTGAACAAAATCATAATCTAACAAATTTAATAAATAGAATCAGTAAATTATATGAATAAGGATAAACAGATTTCTGTTCTGTATTTTGGTTCCTATAGTCTCAATAATTCCAGGAATGCAATCTTAATGAGGGGGCTAAAGGAGAATGGCGTCAGGATTTTAGAATGCAACGACCATTCAAAGTTTTATATTTTGAAATATATTAAACTTCTTTTTAAATATTTAAAATATATTGGCAAATTTGATGTTATGGTGGTTGGGTTCGCCGGGCAAGAGATGATGCCACTGGCGAGGGTGTTAACGCGAAAACCGATTTTTTTTGATGTGTTCACTTCCCATTATATGGGCTATATTCTAGACCGTAAATATTTTTCTCCGCAAAGTCTACGTGCCAAGTATTACCATTTTATCGATAAATTTTCTTGTTGGTTGGCTGATATTGTCATTTTGGACACTCAAGCCCATATCGAATATTTTATTAAAGAATTCAATATCCCTAGGGGTAAATTAATAAAAGTGCCACTAGGCGCGAATTCAGAACTGTTTCGGCCCCATCCGCATCTCAAAGGTCAAGACAAAGGTTTTAGGGTGGTTTTCTGGGGCACGTTTATTCCTCTCCAAGGAATAAAATACATAATCGAAGCAGCGAAACTACTTGATGGCGACGGAGTCGATATATTCATCATTGGCAACGGCGGACAGACATATGAACACGATAAAAAATATGCCGATGAATTGAAATTGAATAATTTACACTTTTTAGGTAGACTTCTACCGGGCAAGATGGAGGCAGGTGAACTAAATCGGCAGATCGCAATGGCTGATGTTTGTCTTGGGTGTTTTGGTGAGAGTATTAAGACTGATGTTACAATACAAAACAAAATTTTCGAGACACTGGCTTCCAGCAAGGCCCTACTAACAGCTAGAACGACTGCGCTTCAGGAGCTTTTGGTTGATGGCAAGCATTGTTTAATGTGTCGTGCGGCTGACACAAAGGACTTGGCCGACAAAATAACAATCCTGAAAAATGACACTATTCTTAGAAATAGTATATCCGAGGAAGGTTATAAGTTTTTTGTCGGTAACTTATTAGAACGAAAGTTGGGGAGCATCGTTCTTGGAGCAATTCAACAAATGATTAAAACGTAAAAATGAAAAACGCTCTTATAACTGGTTCGTCTGGTCTTATCGGCTCTGAAGCTGTAAGATTTTTTAGTGACAAAGGTTATAAAATTGTAGGTATTGATAATAACATGCGGCAGTATTTTTTTGGTAAAGAGGCCAGTACCACATGGAACAGAAAACAGTTAGAGGACGAGTTAGGAAGTAAGTATCGTCACCATAACATTGATATTCGCAATAATAAGAAGATTGAAGAATTATTTAAGCACAACAAGTTTGATATAATCATCCATACTGCCGCTCAACCCAGCCATGATTGGGCAGCCAAGGAACCCATTACAGACTTTACTGTCAATGCACTTGGAACTTTGGTGCTCTTGGAAAACTATAGGAAATACTGCCCCGACGCAACATTTATATACACCTCAACTAACAAGGTTTATGGTGATACACCAAACCTACTACCCTTAGTTGAATTAAATAAGAGATATGAAATTGACAAGAAACACAAATATTTTAAAAATGGAATTGATGAATCAATGAGTATGGATCAAAGTAAGCATAGTATTTTTGGAGCTTCAAAATTGGCTGCCGATATTATGGTGCAGGAGTACGGGAGGTATTTTAATTTACCAACCGCCGTTTTCCGTGGAGGTTGTTTGACCGGGCCGGCCCATAGCAGTACTCAATTGCATGGATTCTTAGCTTATTTGGCAAAGTGTATTATGACCGGCAAAAAATATACCATTTTTGGCTATAAAGGTAAGCAAGTAAGAGACAATATTCATTCTTATGATCTAGTCAACATGTTTTGGCATTTTCATAAAAACCCTCGTTTCGGTGAAGTGTATAATGCGGGGGGTTCAAGACACTCAAACATTTCAATACTTGAGGCAATTGATAAAATTGAGCAGGTAACTGGCAAAAAATCTATTTACGAATATGTTGAGCAGAACAGATCGGGGGACCATATGTGGTATATTTCCGATGTTTCAAAATTCAAATCGCATTATCCCAAATGGAACTATACTTACAACATAGATGATATTATTGTGGATCTCTGTCAATCAGGACATCTTGTATGATAAAAAAAATTATTAAACTTTTTTATTATTCTTTAGTTCGATATTTTCCGGCTCGAGGAGTTGTTGTCTTGATGTATCATTCGGTTGGTGATAACAGTGAATTTTTTACCGTTTCTGCCGCTGATTTTGAAAAACAGATGGCCTATCTGGCCGAGAATAATTACCACGTATTGTCTGTCTCCAAAGCAATTGAATTATTTGAGGGCGGTCGGGAGCTTCCGCCTAAAACTGTCATAATAACATTTGATGATGGCTATAAAGATAACTACGATTACGTTTTCCCGGTCCTCAAAAAATATGGGTTTTCGGCGGCTATTTTTATTGTGACTGGTTCCGTGGGCGGTGCCAGGACCACAACTAAAGGTACGGCTCTGCCAACTTTAAATTGGCAACAGATAAAAGAGATGGCAGATAGCGGTCTTGTGGAATTCTTTCCACATTCTCACACTCATCCGAAGCTTGATCTTATCTCCGACGAGGATATACGATATGAAGTTCAGACTTCCAAAAATATCTTAGAGAAGGAACTTGGCAAGAAAATGACCAATTTTGCGTATCCTTATGGCCGAAGCAATCAAAAAGTCAGGGATATTCTTGACCAAGAATATTTTCGCTCCGCATTTACAGTTAAGACAGGGCGAATATCCAGCAAAACCAATTTAATGTTGCTTAATAGAAATTCAATTGATTCTAAAGTAACGCCGGCCATGTTCAAGGGGATAGTTCATTATGGTAGGATTTAATATGCGTAAAATTTTTATAACCTCATATCCTTACGTTTATGAAAGATATTTCAAGGTTTTTGATTTTTTCCCAGAGAAAGAAAAGTTATTTTTTATTCTCCCGAATACTTGGGAGGCCAAGGGAGGTAAGATAAAAGTTAAGACTCCAGTTCGTCAAGATATTAAAATAATTAGTACCGAAGCATATTTTTTCCACTCCCATTACCCAATTATCAGGGGGTTATTAAAAGGTTGGATGCCAAGAGCTAAAAATATAATTAAACAAAACGCAAAATTGGGCGATATCATATATACCGCAATTGAGCCTAATTTGCTGACCACTTACTTCAATGCTCGTCTTGCTAAAAAACTTGACCTGAAGCATGTGTTCTTTACCTGGCAAAACGTACCCTACAAGTCGCGGCTTCGGGGACTAAAATTGAAATTTACGGAACATATCATTAAAAAAACAATTCAAAATTCGGCAGGCGCGATTTGTGGTAACCATAAGGCGGCAGAAATACTAAGAAGTTATGCTACCACAGATTTTAAAATTCTAGTTGCTCCTATTTCTGGTGTTGATACTGAAAAGTTCAGCCCTAGTATTAATTCTGATTTTAGGGTAAAAAATAATCTAGATAATAAAATTATTATTACTTTTGCCGGCGTTTTTGATAAAAGAAAAGGAATTAATACGCTCCTTGATGCTTTTCTTTTATCATTAAATAAGAATCCGGATTTACATTTGGTCATGATCGGTACTGGACCGCTTGAAGATTTTATACACGATTTTGTTAATCAGAATAAGCTACAAAATGAAATTACTGTAATTCCTTGGTTACCAAATGAACAGTTGCCCGGTGTTTTTGCGGGCTCTAATATTTTTGTTCATCCATCGGAACCAAGTGGAGGCTGGGAAGAACAGTTCGGTTATTCTATGGCTGAAGCATCCGCTTCAGGTTTACCAATAATATCAACGAATACGGGGTCTATTAATGAAATTGTTATTGATGGAGAAACGGGTAAACTGGTTGAAGCGAAAAATCCGGAACAACTTAGTCAAGCAATAGAAATTTTATCCGCTAACCGTTCATTAAGACAGCAAATGGGAGTGAATGCTCGAAAGTACATCGAGAGCAATTTTAGCCATCGCGTTGTGGCCGATAAATTTAATAATTTTTTTAGAGAGCTAAATTAATATGGATAATCAAGATAAAAAACGGGTCATTGTAATCAGTCCGGCCGATTCATTCTTTACCATGCCTCATGTTAGGGCCTTTCAGACCTTGGGTTATGATTGTATTTCTTTTGACAATCGAAGTGGTAAATTATATTCCAGTTCAATCCTAAGGAAGTTGATGAGGGTTTTTCCGCGACTTCGGATTATTAAAAAAATCACTCTTGACCGAACGAACAGAAAGCTAATCTCTTTGGTTAATGATTATAAACCATTCTTAGTATTTGCAGTAAAGGCCGAGAATATTTATCCGGAAACCATTGAAGAGATTAAAAAGATGGGGGTGACAACCGCATGTTTCTATATTGATCTAATGGACCATTGGCCGGTAATAAGCAAGATTGCACCGGTCTATGACCATTTTTTCAACCAATGTCATGTTGTGTTGCGTCGTCTTTGGAATGAGCTTAGGTTGAAGAATTGCCACTATATGGCCCATTCAACAGAACCTATTCCGGAGGATAAAATGCCTAGCGATAGAAAATATGATATTACATTCATTGGTACTCACAATAATGAGCTCTATCCTAATCGTGAAAAATATTTAATGGCCATCGCCGACCTTGGTCTGAATATCTGGGGGACCGACAGCTGGGCGGATACATCGTTAAAAAATTGTTTTCATGGCCGTTCATATGGCGATCAAAGGTTGGACATATATACCAATAGCAAGATTGTGATTGATATAAATTGGGATGTCATGCCCGCTGAGGGTCTTAGTAATCGGCCGTTTGAAGTTACGGGTTGCGGGGCAATGTTCATGACCGATTATGTACGCGAGGATATAAAAAGGGCTTATGTTGAGGGCAAGGAAGTAGTATTATTTAGAGACGAGAACGAATTGAGACAAAAAGTTATTTACTACCTCGAGCACGAGAAAGAGAGAAAAGAGATTATGAAAGCCGGATATGTAAAAACCGTAGCCCAACACACCTACATTGAACGAGTCAAGCAATTATTGGATACAATCGAAAATCCGGACAAATATTTATATAAATAATGTTAAAATATGGACACAATTAAACTTGCCGAAGAATTAAAAAAAATTACTCCATTCCCCAACATGCCCCGGGAAATTTTTGAATCTTTGAAAGGATTATTGCCTATAACCGCGGTTGAATTATTGGTTATTCATCCGGATAATTCTTTTGTGTTGATTGAAAAGACCGGGCAGTTTAATGGTTGGGCATTGCCTAGTGGCTACATCGGTTTGAATGAAAGCCTTGAAGATGCTTGCCAGAGAGTAGCAGAAAGAGATCTTGGGGCTAAATTAAAATCTACTGACTTTATCACGGTCTTTAATTGGCCGAAAGGGGGCCAAAGATCAGGAGATGGCCATGCTATTTCACTCCTTTTTAAATGCGAAGTGCGCGGAAATATTAAAAATGGCAAATATTTCAAAAAAATTCCTGAAGGAATTTTAGCGCATCATAAAATAATGATCGAGGCTTACTTTGAAAAATATGAAAAATAATGAAATTAGAGAATATTTTTCCAAATATCCCGAGCAAGCTTTCGCGCTGGTAAAACTCGAGACATTAATTTTTAATTCTGTTTCCGAGAAGTGCGAGCTAGTGTATCTATTTTCACAGACCCCCGATAATGAATCGTCAATCATAAACATCGGGGCCAAGATCTCAAAAGAAAATAGTTTGAATACCTCCGTGGAAACAAAAATAGGTATCTGTGGTTTGGAACATCCGGCTTGCAGTAAGCCCGAAGAAATAAAAAAGAGACTTATCAATAAGGGTGTCAGAAGCAAAGATATTATTGTAATTGATTATGATCATCCAGATGTCGGAGTTGGCCGTAAATTCAGATTTTCTAACACTAAAATCGAAGCGGAAGCAGTTGTTAATTATTGTCTTCGCAATGGCATTGTGAAATTAGGCATTTGTTCTCCCCCTTTCCACCAAATCAGAGGTTATTTAACCGTGCTCGCCGCTCTGAAAAGAGCTGGGTTGGAAAATAAAATCGCAATTTACAATATTGTGGGAGAAACACTTGATTGGAATAAAAAAGCCGTTCACTCGCAAGGCACCACGATTGATTTGCGGAGCAATCTGATTGATAGCGAAATTTTGAGAATTTTCAAATACTGGCAGGCAGGTGATTTAGCTTCTCCCGAGGAAGCAGTTAAATATTTCTTGGAACACTCTAAGTAATTTTTTGCTTGATATTTGGCCCATTTTTTGGTATATTCCACCTAAAGTATAGGTTTTTGATTTATATGCCAATAATCAAGGAAATAACCAGTTGCCGGATTTGTCAAGGCAGAAAATTGTCAACGTTTTTGAGTTTGAGGCCAATGCCTAAGCCCAATGGTTTTCTTACAAAACCTATCGCCGAAAAACGCTATCCGCTCAATGTTCAGCGTTGTCATATTTGTGGCAATATTCAACTTCAGCACGTAATAGACGCGAGCGAGCTTTTCTCCCACTATTTATATATGTCGTCAATGTCTAAGACGATGCTTAAACATTTTACCGCGACTGCTGAACAAGTGATTAAAAAATTTAACCTAAAATCCAAATCTTTTGTCGTTGATATAGGAAGTAATGACGGCGCTTTTTTAGGAACCTTTAAGGGTTCCGGGATTAAGGTTTTAGGCATTGACCCAGCAAAAAATCTTAAATCGGTTGCAGCCAAAGCCGGCGTTGAGACTTACGTTGCTTTTTTCAATAAAGATACCGCTACTAAAGTGGCGAAGAAATATGGCCGAGCCGACCTGATTAGCGGAATAAATGTCTTTGCTCACATTGATAACCTGGAAGGTGTTTTTCAAGGCATTAACGTTTTATTAAAAGAAAAAGGTGTTTTGATGATGGAGTTTCCTTATTTAGTCGACCTGATTGAAAAAAATGAGTTTGATACGATTTACCACGAACATCTTTCATATTTTCTAGCTAAACCCTTGGAGGTTCTCCTGGCGCGTAATGGTTTTGAAATCTTTGATTTTCAAAGGTTCAGTACTCATGGTGGGTCAATCAGATTCTTTATTCAAAGAATTTCAGAGCGACCTTATGCCGTTTTATCCAAAGTTAACGATCTTTACAAATACGAACATGATATTGGTATGTACGATGATAAAACTTATAGTCGTTTTGCCAATAATATCAAATCTATCCCAGCCGGGCTGGTTGCAACCGTTGCGAAATTAAAGAAGCAAGGTAAAAGAATAATCGGCTATGGAGCTTCAGCTAAGGCCAATGTTTTATTAAATATGTGTGGTTTTGGGCCTAACGACATAGAATACATAGTTGATTCGACGCCATATAAACAAGGTCTATATACTCCCGGTACGCATATTCCAATCGTGTCAGAGGAATATCTTGAGAAAGATAATCCTGATTACGCGATTATGTTTATTTGGAATTTTAAAGACGAAGTTCTAAAAAAGCAAAAAGACAAGTTTTTAAAACGTGGCGGTCATTTCATCATACCGGTTCCTAAAGTTGAGATAATTTAATGGGAAAATCAATAAAAAAACTTATCAAAAGTTTTTTTCGAGGTTTCGGTATAAAAATAGGCAGGATTAGTAAAAATGAACTTTCCGAAGAGAAGAAGATTGAATGGTTCAAAAATATTGACTTCAAGACCATAATTGATGTCGGGGCCAGTAAGGGTAATTTCTCGTTACAATTTCACGGGATATTTCTGCAAGCCCAAATATATGCCTTCGAACCACTGACCGATTGTTTTGAGCTAACAAAAAATAAACTTGATGGCGTAGCTAATTTTAAAGCATTCAATATTGCTCTAAGCGATTTCAAGGGGCAAAGCAATTTTTTTCGTAGTTCTTATTCAGGAGCTTCGTCATTAATAAAGATGTCTTCTTTCCAGAAAGAAATATTTCCGGTCACGGCCGGCGAAGCAATGCAGGATATTAGCGTGGATACTATGGACAATGTTCTCGGAGAGATACAATTGGATGAACCCATTTTGATTAAACTTGATGTTCAAGGTACCGAAGACAAAGTAATTAGGGGAGGTAAAATAATATTCAGCATGGCTAAAGCCGTCATTGCGGAAACTTCTTTTCGACGGCTTTACGACGGTCAGCCCTTGTTCAACGATATTTGTCGCTTGTTAGAGGATTTAGGGTTTAGGTACGCCGGAATTTGGGGTGAGGGCGATTTTAGAAGCCCAATAGACGGCCAACCTTTACAGCAAGACAGTATTTTTATCAGAGATTAGATAGAATAATATCCAATGGTTCTAAAAAAGATAGACAAAAATGAGTTGGGCAGTTATTTAGACAAGATTGATTATATTGCCTACTCCGATTCTTTTGCCGAATTTGCCGAGAGTGCTTATAAAAGTCAACGTTCATTTGTTGGAGTTTTTGAAGATGGGAAATTAAAGGCATTTTTCCCTGTTTTTGAGAAAAAACAAGGAAATCAGAGTATTATTGAATTACCGCTGTTTATTTATACGGAAATATTTTTTGTCGACCAAAAATTTATTATTAATGGCTTTGAGTTGGGTCGCGAATTGATTAAAAAGTTTAGATGTGATGTTTTGAGATTAAATATCTATAAGCCGTATTTTGCGGATAATTTTACAACAGATGGATTCCAGGAAATATTCACAACCATGATCATTTCTTTAGAGGGTGTTAATAGTTTTGAAGATTATTTGATGAATTCCATAAGTAAAAACGCGCGGAGTAAGATTTATAAAGGACAAAATTCCGGATTCGAATTTATAGAGTTAACCGAGAAAGACTTGCCGGAATTCTATAATCTTTACCAACGCCATGTAAAATTATTGGATTCGGCTCCGCATTCAATAGATTATTTTCAGAAAATAATAAACGCTCATAAGA